>JBBDQT010000001.1:0-57575 GCA_040905815.1 Acidimicrobiales bacterium
GGGCGATGCTGCCGCCGATCGTGCCGCGGTGGCGGACCTGGGGGTCGCCGACGAGCGAGGCGACGTGTCTGAGGATCGGGACCTCGACATCGAGGACGTCGGAGGTCTCGAGGTCCCGGTGGCGGGTCAGTGAGCCGACGGCGATGTGGTCACCGGCGTCGCGGATGTAGGACAGCTCCTGCAGCCGGCCGACGTCAACGAGGACGGACGGGGTCGCGAGGCGCAGCTTCATGAGCGGCAACAGCGAGTGTCCGCCGGCGAGGAGCTTGGCCTCGTCGCCGTGCTCTCCGAGGAGCGCGATCGCCTCCTCGGCGGAACCGGCGCGCTCGTAGTCGAAGGCGACCGGGATCACTGCACGCGCACCGGTGTGTCAGCCCCCTGGCCGCTCGCAGCCAGGACGGCCCGCACGATGTTGTGGTAGCCGGTGCATCGGCAGAGGTTCCCCTCGAGCCCCTCCCGCACCTGCGCCTCGGTCGGCTCGGGGTTCTCCTCGAGCAGGCTCGTGGCGGCCATGACCATGCCGGGTGTGCAGAAGCCGCACTGGAGGCCGTGCTGCTCCTGGAACGCGCGCTGCATGGGGTGCAAGCCGTCGGCGGTGGCGAGCCCCTCGATCGTGGTGATGCTCGCCCCGTCGGCCTGCACGGCCAGCACGGTGCAGCTCTTGACCGCCTCGCCGTCGAGATGGATCGTGCACGCCCCGCACGAGGAGGTGTCGCACCCGACGTTCGTGCCGGTGAGTCCGAGCGTCTCACGGAGGTGGTGGACGAGCAGCGTCCGTGGTTCGACCTCGTGCGACTCCGCTCGGCCGTTGACCGTCATCGACACCTGCATGGTGATCCCCCGTCCGAGATTGCCGCTCCCCGTTCCCGTCATCATGGCCCGCCCAGGCTACGGAATGAGCTTGCGGAGGCCGCGGGCCGCCCACCAGGCCGAGAGCGCCATGGCGACGGTGATCGCCAGCAGGCCGCCCCAGCACTCCTCCCAGGTGACCTCGCCGAGGAAGCCGGAACGGGCGAGGCGCAGCACCGCGGTCATGGGGTTCACCCGGGCGACGTCCTGCAGCCAGCCGGTCATGGAGGCGATCGGGACCTGGGCCGTGGCGAGGAAGATCGTGAAGAAGACGCCGATCTGCATGATCGGTGCAGCCCGCTGGCTCCTGGTCCGGAACGCGATCCCCATGCACCAGAGGGCGAAGGTGACGGCGGTGCCGCTCGCCGCCACGAGGAGCGCGACCAACCCGAGCGGGCCGCCGGTGAGACGGGCGCCGCCGGCGACGCCGACGATCAGCACGGCGACGAACGGGAGGAGGGAGCGGGCGAAGGCGGCGATGGCGGGGCCGAGGAGCAGCGCGCTCCGGGAGGTCGGCGAGGTGAGGAACCGGTCGTAGAAGCCCGTCTCGATGTCTCGGGCGGTGCCCACACCGATCCCGACGCCCGCGAACGCCGACGCCTGGAGGATCGACAGCGGCATGAACCAGTTGAGGATCCGGTCGGTCGGGAACCCGGGCAGCTCCACGATCCCGTTGAACGCGCCGCTGAACGCGACGATCAGGAAGATCGGGAAGACGATCGACGGGATGAACGCCGAGGGCAGCCGGGTGATGAGGATCAGGCTGCGGCGGGCGATCTCGAGCGCGACCGGGAGGGTTTGGGCCTGGCCCCCGAGGTTCGCCCTCGCCGGAGCAGGTGCCGGCGTCGCGGCCACGCTCACGAGGTGGAGGCCAGACGCTTGCGGAGCGAGCGCAGGGCGAGGGCGGTCCCGAGCACCGAGATCACCGCGGGCACGGCGATCGCAGTGGCCGCATCCCTGGTGTGCCAGCCCACGAGCACGAGGTGGCGCAGACCCTCGATCATCCACGTGATGGGGTTGTAGGTCGCGACCGCGTGGAACCAGCCTCGCATGAGCTCACGGGGGAAGAAGGCGGCGCTCGCGAAGATCGAGATGAAGATCAACGGGAACGCGCTCTGCACCGCCTCGACCGAGCCGCTCCGGAGCGCCAGCGCCGACGCGACGGCACCGAGCCCGATCGCGAGCAGCACGGCGACCACCGGCAGTACGAGCATGCCACCGACGCCGGCCTTGACCTCGGCGCCGAAGGCGCTGAAGACGACGACGAAGACGACGGCCTGGATGGCCCCGAGCACCGCAGCACCGGCGAGGCGGCCGACGAGGATCGCCGAGCGCGCCACCGGCGAGGCGATGAGCCGGTCGAAGAAGCCGCTCTCGATGTCGTGGGCGAGCTCGGAGGCGGCGCCGAGCGACCCGAAGAGCACGGCCTGGGTCAAGGTGGCGGGGAAGAGGAAGTCGAGGAACGAGTCGGCGGCCGGGAAGCCGGGCACCTCGACGGCGCGCCCGAGGGCGGCGGTGCTCAGCGCCGCGAAGAAGAGCGGGAAGACCAGGGAGGGGATCCACACCTGCGGCGCTCGGAACAGCCCCCGCACGGCCCGTCCCGACAGGGCTCGCGCCTGGGCCGCAGGGTGCAGCGCCCGCTCGTGCTCGTGCCCGAGACCGAGCGCTGCCGAGGTCTGGAGCGTCATGCCGCACCCTCGGCCGGCGCCTCGGGCTCGGCGCCCTCGAGGCGACGTCCGGTGGCGTCGGCGAAGACGTCGTCGAGCGTGGGCTGGTGGAGCTCCATCGACTCGACGTCCGCCCTCACCTCGTCGAGGGCGCGCACCACGGCTGCCATCTGGCCGGCGCCGCCTTCGAGGCCGACGGCGAGCACGCCGGGACGGGTGGGGCGCTCCTCACCGAACGCCGCCAGCGCGGCGCGGGCCAGCTCGGTGTGCTCGGGCATGACCTGCACCCGCAGGGTGGGCGACCCGACGGCCGCCTTGAGCGCCGCCGGCTCCCCCTCGCGGACGATGCGGCCACCGTCGATGATGGCGATGCGACCGGCCAGCTGGTCGGCCTCCTCGAGGTACTGGGTGGTGAGGAACACCGTGGTGCCGCGCTCGGTGTTGAGCGAGCGCACCTCCTCCCACAGGTTCACCCGGCTCATCGGATCGAGGCCGGTGGTGGGTTCGTCGAGGAACAGCACCTCCGGCTCGTGGACGAGCGAGAGGGCGAGATCGAGCCGGCGACGCATCCCACCGGAGTACGTGCCGACCCGGCGGTCGCCGGCGGCGGTGAGCCCGACTCGCTCGAGCAGCTCCGCACCTCTCTGCCGACCCGCGGTCCGGGCGAGCCCGTGGAGGGTCGCCTGCAGCCGCAGGAGCTCGTTGCCGGTCATGAGCGGGTCGATGGCGGCGTCCTGCAACGCCACGCCGATCGCACGCCTCACCTGCGCCGCCTGCGTCCGGACGTCGAAGCCCGCAACCCGCGCCACCCCGTCCGATGGGGTCAACAGCGTGACGAGCATGCGCACCGTCGTCGACTTGCCAGCGCCGTTGGGGCCGAGGAAGCCGAAGACCTCGCCGGCCTGGACGACGAGGTCGACGCCGTCGACGGCGACGAGGTCGCCGAAGCGACGGACGAGGCCCTCCGCCTCGACCGGGAGCGCGCCCATCAGCCCGTCCCGTCGTCCGTGCCGGCCTGGCCCAGGAACCGCTCGATCGTCTGGCGGAGCGCGGGCGGGGGGCGGGAGGCGAGCGCCTCCTCCAGGGTCTCGGCCGCTGCGCCCTCGTCGCCCTCGAGGCGCTGGATCAGCCCGAGGTAGAACAGCGAGCGGGGGTTCCCCGGGTCGACCTCCAACGCCCGCTCGACCGAGGATCTCCCTTCGGGGAGGAGCTGGGGCAGTTCGGCGGCCTCGCTGAGCGACGCCAGCAGCAACCCCCGCTCGGCGAGCGCCTCCACGTTGGCCGGGTCGTCTTCGAGCACGCCGTCGTACAGCTCGAGCGCGCCCCGCACGTCGCCGCCACGAGCGAGATCCGACGCCTCCTGGAGGCGGTCGTCGGTGAGGTCTCGGATCTCGCCGCTGGCCGTCTCGCCGGCGTGGCGGGTGCCGGACGCGTTGGCGACCGCGACGCCGGCGGCGAGCCCGACCGCGACCACACCCAGCGCGCCGAGGGCGAGGCGTGCACGCTTCGGTGCCTCCTGCCCGGCGCCGAGGACGCGGTCGTCGTCGGTGGCGAGGTCGGCGGGGACCGTGCGCCACCGCCGGAACGCCATGGCCAGGCCACCGGCAGCGAAGACGAGGGCGGCGACAGGCAGGACCCACACCAGCCCGGCGACGCCCGAGGCGGGCGGGTTCAACAGGATGCCCTCGCCGTACGCGGCGACGAGCGACGCCTTGATCCGGTCGTCGGACTCCCCGGCGGCGACGCGCCGGTCGATCTCGGCGCGGATCTGCTCGGCGGCGGGGGCGTCGGAGGCGGCGACGGACTGGCCGGCGCACGTCGGGCAGCGGACGCTGGCGGCGATGGCCTGCGCACGCTCTGGGTCGCTGCGGGGCCCGTCGGACCCGGAGGCGCCGACGGCGAGGGCGACGACCACGATCGCGACCGGGAGCGCGATGCGCAGCGCCCGCCTCACGAGCCGGGACCCTGCGGTCCGCCCTGCGCCCGCTCGAGGAGGTCCTCGAGGCCCTCGGCCGTGATCCCTCCGATGATCTTGGCGACCACGACGCCACCGGGATCGACGAGGTAGGACTCCGGCACGCCGGTGACCCCCCAGGCGGGGACGATGCCGGTGGTGTCGTCGATGACGGCCCAGTCACCCCCGCGCTGGGCGAAGAAGCGCTCGACGTCGTCGGGCTGGTCGCTGAACACGACGCTCACGACCCGGGCGTCATCTGCTGCCTCGTGGGCGGCGGCGAAGCGCACGAGGTCCGGGTGCTCGGCGCGGCAAGGCTCGCACCAGGTGGCGAAGAAGTTGACGACGACCCAACGGCCCCGCTCGTCACGGAGGTCGAACCGTTCGCCCGAGAGCAGCGACGTGCCCTCGATGGCCGGGGCCCGGCGCCCGAGGAGCGGGCTGTCGGCGAGCCGCGAGCTCGACGGCTCGCTCATGGCGAGCACGGCGATGAGGACCACGAGGACGACCCCGACGGCCAGGGCCGTGACGAGCGCCGTGCGGCCCCGGCGGGGGGACAGCACCTCGTCGTCATCGTCGCGCGGGTGGATGGCGAGGTCCTCCTCCGGGTGCCCGAGCGCCACGTCAGCGCACCCCCGTCGGCACTCGTTCGGCGTCGTCCGCGGCCAGTGGCGTGCCGGCCTCCTCGGGCGTGCCGGCGGGCAGCACGGCCTGACCGGCAGGGCGTCGGCGTCGCGTGGGCCACGCCGCCAGGAGCGTGCCGGCGGCCATGATCCCGCCGCCGACCCACAACCAGGAGGCGAGCGGCTCGATGATGACGCCGAGCACGATCGGCCCGCCCTCGCGCTCGGGGACGGCGACGAGCGTGAGGTACACGTCGTCCACGGCGCCGACCCGGACCGACGGCGTGCCGATCGTCTGCGTCGCGTTCGGGAACTGGTTCAGGGCCGGCTCGTACACCTGCCCGCCGTCGACGCGGACGCGCGCGCTGACGAGCGTGCGCTGGGGCGAGACCTGCGGCTCGTTCATTCCCTCGTACGTGACGGTGTGGCCCGCGATCGACGCGGAGGCACCCTCGGTGAGGGTGAAGGTCGCGCTCGTCGTGTACGAGGAGGCGGCCGTGAAGGCGACCGCCACCACGACCACGCCGACGTGCACGATCATCCCGCCGTTCGAGCGCCCGACGAAGGCGCGCAGCAGTGAGGCGCCCTCCCGGCGGGCGGCGGCCACGGCGACCACGAGCTGGCGGACGGCGGCGGCCGCGGCGAAGCCCCCGAGGCCGAACGCGAGCAGCGGCGAGATGCCCCGGGCGCCGACCGCCACCGCGGTCACGAGGGTGGCGACGCCGACCCACATCGGCCACCGGAGCCGGTGCCACAACAGCTCGCCCGACGCCTTGCGCCACGGCAGGGCGGGTGCGACCGCCATGAGGAACAGCAGGGCGAGGCCGATCGGCGCCGTCATGCGGTTGAAGTACGGCGTGCCCACCGAGATGCGCTCGTCGTTGACCGCCTCCACGACGAGGGGGAACACGGTGCCGAGGAGGACGACGAACGCGAAGGCGGCGAAGAGCAGGTTGTTGAGGAGGAACGCGCCCTCCCGTGACACCGGCGAATCGATGCTGCCGGGCGAGCGGAGGCGGTCGCCGCGCCAGCCGATCAGGCCGATGGTGACGACGACGGTGGCGGCGAACGCGCCGAGCAGCCACATCCCGATGGGCGACTCGGTGAAGCTGTGCACGCTGTCGAGGACGCCCGACCGGGTGAGGAACGTGCCGAGGATGGTGAGGCTGAACGTCGCCAGCAGCAGCGACAGGTTCCACACCCGGAGCATCCCGCGCCGCTCCTGGACCATCACCGAGTGCAGGTACGCGGTGCCGGTCAGCCACGGCAGGAACGACGCGTTCTCCACGGGGTCCCACGCCCAGAAGCCGCCCCACCCGAGGACCTCGTAGGACCACCACGCGCCGAGGACGATGCCGACCGTGAGGAACCCCCAGGCGAGAAGCGTCCACCGACGGGTCGCCGCCAGCCAGCCCTCGCCCAGCCGGCCCGTCACGAGGGCGGCCACCGCGAACGCGAACGGGACGGTGAAGCCGACGTAGCCGAGGTAGAGCATCGGCGGGTGGATCGCCATGAGCGGGTGGTTCTGCAACAGGGGGTTCGGGCCGGGCCCGTCGGTCGGGATGGCGCCGGCGACGGTCGTGAACGGGTTGGCCGGTCCCGCCATCAACAGGAAGAAGAACGCGCAGACGACGAGCATGACGAGCGTCGCCCACCCCACGAGGGGGTCGGTGAGCCGGTCCCTGAACTTGACCACCACCCCGACCGTGAACCCGGCGAGGACAAGGCTCCAGAGGATGATCGACCCCTCGAGGGCGGCCCACAGGGTCGCCACGTTGTAGAGGGCGGGCGTGGCGGTGCTGCCGTTGCTCGCCACGTACGAGAGGGAGAAGTCCCGGGTGATGAGGGCGCGCTCCATGGCGACGGTGGCGAGCACGGCGCCGGCGAGGACGAGCGATGCGTAGGACCGTCCGAGGCGGAGCAGGGCGGACCGCTTGCGGCGGAGGCCCACGGCGAGGGTGAGGATGCCGATGAGGGAAGCGGCGAGGCCGAGGGCGACGCCGGCGGTGCCGAGAGCTGCGTTCACGAGCGCGCCGCCTCCCCCGGGCACTGCTCCAGCTTTGCCAGCTCGAGGCGGTCCGCCTCCTCGGTCCGGTACTCCGAGGTGTGGCGCACGAGGATCCGGTCGCTCTCGTACACGAGCCCGCCACCGGCGTAAGAGCCTTCGAGAACCACCGGGATGCCCTCCCTGAACAGCTCGGGCGGGTCGCCGCGGTGGCGGACGGGCACGAAGGCGCAGTCGTAGGCCACCTGGAACACGACCGCCTCGCCGTCCTGGCGGACCGATCCCTCGACCACCGTGCCCTGGAGGCGGAACCGGTCGTCACCGAGGCGCGCCCGGTCTGCGACAGCCTCGTCGGCGTTGCGGAAGTACGTCGTGGCCGAGCCGAGGCCCTGAAGCAGCAGGAAGGCGATGGCGCCGGCGATGACGGCGACGACGAGGCCGAGCCTGAGCCGGTTCCGCTCGAAGGTCCGACCGCGTCGCGCCCGGCCCGCCTCGGCGAAGGGTCGGATGTCGTCGTCGTCGCGGTCGACGTCGAGGTCATCGCTTCCGGGCAGTGTCATCGAGGCGCGTCCCCGATGTCGGTGATGCGCCCCCGCAGCTGGCGGGCGCGCCGGAGCACGTGGAGGGCGTAGGCACCGAGGCCCAAGAGGGTGATGCCGTAGCCGGCGGCGACGTAACCGTTCATGCCAGCCCCTCGGCGCGCCGCTCGACGATCGCCTCCCGCAGGGCGGCGTCAGCCTCGGCGTCCTCCAGCCTCGCCACCCTGACGCGGTGGACGGTGAGCCACGCGTACACGAGGGTCATGGCGAGGAAGCCCATCGCCATGGCGCCGATGAAGCCTCCGTCGAGGTCGTTCTCGGGAGTGAGCTGGGCGAGGGAGCGACCCTGGTGCAGGGTGCGCCACCACTCCACCGCGAAGTGGTTGATCGGGATGATGAGGACGGCGAGCAGGGCGACGACGGCCGAGCGCGCTGCCCGCACGTCGGTGGCGGCGGGGACGCGGCGCAGCGCCAGGTACCCGAGGTAGACGGCGAGCATCAGGGCCGACAGCGTGAGCCTGGCGTCCCAGACCCACCACACCCCCCACGTCGGGCGGCCCCAGATGGAGCCCGTGACGAGGGTGAGCGCGATGAACACGACGCCGACCTCCGCCGAGGCGCCGGCCAGGTGATCCCACGCCAGCCGGCGCGTCCTCGGGAGGAGCCAGGCGGCGCTGGCGAGCGCGGTGACGCCGAACGCCACGTACGAGGCCCACGCCAGGCCGGGGTGGATGGCGATGAGACGCGCGTAGCCTCCCTGCTCCACCGTGTCGGGCAGTGCCAGGCCGAGTGCGCAGGTCGCGCCGAGCGCCAGGCCCGCGGCGATGCCGAGGGCGAGGGTCAGCGCGCTGCCGGGCGGCGTCGGCCGCTCGGCCGGCGTTCGCTGCTCGGCGCCGGTCGTGATCGGTGCGGTGGCGGTCATGCATCCTCCAGCAGCGGGCCGAAGGCGACCACGCCGAACCCCAGGTAGACCACGGTGAACGTGGCGAGCAGGGCGAGCCAGCTCCCGGCGGGGACACCGGACGACACCCCGGACAGGGCCGTCTCCGAGGCCCGGGTGGCGGCGATCAGGACGGGGGCGAGCACCGGCAGGAGGAGCAGGGGCAGGAGCGTCTCCCGCACCCGCAAACCGGCGGCGATGACCCCGTACAGCGTACCGGCGGCCGCCATGCCCGGGGTCGCGACGAGCGCGGTCACCGCCAGCAGTCCGAGTCCGGCCGGCTCGACGCCGTACAGGACCACCACGCCCACCGCGAGCAGGACCTCGAGCACGAGCAGCTGCAGCGCGACCGCGCCCGCCTTGCCCAGGAACACGCCCGCCGGGTCGAGCCCGGAGAGGCGCACGGCGTCGCGCGTCCCCTCCCCCGACTCGATCGCCTGGGAGCGCTGGACGGCGAGGAGGGCCGAGAACAGCACCGCCAGCCAGTAGAGGCCGGCGGCGGCGGTGAGGAGCACGCCCCGGTCAGGGTCGAGCGCGAAGGCGAAGAGCACGAGGACGAGGAGCGCGAACGGGAGCACCTGGTTGAGGGCGACGTGGGAGCGGCCCTCGATCCGGAGGTCCTTGCCGGCGACGAGAAGCGCGTCACGCCACACCGGCAGCCTCCGGGTCGGCGAGGGGCTCCCGGCCGGCGGCCGCGGTGGTCCGTCCGCCCACGATGCTCGCGGTGCGGCTCGCCAGCGCTGCCGCCCGCTCCAGCTCGTGGCTGACGATCAGGACCGTCGCCCCCCGGCGGGCAGCGCCGGCGACGACCTCGTCGACGAGGTCCCGTCCGGCGGCGTCGAGCCCGGCGTGGGGCTCGTCGAGCAGCCACAGCTCGCTGTCCCGGGCGAGGAGCACGGCGAGCGCGGTGCGCCGGCGCTGGCCCGTCGAGAGGCGGGCCGCCGGCACGTCGGCGAGGCGGCCGTCGAGGCCGAGGCGGGACATGGCGTCAGCGGCGGCCGACGGCGGCCGGCCGGCGGAGCGGGCCCAGAAGCGGAGGTTGTCGGCGACGGTCAGGTCGTCGTAGAGCCCACCCGAGGGGCTGAGCAGCGCCACCTTGGTCCGGACCCGCCGGCGAGCGGTGCGCAGGTCGATCCCGAGGACCTCCGCGTGTCCACCGGTGACGGGCGCCAGGCCGGCGAGCACCCGCAGGAGGGTGGTCTTGCCCGCGCCGTTCGGCCCCTCGACGGCGACGACCTCGCCCCGGTGGACGTCGAGGTCGATGCCGGCCAGGGCGGGGAAGCGGCCGAGCAGGCAGACCGCGGAGCGGAGGCGGACGGCGGGGACCATGGGGCCGCCCCACGGTACCGGCGGCCCCCGAGGAGGACCAAGGCGAGCTGCGGTGGCCGTCATGGGCGCTCCCACCCCGGACGGTAGGTTGCGAAGATGCCCGTGGCCCGGATCGTCGGTGCGATCGGCCGCACGCTGATCACCGTCGGCATCCTGCTGCTGCTCTTCGTCGCCTACCAGCTGTGGGGCACCGGTCTCGCCGAGGCGAGGGCCCAATCCGACCTGCGAGCCGACTTCGAGGCGTCGCTCGAGGCCGCGCTCACCTCGACGACGACCTCGACCTCGACGACCAGGCCGGCGCGCCGAGCCACGACCACCGAACCGACGGCGCCTCCCACGACGGTGGCGGCGGTCCCCGAAGGCGAAGCCATCGCCATCATCCGCATCCCCCGCATCGGCGTCGACAAGGCGGTGGTGGAGGGGGTCTCGGTCGATGCCCTCAAGAAGGGACCGGGCCACTATCCCGGCACTCCCCTACCGGGCGAACCCGGCAACGCCGCCATCGCCGGGCACCGCACGACCTACGGAGCCCCCTTCGGCGATCTCGGTGAGCTGCAGGAGGGCGACGAGATCCTCGTGACCACGCGCGAGGGCGAGTTCCGCTACCTCGTCGACCGCATCTCGATCGTCTCCCCGAGCCAGGTCGACGTCCTCGACCCGTCCGAGGAGGCGAAGATCACCCTGACCACCTGCCACCCGAAGTACAGCGCCAGGGAGCGCCTCATCGTCACCGGCGTTCTCGCCGGCGATCCCATCTCGGCCCCGCCGACGACGGAGCCTGACGAGCCCGCCCCGGAGGAGCCAGCGGAACCCGAGGAACCAGACGCGCCCGAGGAGGAGGGCACGGAAGACGACCCGGTGCTCATCGAGTCGCCGCCCTCGCTCGACGATCCCAGCCTCGCCGGCGACCCCTCGGCTCGCGGCCCGGCCGCCGCCTGGGGCGGCGCCACCGCGCTCATCGCGCTGGCAGCCTGGTTCGTCGGGGCGCGATGGCGCCGCTGGCCGAGCTACCTCCTCGGCCTCCCGTTCGGCGCCGTCACGCTGTTCCTGTGCTTCGAGCAGATCGCACGGCTGCTGCCCTCGAACATCTGACGAGTCGCCTCCCGGACAACGGCGCCGTACCGGAAACCGCGACACTGGCGGGATGATCACCTACATCATCCTGCTCCTCCTGATCGGACTGGTCGTCGGGGCCCTCGGCCGCCTCGCCATCCCCGGTCCCAACCCGATGTCGATCGGCATGACGATCCTCGTCGGCGTCGGCGGGTCCATCCTCGGCGGCCTCGTCGGGCGCCTGGTCTTCCGCGGCAACGGGGGGCTCATCCTCTCGGTGCTCGGCGCCGCGCTCATCGTCTGGCTCATCGAGCGCAACCGCACGCCCGCCCCCAGGGATCCCGGTGCCGAGGGGCGGTTCTGACCTCACGGTCACGGTGATGAACGCCGAGGGGTCCTCATCGGCCGCGCCACTCCGGCGGGCGCTTCTCGGCGAAGGCGGCCAGCCCTTCGGCGGCGTCCTCGGTCGCGGCGGACACCGTCAGCATGGGGTGGAGCAGGCGCAGGGCGTCGGCGGCGCCCATGTCCCAGGTCGCGTGGAAGCTGGCGAGGCCGAGAGCGAGCACGACGGGCGATTTGGCAGCGAGCGTCGCCGCCAGCTCGTCGACGGCAGCGTCGAGGTCCGCAGTGGGGACGACCCGGGTCACGAAGCCCAGCTCCCGTGCCTCGGCGGCAGCGACCCGTCGGCCCGTCAGCATGAGCTCGAGGGCGACCTTGGGCGGCATCGACCGCGTCAGGGGCACCGTGATCATGTGGGGCCAGAGACCCACGTCGACCTCGGGGGCGCCGAACATGGCGTCGTCGGCAGCGATGACGAGGTCGCACGCGAGCGCCAGCCCGAACCCACCGGCGAGTGCGAAGCCGCGGACGCGGGCGATCGTCGGCTTGCCGAGCGTCCACAGGTCCTCGAACAGCCGCGCCAGCTCGCCACGGGCCTCGTGCAGCTCGAGGGATCCGGCACCCGCGGCCATGCCGCCCAGGTCGACCCCTGAGCAGAACGCCCGGTCACCGGCACCGGTCAGGACGACCACCCTGACCTCGGCGTCGGCCCCGGCCCTCGCGACAGCGGACCGCAGCTCCTGCACCAGCTCCCACGTCAGAGCGTTGCGCTTGGCGGGGCGGTGGATGACGAGGCGGGCGGTGCCTTCTGCGACCTCGTAGCGAACGCCACCGCCCGCCTGCCCCCCTTCTGACGGTGCGCCACCTGCCACGGAGCGGACGCTACCGTTCCCGCGGTGGGCTACACCGCGATCGCCATCACCCTCGGCCTGGTCGCCGGTCTCGTCGCAGGCGGTCGACCCGCCAACGCCGCCCGCCGCTCGCTCCGGTGGTGGCCTGCGCTGGCTGGTGGGGCCGCGGCCCAGTGGATCCCCGAGCTCCTCGACGTGCCCGAAAGCGCCGCCTTTGCCGCCGTCGTGGCGTCCTACGCCGCCCTGGCCGCCTTCGCGGTTGCCAACCTGGGCCTCGTCGGCATGCCCGTGGTGCTCCTCGGGCTCGTCTTGAACATCGCGGTGATCCTCGCCAACGGCGGCATGCCGGTGCGGGCCGAGGCGATCATCGCCGCCGACATCGCCGCGACGCCAGAAGAGATCGCCGCCCTGGACTTCGGCTCGAAGCGCCACCTCGAGGACCGAGACGACCGGCTCACGGTGCTCGGCGACATCGTCCCCGTGCCGCCGCTCCGGGAGGTCCTCTCCTTCGGCGATCTCATCCTCGCTGCCGGGGTCACCAACGTCGTGTTCCGCCTCCTGCGCCCGGCCCGGAGCCGGCGCCGCACCGAGAGCTCCGCTCGGGGGGACATCTCCCTGGAGGAGCGCCTCGGGTCCCCGGTGAGCTTCGCCGAGGCCAGCGTCATCGACCTGGCCGGTGAGGAGCGACGCCTCATCACCACGCCGGGGGGCTGAGGCCGGGCGGCTCGATGTGGCTGGGCCGAACGGCCCTTTCCGCTCGCTGCCCCTGTTGCCACCGCGCGCGACGCTGTACCTTGACCACACCAGCAAGAGAGCCGCTCGAGCAGCGAGTGGCATGGGATCTCCCGAAACCCTCGATCTGCGGGGTTCGCGCCCGACAGTGTGTTGGGACGGCGGTTCCAGATGCACCCTTTGACAACCGAGCTCGAGGGCGAGACGGCGAAAGCGCGCCGGTCACCACCCAGCGAAGCGGAGCGATCCCCACCTACTAGCGGCGGCGGGGAGACCTGTTCGCCAAGGGAGGTGTTGCACATGAAAAAGATCCAGATCCGCTTCGTCGCCATCGCCGCCAGCCTCGCCGGCTTCCTGCTCTCCGCAGGGGCTGGCCTCAGCATCCGCTGAGAACTCCCGGCACAGAAGAAACAGAAGAAAGCGCCATCGCGCTTTCGCCGCCTCCCCCTCGTACTCGGTCGCCACGCAGGTCGAGACCCCACGGACCCCCATGCCCACTCGTCAGGTTGCCTTCCAGGTCGGTGTCGTCGTCGCGACGCTCGCCGTCGTGGCGTTCGCGGCTACCTCGAGCACCGAGGCAGCTCCCGTCGGCGTGTTGGCGTTCGTGGTCCTCATCGCGGTCGCAGAGAACACCGCTGTGCTGCTGGGTCCCGGCGCCGGGATCAGCCCGAGCCTTCTCATCATCTTCGCCGCCATCGCAACGTTCGAGCCCGGGTCCGCCGCCCTGTCCGCGGTGGTCGTCGGCGCTGCAGCGGGCATCGTGATCGAGACGATCAGGGCCAGGCGCTGGTCGGCGCTGATCCTCAACACCAGTCAGTACGTGCTCGCATCGACCGCCGCAGCCGTCTTGTTCCACGCGCTCGCCCCGCAGAAGAACGGCATGGAGCTGTTTGCTGCGTTGGCCGCCGTGCTCGCCTTCGCCGTCATCCAGTACGGACTGGTGATCCCGGGAGTCTCGCTCCTGCAGAGCGTCTCGGGACGAGAGGTGTGGGTGGAGGTGCGGCCGCAGCTGCCGAACTACCTCGCCTTCGGGCTCGTCGGCCTCGTGGTGGGGTTGGTGCTCAAGGAGATCGGCGCGGTGGCGATCGTGCTGCTCGTCATGCCGGTCGTCATCAGCCGGCTCGCGTTCGCGTCGTTCCAGCGATCGCACGAATCCCACGAGGCAGCGATCCGGGTGTTCGGCCGGCTCATCGAGGCCAAGGACCCGTACACGGCAGGTCACACCCAGCGAGTCGCGCGGTACTCGGCGTACATGGCGGACGAGCTGGGACTGAACCCCGACGAGGCGGCCCACCTGCGCCACTCCGCGCTCATGCACGACGTGGGCAAGCTCGCGGTCCCCAGCAGCCTGCTCAACAAGCCCGGCAGGCTCACCCCCGAGGAGTGGGACGTGGTGCGGGCCCACAACGACGCCGGGATCGGGATCCTGACCCGCGTCGACTTCATGCGGAGCATGACCGTGACCGCCTCCGACCGCCACGGTCACTTCTCGCGGGGCGAGGACGACGGCACGCCCGCGCACCTCGTGCTCGAGGCTCACATCGTCGCCGTCGCCGACGCCTTCGACGCCATGACGTCCACCCGCTCGTACCGCCTGGCACTCACCCAGGAGGTCGCCTGCGCGGAGCTCCGGGACAAGGCTGGGACCCAGTTCAACCCCGAGTGCGTCGAGGCGCTCATCACCGCCATCGAGCGCCGTGGCGAGCAGTACGGCCGCGGCTTCGAGGTCGATCCCCACCAGTTCGCGGTCGCGCCCCCTGACGTCGGTGTCGGCTCCGCCGGGCTCGGCGACCTCGCCCGCGCCACCGCCCCATGACCTCCTCCGACATCGCCCGTCGCGAGAGCGCCAGCAACGCGATCATCGGCATCCTGCTCGTGCTCACCGGCGTCGGCGTCGGCATCCTGATCGCCGAGCTCGGCGGGGAGGAGACACCGAGGCTGAGCGGCCTCGCGCTGCTGCTCGCCGGCGGCCTCCTCGTCCACATCCCCGTCCTGTGGGGCGGGAGCGTGCCGATCGGCTACGCCCTGCTCATCGCCCTGCCGTCGATCGCCCCGCTCGACGAGGTGGCGATCGTGATCCTCGCCAGCATGGTCGTCGTCGCCGGCGTCACCGTCGCCAGGGACGCCCCGAAGGCGGCGATCGCGTCCGTCGTGCGCTTCGGCTCCTGCGCCGTCGCCGCTGTGGTGGGAGGCCTTGCCGCCGGCGCCGTCGTCGACGACGCGCTCGTGGAGGCGATCGGCGCCGCCTTCCTCCTCATCCCCGTGGAGCTCGCCGTGACCCGGCGCATCCGTGTCGACGGCGCCACGATCGACGTCCGCTCCGCCTTGCCGGTCCTGCTGACGATCACGTGCGGTGCCGCGCTCATCACCGTGGCACGGGCCGAGGTCGGGTGGGAGATGACCGTCGTCGCCGCCTTCCCGCTCCTCATCACCCGCTTCTCGTTCCGACGCTCCGCCGACGCCGAGCAGACGCTCCGCCAGACCGTCCAAACCCTCGGCCTCGTTCCCGAGCTCGCCGGGCTGGCACCACTCGGCCGCAGCGAGCGGAGTGCCACGTACGCGCGGCGCATCGCCCGCCACCTCAAGTGCAGCCGGGCAGTCGAGGAGCGCATCGTGACGGCCTGTCGCCTCCAGCATCTCGGCGCGGTGCCCCACGACCCGCAGCCGCTGGTCACCAGCACGGCGATCACCGATGCAGGCGGCTTGACGGCCACGGAGCTTGCGGCGCAGGGAGCCCACATCCTCGAGGAAGCCGGGTTCGCCGACGACGTGATCGACCTGCTGCGGCGCGCCCGAGCCGGCTCGCTCGCCAGCGCTTCCCAGGATCTGGAAGCCGCGGTCGTCAGGGTCGCGAGCGCCTTCGACCAGGTGGTCGGCGAGGATGCCCACATGGCCAGCCAGGGACTCGGCTCCGTCACCGCCGCGGCTCGCGACACCCACACGCGCCTGGCCGCTGCAGCGCTCGTCGAGCTGTCCGCCACGGAGCCGACCCTCGTCCGCGACGCGATCGCCGCAGGCGCCACCTTCCGGCAGGCCGCGCCCGGCCTCGACCTCGATGCACTCGCGCCGGCGGCGGGCGACCTGCTGCCGTTCGCCCGGCGCCGGGCCCGAGGTGCCTGACGAGGTCCCTGAACAACGGAATCCCGCTGGTTACGCTCCGCTTGTGAGCTACGATCTGGCCGACGTCGAGCGCGAGCTCTGCCGCATCCCCGAGGTGCGGGCGGCGCGCATCGTCGCCGACACGAGTGGCCACCCCGTCGAGGTCCACGTCCTCGCCTCGCCGGGCAAGCACGCGAAGCAGGTCGTCCGCGACATCCAGTCCGTCGCGATGGCCACCGTGGGCCTCAGCCTCGACCACCGCATCGTGAGCGTGGTCCAGCTCGACGATCCCACTGCACCCGGAGCTGCTCCGAGCCCACCGAACGCCGGTAGCGGGAACAGTGGGCCGCAAAAGGATCCAGCCGACGACCTGCTCGAACCGGCCGGTGGCGGGGCCCCGGTGAGCGTGCTCGACCAGGATCGGGAGACGACCGCCGAGGAGGAGCCGGTCAGGCCGGATCCCGAGTCGTCGCCCACCGTCCCGCCGGGGGCCGACCGCGGCGGCGCCTCGGCGGAGGACGCGCCGCGCGTCGTCGTCGAGCGGGTCCTCACCCTGCGCCGTGATCTCACGTGCACCGCCGAGGTCGTGCTCCGGGCGGGCGACCAGGTCGTCACCGGGGACGCGGAGGGCTCGGCAGCGGCGAGCGCGACGCTGCGCCTGGTCGCCGACGCAACCTTGGCCGCTCTGCGCCAGCTCCATGCGGGAGCCAGCAGCGCCTACGTCGAGACGGTGACGCTGGCACGGGTGAGCGACCGGGCGGTCGCCCTCAGCTCGGTCGTCCTCATCGTGCCGCCGAACGAGGAGCTCGTCACCGGCTCGGCGCCTGTGCGAGGCGCTGGCGAGCACGAGGCGGTCGCCCGTTCGGTGCTCGACGCCATGAACCGCCGGCTGCAGCAGCAGCGCCCGCCGTCGCCGTAGTCGCGCTGCTGTCGTTCCGCCTCGGCGGCATCGACGGGGTCTCCGTCGTCGCCGGGAGCTGGCGGCGCATCCTCTCCGAGGCCGGCCACCGGGTCGTCACCGTCGCGGGGGTCGGGCCCGTGGACAGGGTGGTCCCGGAGCTGGCGTGGCCCGGTGCCGATGAGGGACCGCGGCTGCCCACACCTGCGAGAGCCGACGTGGCCGCCGCACTCGCCGACGCGGACCTCGTGGTCGTCGAGAACGTGTGCTCCCTGCCCCTGCACCCGGCCGCGGGTGCGGTCGTCGCCGACGTCCTCCGGAACAGGCCCGCCATCCTCCACCACTACGACCTGCCCTGGCAGCGGGATCGCTTCGCCCACGTTTCGGGCTGGCCGCCGCGTGACGAAGCATGGGCCCAGGTCACCGTCAACGACCACAGTCGCGACGAGCTGGCGGCCGGGGGGATCGACGCCACCACCATCCGCTGCGGCGTCGACGTGCACGTCCCGCACGGTGACAGGGCCGCGGCACGGGCGCGTGCCGGGATAGGAGACGACGAGCTGGTGCTCCTGCATCCGGTGCGGGCGATCGCGCGCAAGGCGGTGCCCGTCGCGGTCGCGCTCGCCGAGGCGCTCGGGGCGACGTACTGGCTGACGGGGCCGGCGGAAGAGGGCTACGGACCTACGCTCGCCTCCGTGCTCGCCACCGCCCGCTGCAAGGTCGTGCACCACTCGGTGCCCTCGATCGCTGACGCCTACGCCGCCTGTGACGCGGTGGCGCTGCCCTCGACCTGGGAGGGGTTCGGCAACGCGCTCGCCGAGGCGGCGGTCCATCGCCGCCCGATCGCCGTCGGCCGGTACCCGGCCGCCCGAGAGCTCGTCGACCTCGGGTTCCGGTGGTTCGCCCCCGACGAACCCGACGCGCTCGCCCGCCATCTCGCTGTTCCCGATCCCACCCTCCACGACGACAACGAGGCGCTCGTTCGCGAGCACCTCTCGCTGGAGCGGGTCTCCACGGACCTGCTCGGGCTGCTGGCGCGACGGTGGTCCCTGTGACAGACCCGGGCTCGGACCCGATCCGCGCCCAGCGGGCGAAGGTGGCGCGCAGCGTCGCCGTCGCGACCCAGCTCGGCTACGGCCTGTTCGCCCTCGCCATCATGCTCTTCGTGATCGGGTTCGCCACCCGGTTCACCGGTGCGCTGGCCTCGGCGACGGTCGCCTCTCTCATCACCGGCTGCGTCGTCCTCGCCCCCGCCATCGTCCTCGGCTACGCCGTGAAGTCCGCGGAGCGCCACGACCGGGAGCACGGCCGCTGACGGCGGACGGCCCGGTCTCCATGTGGCGCCGGCGGCTCCTCCGATGCGAGCATGCCCACTGACACGTCCATCAGCGCAAGGGGAACGTCACATGGTCAAGGCCGCAGTGCTCGCCGGGATCGGCCAGCCGCTCGAGATCCGCGACGACATCGAGGTCGAGGCACCCCACGCCGGTGAGGTGAAGATCCGCTTCGGCGCGTCCGGCGTCTGCCACTCCGACGTGTCCATGCAGAACGGCACGATGTTCCCGAACTGCCCGATCGTCCTCGGGCACGAGGGCGCGGGCGTCATCGAGGAGGTCGGCGAGGGCGTCACCAGCGTGAAGGTGGGCGACCACGTCGTCGTCTCCTGGGTCCCGCAGTGCGGCGAATGCTTCTTCTGCGAGCGGGGCCAGGGGTTCCTCTGCAAGACGGCTGATCCCAGCCTGGCGAGCGGCGGTCTCCTCGACGGGACACCCCGCTTCACCTCAGGCGGCGCGCCCCTCCACCAGATGGCAGCGACGGGCAGCTTCGCTGAGGTGGCCATCATCCCCGCCATCGGGGCCGTCAAGATCGACGACGACGTGCCCATGAAGGTGGCGGCTCTCATCGGGTGCGGCGTCCTGACCGGCGTCGGCGCCGCGATGAACACCGCCGAGATCAGGCCGGGTGACACCGTCGCGGTCGTCGGCTGCGGCGGGGTCGGGCTCAACGTCATCCAGGGGGCCCGCATCGCCGGTGCCGCGAGGATCATCGCGGTCGACATGAACGAGACGAAGCTCCAGATGGCCAGGGACTTCGGCGCGACCGAGGTGGTCAACGCGAGCGAGGGCGACCCCATCGGCAAGGTCATGGGCCTCACCGAGGAGCGGGGCACCGACGTCTCCTTCGAGGTCATCGGCCTGCAGCAGACGATCGACCAGGTCATCACCATGACCCGGCGCGGCGGGGAGGTCGTCCTCGTCGGGGTGCCCAAGATGGACGCCATGGTCCAGATCCCGGCGTTCCTCGGCCTCGTCCTCCAGGGCAAGACGATCAAGGGCTGCTGGTACGGCTCATCGAACACCCACCAGGACATCCCGGAGCTCGTGCAGCTCTACAAGTCCGGCGAGCTCAAGCTCGACGAGCTCATCAGCCGGACGATCTCGATCGACGAGGTGAACGAGGCGTTCGAAGCCATGGCCACGGGCGAGGTCGCCCGCAGCGTGATCGTCTACTGAGGCTCAGCTCCAGGAGCCGGAGTCGCCCGCCTGCGGCGGCAGGCCGTCACGCAGGCGGTAGCGCCGGCGTCGCAGGCGGACCGAGAGCAGACCGACGCCCGCCTGGGCGGCGGGGATCGGACGCAGCGGTTCGGCAGGGCGACGGGTCTCGGCCGAGGGTGCGTTGCGACGACTGCTCACGGCACCAATGTTCGCCGTCTCCGCCGCCGGCTCCTGCTCCGAATGTTGTTACCCATCAGTATGGTGAACGGGCGTGACGACCGGGAACCCCAACACGACCAGCGGGATGCGCCTGCCCGCGGCGGCGCGGCGCCGCCAGCTCCTCGACCGCGCTGTCGAGGTCTTCGCCGCCGAGGGCTTCCACGGCACATCGATGAACGACGTGGCGGAGGCGGCGGGCGTGACGAAGCCGGTCCTCTACCAGCACTTCAGATCGAAACGGGACCTGTACCTCGAGCTCCTCGACGACGTGGGCCAGCAGCTCCAGGAGTCGATCGTGACGGCGACGGCCCGCGCCGCCGGCCCGCGCCAGCAGGTCGAGGCTGGCTTCGCCGCGTACTTCCGCCACGTCGACCGGCATCGCAGCGCGTTCACCCTGCTGTTCGGCAGCGGCGCCCGCCTCGACGACGGGTTCGCGGAGGCGGTTCGGCGGGTCGAGACGGCCATCGCCGAGGCGGTGGCCGCCCTGATCGAGGCCGATGTCGACGACGTCCACCGGCGGGTCCTCGCCTACGGCGTCGTCGGGCTCGCCGAGAGCACGAGCCGGCACTGGCTGGCCGAGGGCCTCGAGCTCGACCCGGACGAGCTCGCCGGACAGGTCGCCGACCTCGCCTGGGCAGGCCTGCGCGGCGTCCGACCGGCGTCGGCCCCGCTGGAGACCTCCTGATCATCACGGTCGCGAGGTGGGTTGCCGCGTCGGCGTTCGCGCTGGCGCTCGTCGGCTGCGGCGGCGACGGTGAGGGTGCAGCGACGTCATCGACGGTCCCGCCCGCCACGACGACGGCGCCGGTCGCGGCGAGCACGACGACCGAGGTCGAGCGAGCGCCGGCGGCTGCCGCCACCGAGATCGGGATCCGCATCGAGCGTCGGGTGGGCGACGAGGCGACGACCCGCTTCGCCGACGTGGTCGTGGCAACGCTGGCCGATCCCAGCGGGTGGACGGGGGCCGGCTTCACCTTCACGTTCAGCGACGATGCCCCGCACACGATCGTGCTCGCCGAGGAGGCTGCACCACCCCCGGCACCCCCGCCCCGGTCATGATCCAGCAGTCGACGAACCTCGACGGCTGCCTTGCCAACCCGTGGCCGCTCGACTGGGAGATCGCGTGCGCCGCCACCCGCCTCGAGCCTCTCGCCCCTCCCTACGAGGACGACGCGGTGCCGCTGTGCGGGCCGGACGGCCCGATCGCCGACTGAACGGGCAGCGATACTGGGGCGATGAGAGCATCCGATCGTTGGCGGCGGCTGGTCCGAGCGCGGTTCGCCGAGATGGAGCGGCTGGCGCCTGGCCGAGGCGACGTCGGCCCTGCGTTCTGGAACTCCGGGGGGCGCGCCCGCCGCTACGCCGCCGCCGTGGCGGCGACCGGGGGGAAGGATCCGTTCCTCACCCGGTTGCGCCGGTCCGTCGACCGACGGAGCACGGTCGTCGACGTCGGGGCCGGCACCGGCCGCATCGCCCTGGCGCTCGCGCCGAAGGCGCGCGAAGTCGTCGCCGTCGACCCGAGCAGCGCCATGCTCGGCATCCTCAAGCGCGAGGCACGGCGTCGGGATCTCGGCAACGTGCGCTGCATCGAAGGCCGGTGGCAAGACGTGGAGCTGAGTTCAGAGGGCGACGCTGCCGTCACCGTCGATGCCGTCCCGCCAGCCGACGTCCTCATCTGCTCCTACGTCCTCACGCTCGTCGACGACCCCCGTCCGTTCGTCGAACGGATGGACGCCGCGTGTCGCGGACGAGCGTTCCTGTACGTGCACGGGCTCGGCACCGACGCCCTCCTCGACCCGTTCTGGAGGCACTTCCACGGTCGCCCTCGCAAGCCGTTGCCCACCTACCTCGACGCAGCAGCGATCGTGCGGGAGATCGGTGCCGAACCCGACATCGAGGTTGTCGAGCAACCTGCCATGGCCCGCTTCAAGTCGCTGTCGCAGGCGGTGAAGGCGTACCGGGAGACCTTCGTGCTCCCCGACACGCCCGAGGTCCGCGCCGAGCTGCGCGCGCTCCTCGGACCCTGGCTCGTCGAGGATGACGGCATGCTGCGACCGCCCATCAGGACGGTGCCCGCCGCCATCGTCTCCTGGCAGGGATCGGGCGGGCCGTGACCGACGACACGACCCGCGGCGGGGCCTAGTACTTCCTATCCGGACTGCTGGCGTTGGCCAGGCTCGTCGCCGGCCCGGTGTGACGGAGCCGCTGCAAGCCGGTCGTCGTCGCTCGGTCCGGCGAGCCACCAGCCGAGGGGGAGCAGCGAGCCGGCGAGAACCACCTTCAAGATGTCACCGAGGACGAAAGGCGCGATCCCCAGAGCAAACGCGCTCCCGTCACCGCCGACGACGGGGACGCCCAGCACATGAGCCAGCCAGAGCGTTCCGGGCACCCAGATGAGCACGACGTTGGCAGCGATCATCGCCGCCACGGACGTCACGACGTGTCGGTCGCCGCCCCGCTCCGCCACGAGCCCCACGAGGCCGGCCGCCGCGATCGCACCGACGAGATACCCGCCCGTCGCGCCGGTCGCGTGCTCCCAGCCGCCGCTTGCACCGGCGTAGAAGGGCAGGCCGATCGCACCGAGCGTCCAGAACAGACCGACGGACGCGATCCCTCGCCGAAAGCCGTAGGCCCCACCCAGGAAGAGCACGGCGAAGGTGAGACCGTTCACCGGCACCGGAGTGAATCCCAGAGGGATGCGCAGCTGCGAGGCCGCGGCGGTGAGCAGCGCGCCTCCGATGACGAGCGCCATCGTGCGCAGGCGGGATGCGGGCAACAGATCTGCCAGCACCGCCCGACGGGGCAGGTGGAGAGAGACGGCGGTCATGGAGGATGCTCCGGTGGGACGGGCCAGCGCCAACCGCTCCGAAGTTACAGCGCTCGGGCCTCTCGCGACGCTCCGTTCCGCCACGCCATCCGCAGCGCCCCGCTCGGCGCGCCGGGCGGAGGTACGCGCGCCCGAACGTGTCCCACACTGCCAGTTCCGCGCACCCCCGCCAGCGCGAAATGGATGATCGGCGCGCTCCACCCTCAGGGGGCCGGACCTGCCTCCCGCGACCGAGGATCGGCACGTCGGTGCGCCCGGCCGTGGCGTCAGCTCGCGGGAAGCTCAAAGGAGTCGAGCGCGCCCTCAGGGATCCCGAGTGTCCCGTCCTCCAGTCGAACGCGAGGAAGCCGATGCTCGTACATCGCTTCGATGACGACGCGAGTCCGGACACCGAGGCGCTCAGCGAACTCGGCAGGGCGCAGGATCTTCGTCTCAGCCATCACAGGCCTCCCTCATCAAGTCCAAGCCTACGGTGGACGACTCGTATCACCGTGGCGAGCTCGTCTCGCAGCCCGGGCGCGGAGCCGGAGCGCTCGAACTCGAGGAGGGCGTCCTCGAGCACCTCGAGCACTCTGAATGCCTCGTCGAGGTCGAGGACCAGACCCAGCGGAACAGGGTCTCCATCGGGACCGTCGGCCATCAGACGGGCGTGCTCGGAAAGCTCATCGCTGAACGCTACGCAGGCCCGGTGACAGTGACGACTGCTGTCCAGCCAGCTCCTCGGGGACGACCGGGGCGCGGCCTCAAGCCAGCCGCCTGCCGCTCGCGAAGGAATGGTCGGTGCGCCGGGACCCAGATCCCTGGCTGCTCGCCTGGCGGCCCGGCCAGCGCGACTACCGGCACGCAGTCGGGGAGCTACGTGTCGGTCGTGATGTCATCCCAGGCCGGACCGCCGTACCCGATGAGCCAGTCGAGTGCGTAGTGCCGCTCCATGACGACGCCGGCATCAAGTCCTTCAACGACCTCGCCCCGGAGCCGTGCGTAGTCCCGATGCCTGCTGTCGCCGCCGGTCAGGTCGGCGTGGTGATCAGGCCGGGGGCCGCAGCGGCGGGGGCCGGGCCTCGCTGGCGTCGGTCGGCGGAGGGCTCGGAGGCGCCGGTCGGCTCATCGTCCCCGTCACCGGGGACCGCGCCGGGGCGCTCCGGAGCGACGACCCGGTAGCCCGTCACGAGGTGGTCCAACCCGCGGGCGGCGGCCCACGTGAGCACCAGGGCGAGGCCGTAGCGGGCGCCCGCCGAGCCGAGCGGGACGTCGCCCCGGAGGGCGTCGAGGAGCACCGGCCCGCAGAGCACGAGGGACACGACCATGACGAGGGACCGGCGCTGCGGGCTCACGGTCGCGACCGGGCGCGCTCGAGGGCCTGGCGCCGGAAGACGTAGGCCCGGATCCGGTCCGCGTCACGGCCCGGCAACCCGGTGAAGCGGCAGCCCGCGTGGACCCGCCCGCCGAGCTCGTGGACCCGCACGACGTCGCAGCCGACCTCGAGCGTGGATCCCTCGAGCTCGAAGCGCAGCGTCACCCGCGCCTCCGCCGCGAGCGGGGCAGGCGGGCGGGCGACGACGTGGGCACCGCCCTCGCTGAGGTCCACCAGGCGTGCAGGGGTGGCGGAGCCGGCGGTGAGCACGGTGGCGGCGGTCAGGTTGAGGGCCCGGACGTGGGAGCGCCGCTGGTCCGACGTCGCCGGGCCGTCCGCCCTGAGCCGCCAGTGCGGCACCGGGTGGGCCCCGACGGCGACGAGCGTCGTCGCCAGGTGCTGCGGGCCGAACGTCCCGACCCAGGTCAGCGTCACCCGGTCGCCCACCGGCGGCGGGGTGCGCGCCGGGGGGGACGGATCGGCCACGGTCACCTCCGTGGGCTCGACGTCCTCGATGCGCGTCGAGAGCGCCTCGTCCCACCCGGTGACCTCGATCCCGACCACCGCGTTCACCGCGAGCGTCGCGAGCATCAGCTCGCCAGCCGCTCGACGAGCAGGGCCGTCCACGCCGCGGGCGTGCTGCGGCGACCCTCGACCGAGGCGATGGGCAGGCCTGCGCCGAGCATGGACGCGGGGCTCACGGTCTCCGCGCACGCGCCGACCGCGAGGGCGGAGACCCCGCCGATGGCGGCTGCCCAGGTGGCGACGTCCTCGGGCTTGCGGTCCGCCCGCACCGCGGCCCACACCGCCACCGGCTCGAGGGCGGCGATCATCTCCTGCACCCACATCCGGCCGGCGGCGCTGTCGTTCGCGCACACCGCCACGACCGTGGGGGAGCAGCTGCGCCAGGCGGGACGGCGGACGGCGGCCTCCTCGGGACCGCGCAGCGAGTTCACGCCGGCGCGACCGGCGCCGGCGACGACCACGTCGCCCGGCACCTGCCCGAGCTGGGCCGCGGCCACGCCGGCGGCCTGGATCGCCACCGCTCGCTCCCCGACCACGACCACGACGTCGCCACGGTCGACGATCAGCGGCGGCGGCGGCACCAGCAGCTGCTCGAGGGTGGCGAGGACCTGCTGGGCCTCGCTGCCGGTGCCTTGGACGCTGGCGAGGAGGTCCTGGGGGACGCCGAGCGCCCGCAGCGACGCCAGCAGCGCGGCGTCGGGCCGGGAGCCCGCAGGGGCCGCGTCGGCGCGTGGCGCCGGCGCCGCGGGCGGGGGCCCGGCCGGCGCTGCGACCGGCGCCGCGCGCGGGGGCTCGGCCGGCGCCGCACGGGTCGACACGACGGGCCACACGACCGGCGCGACGACGGGCATGGCAGCAGGAGGAGCGGTCCGGCCGTCGAGGTCGGAGACGGGCCGCTCGGACTCGAGGTCGGTTAGCCCGGCCTCGCCGACCAGGCCCCGCAGCACCTCCTGGAAGGTCCTGCCCTCGGTGGACGGCGCGTAGGGCGCGTGCCCGGACGGGGGGCGCACCGTCGCCGCAGCCGAGGGGGCGGCCTGGCGCTCCACGTCGCTCACCTGGTCGGCGAGATCGAGGATCGAGCGCGGCGTGGCGGCGGCCGGTGGCTCGCCCACCTCTGTCCTACCCACCTCGGTCGGGTCGGCGTGCTCCGGGAGCTCCACGAGGACCTCGAAGCGCTCACGGGCGAAGAAGCCGCCGAGCCCACCGGTTCGCACCTTCTCGGCGCTGAGGATCCGCGCCGCGGAGCCGTGCTCGTCGGTCACCCGGGCCAGAGCGGCCTCGAGGGTGTCGCCGTCAAACGTTCGCTGTGCTGGCAAGGGTCACCACTCCGATGGTCTCGACGACGAGGTTGGGGCTGAGCTCGGCATAGGACAGGACGGGCAGCCGCGGCGCCGCGCCGGCGACGAGGCGCCGGAGGGCGGGCCGCAGTGCGGCGGAGCAGACGAGCACCGGCTGCTCGCCCCGCTGCTCGGCCGTCTCGGCGCGCTGGGCGACCTCGATGGCGAGGCGTTCGATCTGGCTCGGGTCGAGGGCCAGGAACGGCCCCTGCTCGCCGTGGCGCAGCGACTCCAGCAGGGAGTGCTCGACGAGGGGATCCAGTGTCACGGCCGCGAGCCGGCCGTCGGTCGCAAGGGAGGAGGAGATGGCGGGGCCGAGCGCGGCTCGCGCCGCTTCGGTGAGGCCGTCGGCGTCCTTGGTCACCCGGGCCCGCTCGGACAGCGCCTCGAAGATGCGGACCAGGTCCCGGACCGGCACGCCCTCTGCGAGCAGGCCCTGGAGCACCCGTTGGATCTCGCCGAGGCCGAGCAGCGCGGGCGTCAGCTCCTCCACCACCGCCGGGTCGCCGGCCTTGACCATGTCGACGAGCGCCTTGGTGTCCTGGCGGGACAGCAGCCGCCCGGCGTTCTGCCGCACGACCTCGGCGAGGTGGGTGGTGAGGACGGAGGAGCGATCCACGACGGTGGCGCCGGCGAGCTCGGCCTGCTGGCGGAGCTCCACGGGCACCCACCGGGCGGCCAGGCCGAAGACCGGCTCCACCGTGGCGGTGCCGGGCAGGCCCGCGAGGTCGTCCCCGATCGCGAGCACCATGCCGGTGGGCGCCTCGCCCCGGCCCATCTCCACGCCGTGGATCTTGATGGCGTAGGTGCGGGCGGGCAGCTCGAGGTTGTCACGGGTGCGCACGGGCGGGATGACGACCCCGAGGTCCATGGCGATCTTCCGGCGCAGGGCCCGGACCCGGTCCAGCAGGTCGCCGCCGGCAGCCGGGTCGACGAGGTCCACGAGGTCGAACGCCAGCTCGAGCTCGAGCGGCTCGACCCGCATCTCCAGCGCCAGGGCCTCGGGCGAGTCGGGGGCGTGGGCGGGCGGCTCGTCGGCGTCGTCGTCGGCGACGAGCTCGGCGACATCGGGGATGCGGCTGGCGAAGAGGAAGATGAGCCCGCCCACGAGGAGGAACGGCACCTTGGGCAGGCCGGGGACGATGGCGAGGCCCATGACCGCGCCGGCGCCGATGCGCAGCGACTGCCGCTGGGCGGCGAACTGGCGGAGCATGTCCGTCCCGAGGTCGTCCTCGGTGGCCGAGCGGGTCACGATGATGCCGGCCGAGAGCGAGATCAGCAGCGCCGGGATCTGGGAGACGAGCCCGTCGCCGATGGTGAGGATGCTGTAGGTGGAGATCGCCTCGCCGATCGGCATGCCGCTCTGGACCACGCCGATGACGAAGCCGCCGAAGAGGTTGATCAGGGTGATGACGATGCCGGCGATGGCGTCGCCCTTCACGAACTTCGACGCCCCGTCCATGGCGCCGTAGAAGTCCGCTTCGGCCGCCACGTCGGACCGGCGGCGGCGGGCCTGGTCGTCGGTGATGAGGCCGGCGTTGAGGTCGGCGTCGATGGCCATCTGCTTGCCCGGCATGGCGTCGAGCGTGAAGCGGGCGCCGACCTCGGCGACGCGCCCCGCGCCGTTCGTGATGACGAGGAACTGGATCACGATGAGGATCAGGAAGATGACGAGGCCGACGACGAGCGACCCACCGATCACGAAGTTCCCGAACGCCTCGACGACCTTGCCGGCGAAGCCGTCCAGCAGCACGAGCCTGGTCGAGCTCACGTTGAGGGCGAGGCGGAACATCGTGGCGACGAGCAGCAGCGACGGGAACACGGCGAAGTCGAGCGGCCGCTTCACCTGCAGGCTGATGAGCAGCACCAGCACCGCCAGGGCGATGTTGCACACGAAGAGGAGGTCGAGGAGGAAGGCCGGGAGCGGGACCACCATCATCACCACGACGGAGACGATGGCGATCGGGATGCCGATCTGGCCGGTGCGGCTGCGGGTCACGGGACCTCTCGGGTGGCGCGGCAGCCCATCCGTGGCCTACGCGTCGATCGCGCCTTCCCTGGCGCTCGTGAGGAGCATCGGCGCGTCGGGCGTGGCACTTGAAGGCAGATGTCCGGGTTCAGCGCCCGAGGGCGATCAGGTCTGCGAGGCCCTCGACGCGGCGCTCCACCCGCAGGCACAGGTCGTCCGCCAGCCGCTCGGCGATGCCGACCGCGCGCAAGGCCGCCTCGAGCGGCCGGCTCGGCTCCTGGGCCCGGCCCTGGCCGAGGCGTCCGACCACCGACTCGGCGGCGACGAGCACCGAGGCGAGCGTCCGGGGAGCGGCGGGCTCGACGTCGTGGTGGGCGGCGACGGCCGCCACCACGTCCTCCGGCAGCCGCGCGACCGCCAGCGCCCTGGCGCCGAGGTCCGGGTGGTCGCAGCCGAACCGCTCACGCTCCCACTCGAGGGCGTCGTGACCGAGGGTCGTCTGGGCCAGGTCGCGCCAGGCGGTGGGATCGCGACGAGCCTGCAGGATGGCCCCCATGTCGTGGAGGAGCCCCAGGGAGAACGCGTGCTCCCGATCCACCCCGACCCGCTCCGCGATGACCGACGCCGCTGCTGCGGTGCCGACGGCATGCGGCCAGAAGTCATCGACCTGGTCACCGTCCGCTCGCTCGAAGAGGCCGAAGGCGGCGCCCGCCACGAGGGTTCGCACGACGGTCAGGCCGAGGATGGGCACCGCCCTCGCCGAGCTGGCGACCCGCTCGCGGAGGCCGTAGAACGAGGAGTTGGCGAGGAAGACCGCGCGCGTCGACAGCGCGAGGTCGAGGTCCATCATGCGACCGACCTCGGCGGCCGACGTCACCTCCCCGTCGAGGCGCTGCAGCACCTGGACGGCCACCACCGAGGCCACGGGGACGCCCATGACCTCCTCCAGCTCCACACCGTCGACCATTCCGTCGCTCATGCTCCGAGCGCGAGCGTCGGCGCCGGCAGCCGGTGCGTGCCGGACGCGCTCCCGCGCCGCCGCAGGGCGTAGATGAACGCGAGCACGCGCGCCACCGCGTCGTACAGCTCGGCGGGGATCGCCTGGTTGAGGTCACAGGCCTTGAACACGGCTCGGGCGAGGGGGATGTCCTCCACCATCGGCACGCGCGCCTCCTCAGCGGCGGCGCGGATGCGGGCTGCCACCTCACCGGCGCCCTTGGCGACGACGCGGGGCGCGCCGCTCGTGGCGTCGTACTTGAGGGCGACGGCCACGTGGGTCGGGTTGACGAGCACGACGTCAGCGGTCCCCACCTCCGACATCATCCGGTTCCGGCTCATCGACAGCTGCCGGGACCGCATGGCGCCCCGCATGTGCGGGTCGCCGTCCTGCTGGCGCTGCTCGTCGCGGACCTCCTGCTTCGTCATCTTCATCCCCTTCGCCGTCCGCCGTCGCTGGAGCCCGTAGTCGACGAGCGCGAGGACCAAGCCTGCCAGAGCCACGTTCCTGGCGAGGCCGAGGGCGCGGGAGCCGACCAGTGCCATCGTGGTCACGACCGGCTGCTGCCCACCGGCCACGAGGACCGGGACGATGTCCATGATGGACCGGTAGGCGAGGAACCCGAGGATCATCGCCTTGGCCAGCGTCTTGCCCGCCTCCCAGGCGCTGTGGGGGGAGAACAACCGCTTGAAGCCCTTGAACGGGTTGATGCGCTCGACCTTCGGCTTGAGCAGCTTTCCCGAGGGGGCCCAGCCCACCTGGAGCAGGTTCATGAGGATGCCGAGGGCCATCAGGCCGAAGGCGAGCGGCGCCACGACGATGATCCCGCTCACCAGCCCGTCGCCGAGGAGGCCGATCGCCGGCCCCGGCTCCGGCTCGGGCGAGGCCATGAGGTCGCCTGCATCGATCAGGAGGGCGCGCATCCGGCCGGCGCCCGACGCCATCGTCAGCTGGAGGAGGTAGGTGGCCACGAACATCGCCGTCCAGCTGCCGAGCTCGGCGGACCGGGGGATGCGCCCCTCCTTGCGGGCATCGCGCTTGCGCTTCGGTGTTGGGTCCTCCGTCTTGTCGCCCGACGGCTTGCTCATGCCCCGAACAGCTCTACGATGGCGTTCCCGGTGCGGACGCTCCGCTCGGCGAGCGCGTGGACGACCGCTGGTAGCACGGGCAGCACGAGGCCCACGAGCCCGAGCGTCAGGAGGATCTTGAGCGGGAAGCCGAGGATGAAGACGTTCATCTGGGGAGCGGCGCGCGAGAGCAGCCCGAGCCCGACCTCGGCCAGGAACAGCGCGGCCAGGAGCGGCGCGGCGATCTCGACGGCGGCGAGCATGAAGGTGCCGAGGCCGTCGACGTTGACCTCTGCCAGCCGTCCGAGCGGGGGCAGCCGCAGGCCGACGGCGTCGAACGACGTCATGAAGCCACGGAACAGCAGGATGTGGCCGTTGATGGCGAACAGCAGCGTGACGGCCAGCAGCTGGTAGAAGCGGCCGAACACCGACGTCTGCGTCCCGCTCAGCGGGTCGAACGCCTGGGCGATGGTGAAGCCCGCGAACATGTCGATCAGGTCGCCTGCGGCCTGGACGGCAGCGAGGGCCAGCATGGTGATGAAGCCGAGCGCCAGACCGACCCCGACCTGCAGGACGATGGCCCCGATGAGCGACGGCACGTCCAGCGACGGTGGCGACGCAGCCAGCCGGGGCGCGGCAGGCAGCGCGAGCGCGGCGGCGAGGCCGATCTTGACCGGTGCCGGGATGGCGCGGGTGCTGAACGGGGGCAGGAGCACCAACCAGGCGCTCGCCCGGACGATGCCGAGCACGAAGGCCACGATGAGCGCGGCGGGCGCCTCGATGGTCACGGCAGGATCAGAGGAGGCCCGGCAGGCTGTCGAGGAAGAGGGCCCGGGTGAACTGGATCATCTCGTTCAGCATCCAGTTCCCGCCCAGCAGGACCACGAGCCCGACGCCGATCAGCTTCGGCACGAACGTGAGCGTGACCTCCTGCACCTGGGTCACCGACTGGATCATCGAGATCCCCACGCCGATGGCGAGGGACACCACCAGGATCGGCATGGCCAGCTTTGCGGTCACGAGCATCGCCTGCAGGGCGATCTGGATGATGGCGGTGTCGTTCACAGTGCCTCTATCGGTCGTTTCCGGCGGTCACCTGAAGCTCGAGAGCAGGGCCCTCGTGATGAGGCCCCAGCCGTCGACCATCACGAAGAGCAGGAGCTTGAACGGGAGGGAGATCAGCACCGGTGGCAGCATCATCATGCCCATCGACATCAGCGCCGAGCTGACCACCATGTCGATGACGAGGAAGGGCACGAACACGACGAAGCCGATGATGAACGCCGTCTTCAGCTCCGAGAGGATGAAGGCGGGGATGAGCGCGACGAGGGAGATGTCATCGGGGGTCGCAGGCCGCTCGTCACCAGCCGCCTGGATGAAGAGGGCGAGCTCGTCCTCCCGGGCCTGGCTCAGCATCCACTCCCGCATCGGCCCCACCGCACGGTCGTAGGCCTCGCCGATCTCGATCTCCTCTTCGAGCAGCGGCTGGAGGGCCTCCTCGTTGATCTCGGCGAGCGTCGGCCCCATGACGAACAGGCTGAGGAACAGGGCGAGGCCGACGATGACCTGGTTCGGCGGCACGCTCTGCACGCCGATCGCGCTGCGGGCCAGCGACAGCACCACCACGATGCGGGTGAAGCTGGTGAGCATGATCAACAGGGCGGGCGCGACCCCGAGCAGGGTGAGCAGCAAGATGATGACGATGCTCTGGCTCGGGACCTCGCCGTCCTCGGTGGGCCCGAGCTCGAGGTTGATCGAGGCGCTGCCGTCATCCTCTTCCGCAGGCGGGGGTTCCTCGACCTGCGCGCTGACGGTGGTCGGGGCAGCGGGGAGGGCGGCGGCCGGAGGGGCCGCCCCCGCGAGGAGGGCGGCGAGGGTGAGGGCCAGCGAGACGACCGCGACGAGCGGCGAGGGGAGGCGCATCGGCGAGCAGTCGATCAGGTCCGGCGGACCGAGCGGTCGCGCACCGCGTCCACGAAGGCACGCACGGACACGGGCATGGCGGGCGCGCCCTCGGCCGGCTCTTCGATCTCGAGGGACTCGGGGTCCAGCTCGGCGAGCAGGTTGACCGCGGCATCGGTGACCCCGACCACGAACGCCCGGTCGGCGGCGCGGACCAGGACGATCGACGCGGTCCTGGACAGGGGTTGCCGTGCCACGACCTGGAGGGTGCCGGGAGCGGCGGTGGCCCGCTTCAGGCCCGGCAGCGCGCGGTTGCGCACGACGCGCGCCAGCAGCGCCATGAGGCCGAGCACGACGGCGAGGGAGAAGACGAGCCGGCCGAGCAGGCTCAGGACCGAGACGTCCTCCATCTACGGGCGCACCGTCCGCAGCCCGACGATCTCCGAGATCCGGATGCCGAACTCCTCGTCGATCACGACGACCTCGCCGCGGGCGATGAGCTTGCCGTTGACGAGCACGTCGACGGGGCTGCCCGCGCTCCGGTCGAGCTCGACCACTGCGCCGGGCGCGAGCGCGAGCAGGTCCCGGACGGTCATGCGGGTGCGCCCCAGCTCGACCGTCACCGCCATCTCCACGTCGTGCAGGAGCTCGAGGGAGCGCCTGGGCCCGCCCTCCGCCGGCAGGTCCGCCCCGGGCACTGGCGAGAACAGCTCAGGCTCATAGGACGCGGGCGCGGAGCGTGGCACGCCGTCAGGGAGGAGGTCGACCACGAGGGTGGCGACATGATCACCGTCATCGAGCAGGTCCACGGTGACGGCTCCCGTCCCGAAGCCGAGGTGCTCGAGGTCGAGGTCTCGCGAGGTGGACGGCTGCAAGGGGTCGGGGTAGTGGGGTTCGAGGGCGGCGATCGCGTCGTCCAGCGACGTCCGGAGCGCGCCCACCAGGCCGGCCGCGCCCGACGCGCCCTCGGCGATGGCAGCAGCGAGCTCTCCGCTGACCACGAGTGCCAGAGTGCCTGCGGCGCCACCTGAGATGGTGACGGCCGCCCCACGGGAGTCGGATCCCGGGAGCACGAGGTCGGTGGCTTCGGCGAGGACCTTCGGTTCCGAGGCGACGATGGCCTCCCGGGCCGGCAGCGTCCGGCCCGCGACGAGCGCGGCGCCCTGGGCGTGGCTGGCGTGGAGCCGGTCCGCGGGCGCGTCGGGTGCGCCCTGCGTGGCGGGGGTCATGATCCTCCTTCGAGGGCGGAATCGACGATGCGGCAGGCCAGCCGCTTGCCCTGCCGGCCGGCGACGGCCGGCAGCACGACGACCGCGCCGGCGAGGAGCGCGAGCGGCCGGTCTGCCGGGTGCCCAAGCGGGACGATGTCGCCGGCGCAGAGGCCGACGACCTCCTCCGAGGTGAGGTGCACCGGCGTGAAGCGGACGCTCACGTCCACGGGGACGTCCTGCATGGCGAGCCCCATGGCGACGGCCGCGCTGGCGAGGTCGTCTTGTCGGCGGTCGCCGCCCAACGAGTGGCCGGTGACCCGCTCGAGCGCCGGTTGGAGGGACGCGAAGGGGATGCAGAGGCTGAGCTGGCCCTCCTGTCCACCGATGCGGGTGTCGAAGATGACGGCGACGACCATATCGGACGGTGCCGCGACCTGGGCGAACTGCGGGTTCGACTCGAGCTGGACGATGGACGGCTGGAGGTGGACGAGGGACTCGAACGCCGAGGACAGCTCCTTCAAGCTGCGTTCGAGCACCTCCCGGATCAGGCCCTCCTCGATGTCGGTGAGCGGGCGGGCGGGGTACGGGCCGGTGCCGCTGCCGCCGAGGAGGCGGTCGAGGATCGACATGGCCAGGGGGAGCGGGACCTGGAGGAGGCCCGCTCCCGAGAGCGGTTCGAGGGACAGCTGGGCGAGCAGTGTTGGGTTGGCCGATGAGGCGACGTAGTCGTTGTAGGTGATCTGCTGCACCGATGCCACCGTCACCTGGGAGACCGCTCGCAGGGTCGTGGAGAGGACGGTCCCGAGCTGGCGGGCGAACGTCTCGTGGACGATCTGCAGGGCGCGGACGTGCTCCCGGCTGAAGGTGTTGGGACGGCGGAAGTCGAACTCCTGCAGCCCGCTCGAACGGCCCGGGCGGACGGGGTTCGGTGCAGCTGCCCCGGTCGTGCCCGCAGCCTCGGCGATCAGCTGCTCGATCTCCTCGAGCGACACGGCCTCGGCCAGCGATGACGGCCCGGGGTCGGCGTCGGTTGCCAGATCGTCGCTCATGCTCCCCATCCCATCGCCCGCTCCATCATGGCTGCTCCCGCGGGCAGCTCGCGCGGCCCGCTCACTGCATGACGAACTCGGTGAAGTACACGCCGAGAACCTCCCCTTCGTAGCGCGCCGCCACCCGCTCCGACAGCGCCTGCTTCACGGCGTCACGCCCTCCGGGTGCGACCAGCTCAGCGTAGCTGCGGGCGCCCAGCACCGAGATGGCCTCGTCCAGCGCGGGTGCTGCGAACCCCGCGATGCCCGCAGCGTCCACCGCCGCGGCCCCCTCGACGAGCTGGAGCGCAAGGCCCACCTTCAGGAACCGCCCGTCGGCGAGGTTGAGGGTCACCGGTTCGAGCGGCACGACCTCGCCGCGCACCGGGGCCGGCTCCTCGATGGCCTCCCCGGCGACCGCCGTGGCGTCACCGCCGCCGCCGGAGGTCATGTAGTAGCCCCCGCCAGCGAGGAGGAGGGCGACGACCACGGCGGGGACGAGCTTCGACCGCCCCTTGGTCGCGAGCGCGCCGTCCTCGTCTCCCGACGCCTCCCGGGTCTTCTTCCTCGCCATCGCCTCTTCCTCGGTCGTGTGGCCCCTTCCGGGCTGTGCTGGTCTATCGACCGCCCGGTGGCGAACCTGCGCGAACCGTGCACGGCCACGAGGCTCGGCCGGCCCCTGACGGGGCCAGCCGAGCACGAGACGGCTTGGCTGTGCGGGGGGCCTACCGCTTCATGTTGACGAGCTCCTGGAGCAGCTCGTCCGAGGTGGTGATGACCCGGGAGTTCGCCTGGAAGCCGCGCTGGGCGACGATCAGGTTCGTGAACTCCTGGGCGAGGTCGACGTTGGACATCTCGAGCGTGCCGCCGGCGAGGATGCCACGGCCGCCGGCGCCGGCGGTGCCGACCTGCACCTGGCCGGAGTTGACGGTGCCGCGGTACATGGAGCCACCGGTCTTCTCGAGGCCGGCCGGGTTGTTGAAGCTGGCGAGCGCGACCTGGCCGAGCGACTGGTTGCGGCCGTTGGAGAACACGCCGGTGATGACGCCGTCGGGCGAGATCGAGAACGACTGGAGCGAACCGGCCGCTGAGCCGTCCTGCGACAGGGCGCCGACGGTGTTCACCGAGGCGTAGCCGGTGAGGGGCTGGCCCTCTGCCCCGAAGGTGACCGACGGCTGGGCGGTCCAGCTCCCGGGCACGCCGGTGAGGTTGAACGTGTCGGCGCTCGTGAGGTTGCCCTCACCGTCGAACGTCACGGTCTGGGCGGTGCCGATGTCGTCGGGCGTCCCGTCGCCGTCGGTGTCCGCCTGGGGCTGCACCGACCACGTGTCGGCCGCCGCGTCCTTGGTGAACACCAAGCTCACGTCCACCGCGGAGCCCTGGTCGTCGAAGAGGGTGATCGACGTGCGGATCGCCGCCCCGGTGACCGCGTCGGCCGGCAGGTTCCCGCCGAGCACGAGGTTGCCGGTCGCCTTCGGCGCGTTGAGCTGGCCGAGCGGCAAGACGATGTCGCCCACCGGGCCGTTGGTGTTGATGCCGCCGTTCCCGTCGGCGGTCCAGCCCTGCACGACGCCGCCCTGGGGGGTCGTGAGCCGGCCGTTGGCGTCGAAGGAGAAGCCCCCGGCCCGGGTGTAGAGGCTCTCGGCGCCGCTGCGGACCACGAAGAAGCCGTCGCCCTGGATCGACAGGTCGGTGCTGCGGCCGGTGTTCTGCAGACCGCCCTGGGCGAAGTTCGTGGTGGTGCCGGCGAGGCGCATGCCGAGGCCGACCTGCGCGGGGTTCGTGCCGCCGGCGCCTGCCGGCATGGCGGCGCCCTGGAGCACCTGGCTGAGGAGGTCCTGGAAGATGGTCTGGCTCGTCTTGTAGCCGGCGGTGTTCACGTTGGCGATGTTGTTGCCGGTGACGTCCATCATCGTCTGGTGGCCGCGGAGGCCCGAGACGCCTGAGTACATGGAACGGAGCATGTCGTGTCCTTTGAGGTTGGTTGGTTGGTTGGTTGGTTGGTTGGTTGGTTGGTTGTTGCGTGCGGTTGGTCGAGGCTGGTCTGGCTGAAGGCGGTGGTGCGGTTGGTGCCGGGTACGTGAGGCCAGGGCTAGGTGGTGGCCGTGACCTCCTTGACGGCGCCGAGGGGGACGTCGTGGAGGCCGACGCGCAGCACCGGCCCGTCGGGCCCGACCCGCATGCCGGCGACGACGCCGGTCGCGTCGATGCCGTCGGGCCCCGGGTAGGTGATGGTCCGGCCGATCAGGCTGCTGCCGGCCATGGTGCGCTGGCTGGAGAGCAGCTCGGTGTTCTGGGCGGCGAGCTCGGTGAGCTTCTCCACCATGGTGAACTGGGCGGTCTGGGCCATGAACTCCGCCCCTTCGGCCGGGTTCAGCGGGTCCTGGTACTTGAGCTGGGCCACGAGCAGCTTGAGGAAGGCGTCCTGGCCGAAGCCGTCGTTGGACGGCTTCGTCGGGGGGGTGGCGAGGGTGCTGGCAAGGGTGGGGTCGATGGTGGTCATGGGGTTCTCCTCGGTGTCAGAGTCGGATGTCGATGCCCGCGGCAGGCGCAGCCGCTGCGGTGGTGACGGCGCCGGCGACGACGCGGGGGGCGGTGCTGGCCGGCCCTGGGCGGCGGGCGTCCCGATCGTCGCCGCGAGGCGCCTCGTGGCCGTTCGCCCCCACGTCGAGGGAGCCGGCGTCGAAGCCGGCCGCCTCGAGGTCGACCCTGAGGTCGGCGAGGCTGGCCCGCAACAGGTCACTCGTCGCGGGGACGTCGGCGCGGAGGTGGAGGCTGATCTGGTTCCCGAGCACCCGGACGTCGACGGTGACCCCACCGAGCTCCTCCGGCCGGAGCTGGAGCAACATCTGGTGGGTGCCGTCGGGTGCTCGGCGCAGGGGTGCCACCAGGGTGACGAGCTGCTCGGGCACGGCGGGCGCAGCCGTGGGGGCGACGGGCGCGGCCGGAGCGGGCCCGTCGACGGCGACGACCGGCGCCACCGCTGCGATGCCGACCGGGACGCCAGCCGCGCCGGCGGCCGGCGCGCTGGTGGCTCCGGCGGGCGTGGTGGCGCCCGGGGGGGCAGCGGGGTCGGTGGCGGCCATGGCGTCGTGGCCGTCCCGGACCGCCGCCCCATCGGCACCGCCGGCACCGGCACCGGCGTCGACGTGGACTGCGGCTGCGACCGTCGCGGGTGGGCTCACCGGCAACGGTCTCCGGCCGGGCCCGCCGTCCTGACCGGCGCGGGTCGTGGTGTCCGCCTGGGCGGCAACCGCAGCGCGGTGCCCGGCTGCTGCGGCGTCGCCCGTCCTGATGGCGCCGCCGGCCATGCCCTCGCCGTCGACGACCTCGCCGTCGACGACCTCGGCGTTCGGCTCCTGGCCGGTGACGGTCCGCCCGCCCGCCTGGTCGGCCACGGCCTCTGCCTCGACGGCCGGGCCGTTCGGCACCTCGCCGATGGCGTCAGCGTCGATGTCGACGGCGCCATCCGGCGTCGCGGCAGGGGCGGCGGGAGCGGTGGTCGCGGCAGGAGCGGCGGGAGCGGTGGTCGCGGCGGGAGCGGTGGTCGCGGCAGGAGCGGTGGTGGCGGCGGGAGCGGCCTGCAGCGACCCCGTCACGGACCCGGCGAGCGCCGATGCCAGCCTGTCGTCCGGCGCGAGCCCCTCCGCCGGCTCGGCAGCGTCGGCGGTCTGCTCCACCGGCGCCTCGCCGTCGGCCGCGGCCTCGCCAGCGACGGCCGCCAGCTCGGTCGTGAGCGCGTCGACCATCGCCGCGAACGCGGTCGCCAGGTCCTGGGGGGCGCCCGCCCGGCCCGACGGGCCGGCGGTGCTCACCGGATGGGCCCCGGTGGGGGCTGCCCGGAGCGCGGGCATCGCAGAGGTGGTGGTCATGAGAGCTCCTTGACGATGCGGGCCACGTAGCCCTGGGTCTCGCGGAAGGGGGGGATGCCGCCGTAGCGCTGCACGGCGCCGGGGCCGGCGTTGTAGGCGGCGAGGGCCAGCTCGACGGAGCCGAACTGGCGGAGGTGGGACCCCAGCAGCCGGGCCGCACCGTCCACGGCCTGGGCCGGGTCGAACGGGTCGGCGACGCCGAGGCCCCGGGCGGTGGCGGGCATGAGCTGCATGAGACCCTGGGCCCCGGCGCGGCTGACGGCGCGGGGGTTGAAGCCCGACTCGGCCCGGGCCACGGCGGTGAGGAGGGCGGGGGAGACGCCGTGGCGCTCGCCGGCGGCCGCGAACAGCTCCGCGTAGGGGCCGCCGGCCGCGCCAGCGCCTCCGCTGCCGGCGACGGCGCCGGGGGCGGGAGCATCGGGGAGGATCCGCCGGATCACCGACGGCGGCTTGGTGATCTCCTGGATCTTCACCACGTCGCCGCTGCGGGGGGCGACGATCATCTTGTTGTCACCCATGTAGATCCCGATGTGGTCGATGCCGGGGCGGGCGGCGCTCCAGTCGAACGCGACGAGGTCGCCCGGGCGGGCCTCCGCCAGCGACGCGACGGGCCGGCCGGCCCTGGCCTGGTCGGCGCTCACCCGGGGCACCGCGATGCCGAGGTCCTTGAAGCTGCGCTGGATGAACCCGGAGCAGTCGAGCCCGACGGCCGGGTCGGTCCCGCCCCACAGGTACGGCACGCCGAGGTACTTGCGGGCGGCGGCGATCACCTGGTCGCCGCTCACGCCGCCCGCCGGAGCGTCGAGGGAGGTGGCTGCCGACGCCGACACCGGAGCTTGGGCCGCCCAGCTGGCCCGCAGGCCGTCCGTGCCGGTTGCCGCCCCAGCCATGGCCAGGACATCCTCGAAGCTGACGGGCGCCGCATCGCGGGAGGGCACCGCCAGCGGGTTGGCGCTCGGCCGCGGCGCCACGATCCCCGTCGGGACGCTGAAGCGGGCATGGATGGCGGCCATTCGGGCCTGGACCTCCGCGACGGCGGCGGTCACCGGGTCCTCCCGTAGCGCGCGCTGAACTGCTCGTCAGCCTCGGCGTCCTCGTCCCGGCGCACCGCGACGGCGTGCTCCTCCCGGTGCCGGCCCTCGAGCCGCTCGAGGCCGGTCACCCGCATGCGGGCAGCCTGGAGCGCCCCGCGCTCCTCCTCCACCCTGAGCTGGGCCACCTCGCGGGCGGTCCCGGCGGCGAGGACGGAGGCGGCGGTGCGGTCGAGGCCGCCACGGTCGGCGAGCCACGTCGCGGCCGGTCGCGGGCCGGGCTGCTGGGGCATCGTCGCGTAGCGCGCGAGCGATCCCTCGAGCAGCACCTCGGCGCCGGCAAGGCCGTGGCTGGCCGCCACGAACCCGGCGCGGGCGACGTCCTCCTGGATGCGGCGGACCCGCAGCACCGGCTCGAGGGCGAAGCGGTAGCGCTTCACGCCGACACCACCCTGGTGAGCGCCGCCCAGCTCTCGTCGGCGGTGGGCGACTCGCCCATGTCCTGGCAGGCGAAGGCGTCGAGGGCATCCTTGAGCGCGACGGCACGGTCCACGGTCGGGTTCGTACCGGGGACGTAGGCGCCGATCTCGATCAGGTCCTTGGCATCGCGGTGGGCGGCGAGCAGGCGCCGCAGCTCACCGGTGGCCGCCCGGCGCTCGGGCGTGGTGATGGCGGGGCCGACGCGGGAGATCGACTCGAGCACGTCGACGCTCGGGAAGTGGCCGGCGGTGGCAAGGCGGCGGGTGAGCACGACGTGACCGTCGAGGATGGAGCGGGCCGCGTCGCCGATGGGCTCGTTCATGTCGTCGCCTTCGACGAGGACGGTGTAGAGGCCGGTGATGCTGCCCCGCTCGGCGGCGCCCGCCCGCTCCAGGAGCTTGGGGAGCAGTGAGAAGACCGACGGCGGGTAGCCGCGGGTGGCGGGCGGCTCGCCGGCCGAGAGGCCCACCTCGCGCTGGGCCATGGCGAAGCGCGTGAGGCTGTCCATCATGAGCACGACGTCGGCGCCCCCGTCGCGGAACCACTCGGCGATCCGGGTCGCGGTGAAGGCGGCCCGCAACCGGACGAGCGCCGGCTCGTCGGAGGTGGCCACGACCACGATCGAACGGGCCAGGCCGTCGGGCCCGAGGTCGTTCTCGAGGAACTCCCGCACCTCCCGCCCACGCTCGCCCACGAGGCAGATGACAGAGACCTCGGCATCGGTGCCGCGGGCGATCATCGACAGGAGGCTCGACTTGCCGACACCGGAGCCGGCGAAGATGCCGAGGCGCTGGCCACGGCCGCAGGGGACGGCGGTGTCGAGCACCCGCACGCCGAGGCTGAGCTGGTGGTCGACCCGCGAGCGGGTGAGCGGGTGGGGCGGCGTGCCCTCGACGGTCGCCTCCTCCATCCCGGTGAGCGGAGGTCCGCCGTCGATCGGTCGGCCGAGCCCGTCGAGGACCCGGCCGAGCAGGCCGGCGCCGACGTGGATCGTCGGCGGGCGGCCGGCGGCCTCGGCCGCGGCACCGGCCCGAACGCCGCGCAGGTCGCCGAAGGGCATGCACACGACGGCCCCGTCGCGGAGCGCGACCACCTCGCCCATGAGCGGCTCGAGGCCGTCACGGTCGATGCGCAGCGCGTCGCCGATGGCGGCCTCGATCCCGGCGACCTCGAGGTTCAGCCCGACGACACGGACGACCCGTCCTGTGCGGCGGGGCGCGGCGGCGGCGGTCCCCGCGGCGATGGCTGTTGCGATCGTCATGGCGCCAGCACCGCCTTCACGCGGGCGAGCGCCGCGCCGAGCTGCGCGTCGATCCGGCAGGGCCCCGCCTCCAGGACGCAGCCACCCCGCTCGACCGCCGGGTCTGCCACGACGGTGACCTCCCGGCCCGGGCTCAGCTCGGTGGGGTCGCCCAGCAGAGCCACGTCGTCGGGGTGCAGGTGAGCGGTCACGGACTCCCGCTCCGGCGCCAGCACGAGCGCCCGACGGAGCGCGTCACGGCCCGGGTCCGAGGCGAGCGCGAGCTCGCGGCCGACCACCGCGGTCGCCAGCTCGAAGGCGCAGGCCAACACGGCGTGCTCGACATCGGCGAGCGAGCGGGCTTCGCGCGCAGCCAGCTCGGCACTCGCCCGCTCCAGTGCGGCGAGCGCCGCAGCGCCAGCGTCGGCAAGGGCGGCGCGGGCGACCGCTGCGTCGGCGAGCGCCTCGAGGCGGCCGGCGTCGTAGCCTTCGGCTCGGCCGGCCGCGTGACCGGCGGCCTGTGCCTCGGCGACGGCGGCGGGATCGACGGCCCGCCGGGCGGGCCCGGTCAGGAGCCCGAGGTCGGCGAGGACCGGCACGGGGGCGACCGAGACATCGCGCAGGACCCGGGCGCGGCGCGGGGTGTCAGTCGATGAACTCATCGCCGCCTCTCGACAAGATGATCTGGCCGGCTTCCTCGAGGGAGCGCACCGCCCGGACGATGTTGGCCTGGGACTCCTCGACGGTCTTGAGCCGCACCGGGCCGAGCATGGAGATCTCCTCCAGGAGGATCGTGGCGGCGCGCTCCGACATGTTCTTGGTGATCTTGTCCCGCACGTCGTCGCGCACCCCCTTGAGGGCGATCGCCAGCTCCTTGCCGTCGACCTCCCGGAGGAGGAGCTGCACGGAGCGGTCGTCGAGGGAGGTGATGTCCTCGAAGACGAACATCAGGCTGCGCACCGCTTCGGCGAGCTCTGCGTCGCGGCCCTCGAGGCCCTCGAGGATGAGGCGCTCGGTGGTGCGGTCCGAGCGGTTGAGGATGTCGACGAGGGGCTTGACGCCCCCGGCCGCCGCGAAGTCGCCGGCCTGGAGCAGCGAGGAGAGCTTGCGCTCCAGCACGGACTCGACCCGGGCGATGATCTCGGGCGACGTCTGCTCCATGGTGGCGACGCGGTGGGCCACGTCGGCCTGGAGCTCCTCGGAGAGCCCGGAGAGCACCATGGCGGCGTGGTCCGCGTGCATGTGCGCGATGACGAGGGCGATCGTCTGGGGGTGCTCGTCCTGGAGGTAGGTGAGGACCTGGCGAGGGTCGGCCCGGCGCAGGAACTCGAAGGGCACGTCGACCATCCCGGCCTGGAGGCGATCGAGGATCTCCCGCGCCTTTCCGGCGCCCATGCTCGCCTCGAGCACCTCCTGGGCGAAGCCCATGCCGCCCTGGGTGACGTAGCGACGGGCCACGGCGAGCTCGTGGAACTCCTCGAGCACCTCGTCGGCGACCTCCACGTTGAGACCTTGGAGGCGGGCGATCTCGCCCATGAGCTCCTCGACCTCGGACTCCTTCAAGGATCGCAGGACGGTGGCCGAGCGCTCCTTGCCCATCTGGAGGAGCACCACGGCGGCCTTCTGGGGGCCGCTGAGGCCGTGCTGGGGAGGGGAGGCGACCTCGAGCATCACGCACCCCTGCGGTCGGCGAGCCAGCCCCGGAGGAGCTGGGCGACCTCTTCGGGCTGGCGGTCCACGAGCTCCGCCACGTCGGCCCTGACCTCCAGCCGGTGCGCCGCGCCCGGCTCGAGGGCATGCCCTGCGGCGCCACCGAGCGCGACGGCCGTGGTCTCCTCCTCGGAGTCGAGGTCGAGGACACCGTCACCGATACGGCGCAGGTCGGCGGGCAGGTGCACCACCTCACGGCGCTGCTTGCGGCTGCTCCGCCAGGCGAGCAGCACGACGACGGCGATGACGACCGCGATGGCGACCGTGCGGGCGAGCTCCATCATCTCGGCCTGGCGCGCGGCCTCCTCGGCCGCCGCCAGCTCCTCGGCCGCCGCCTCGGCGCCGGTCGTGTCGAACGCCATGGCGGTGACCTCGAGCGTGTCGCCCCGGTCGACGTCGAGCAGGGTGGCGGCGGCCACGAGCTCGCGGACGGCGGCCTCGTCGGCCACCCCGCCGTTGCCGTCGAGCAGCACGGCGACCGACATGCGCCGGACCTGGCCCGGTGCGCTCTTCACGTCCTCGACGACCGTGCCGAGCGCGTTCGCCCGCTGGACCTGCTCCTTCTCGTACGTGCTGTCCGCTGCACCGGGGACGATGGGCAGCCCGTCGGGCCCGAGCACACCGCCGACGGGAGCACCGGCCCCGGTGAAGGTCTCGGTCGTGGAGGCCTCGGTCACCGGCGGCACGCCCTCCTCCCACAGGTACCGCTCGGTCTTGCTGGAGCGCTCGTCGAAGTCGAGGTCGGCCTTGACCCGCACGATGGCGCCGCCGGCACCTGCGACCGGCTCGAGCAGCTGCTCGACGGAGCGGGCGAGGCTGGCCTCGAACGCCGCGGTCCGCTGCGACCTGGCGTCGTTGGCGGCGCTGAGGAGGCCGTCCTGGCCGGGGGCGGCCAGCATGGTGCCCTTGGCGTCGGCCACGGTGACCTGCTCCGGCACGAGGCCCTCGACGCTCGAGGACACGAGGTGCACGATCGACTGGACCTGGCCGGGGGCGAGGTCCTTGCCGGCCTTCGTCTTCACGAGCACCGATGCGGTGGGCTGGCGCTCGTCGTCGGAGAAGAGGTCCTCCTTCGGCATCACGAGGTGCACGGTGGCGGCATCGACGCCCTCGATCGCCATGATCGTGCGTGTGAGCTCGCCCTCGATGGCCCGCTGGTAGTCGACCCGCTGGCGGAACTCCGACGCGGTGATGCCCTGCTCGTCGAGGAGGGCGTAGCCCTGCGCGCCCCCCTGGGGCAGCCCGGCGGCGCTCATGTCGAGGCGGACCTGGTAGAGGTCCGAACGGGGGATGAGGACGGTGCGGCCGCCGTCGGCCAGCTCGTAGCTGATGCCCTGGCCGCCCAGCTTCTCGGTGATGGCCGAGGCGTCGGAGGCCTCGAGGTCGGTGTAGAGCGGCGCGTAGGAGGGCTTCGCGGCCCACGAGGCGAAGAAGAGCCCGCCGAGCAGCAAGCCGACGACGGCGAGGCCGGTGACGGCCTTCTGGCCGGTGGTGAACCCGTCGAGCAGGCGCCGGACGGAGGTGGTGAGGCCTTGGAGCTGGACCGGCATCAGATCTGCATCCTCATGATCTCGTTGAACGCCTCGACCGCCTTGTTGCGCACGGCGACCGTCAGCTCGGTGGCGAGCGACGCGGTGGTGGAGGCGATCATGTAGTCGTGGACGTCGGTGAGGTCGCCGGTGGCGGCCTGGGTGGCGAGGGAGTCGGCGTCGGACTGGGCGGTCTGGAGGCCCTCGATGCCCTTGGCGAGCAGGTCGCCGAAGCCGGTGGCCTCGGGCTTGGCAGCCTGTGCGGGGCCGTTGACGGAGAGGGGCAGGCTGGCGACCTGCCCGATGGGAGCGATCGACACGTCTACCTCCCGAGCCCGAGCGCGGCCTGGTAGGCCTCGCGCGCCCGCTCGACCACGGCGACGTTCGCCTGGTAACCGCGCTGGGCGACCATGAGCTGGGCCATCTGGTCGGCGAGGTCGATGTCGGGGTAGCGCACCATCCCGTCCTCGTCGGCGAAGGGGTGGTCGGGCTCGTAGCGGAGGCGGCCCTCGGGGTCGCCGAACGCGGCACCGGCCACCCGGACGCCGCCGGCGTCGCCGTAGTCGACCGCCTGGGCGACCACCATCCGGCTCTGGAACGCGGCCTCGTCCGCAGGGCGGACCGTGTTGATGTTGGCGATGTTGTCCGAGACCGCGTCGAGCCAGGTCCGGTGGACCCGGAGGGCGGACTGCGCGGTGTTGAGCGCGGCGAACATCGCCATCAGCGTCCACCGCCGATCGAGGTGCGCAGCAGGCCGAACTTGGCGTTCATCGCCTCGATCGCCAGCTGGTAGCGCATGTTCGTGTCGATGTTGGCCAGCGTCTCCTCGTCGAGGTTGACGTTGTTGCCGTTCACGCCGGTCGGGGCGAGCGAGCGCAGCGACGCCGGCCGCACGGATGCCGCGTCGCCTGTGCCGAGCGCGTCACGCAGGCTCGCCTCGAACTCGACCTTCCCGGCGAGGAAGCCCGGTGTCTCGATGTTGGCGACGTTGTCGGCGATCACCCGTTGCCGGGCAGCGAGACCCCGGAGGGCGGCGTGGAGCGTGTCGGTGGTGAGGTCGTTCACGACCGGGACCCGCGGGTGGGCAGCGACGAGAGCAGCATGGGGGGCATGTCTGTCCTTAAGGGCGACTGCCGGTCCGTGGCAACCAGGCGAGCGATCCGTGCTCGCCAAGGTCTTCGGCGCCGTCGCTGGGGCACCTGAAGACAACGGAACCACAACTCTGACGATGAGGACGACAGGGCGCAGCACGACCGACCTCGGCCGTCGCTCAAGGCGGCACCACCCATGGCCGAAGATCGCTTCACGTTCACCGGTGACGGAGGCCCCATGCTCGACGACGCCCTTTCGGGGATCTCCCCGGAGCTCTTCCTCGTGGCGACGACGGAGCACCTCCTCGGCCTGGACAGCACCGCGCGGTGCCGACTGGTCCACTCCGGCGCAGGCCTCTACTACGGTCTCGCCCAGGACGACCGCCACGTGTACGTGGCGTGCCGGCACGAGACAGTCGGCCACGACGACGCCAGCTCGCGGGCCCAGCAGACCGGCAGCATCCTGGTGCTCGACATCACGTCCTTGGAGGTCGTGGACGAGATCGAGCCTCCCTTCCCGCTCCGCGACGTCCACGGGATGAGCTGCTTCGACGGCTGTCTCTGGGTCACGTGCTCGTACGACAACATGGTCGCCGTCTTCGATCTCGATCTGCGGTCATGGGAGCGGTGGTACCCAGCGGTGGACACGAGGGCGCAAGGTTCTGACGTGAACCACTTCAACTCCATCGCGCCGATCGACGACGGCCGTGTCGTGGTGGTCGCCCACAACAACGGGCTGAGCCACCTCCAGGTCCACGACCGGCGTTCGCTGGAGCTGCTCTCCGTCGCGCCGTTGGGCAACCAGGCACACGACGTGTTCTTCGTCGACGGCTCGATCGGCACGTGCAGCTCTGGTGACGGCCAGCTCATCTCGGCCGCCGGGTGGCAACTTCGCACTGGCGGGTTCCCCCGCGGTGTCGCCTACGGGACCGACCGGACACTGGTGGGCGTCTCCCCCCGCGCCTCGAGGACGGAGCGCCACATGCAGTCGCCCCTCGTTCGGGTATTCACGCGCTCGTGGGTGCGCGTGGCCGATGTCGTCCTCCCCGGGGCAGGAATGGTCCTCGCCATCGCTCGCATGCCGGCGCGGACGCGCCCCGTCGGCCTCCCTGCCTGGCCCAACGCGGTCGTCTCCGCCGTGCGGGGCAGCCCGATCCGGGACGGGGACGCCTACGACGTCGCTGACGGCGCGTGTTCGGCGCTGGTGGCGTCGGAGTGGCACGAAGCACGGGAAGCGCACCGTTGGACCGCCGCCCGACATGCGCGGATGGCGATCGTGGTGAACCCCGGCGACACGACGCTGGCGGTCTCGGCGACGAGCCACTACCCGGGTGCGTACGGGGCCACGCTGCACCTCGACGGGAGGCTTGTCGGCGAGATCGGATGGGCGCGCCCGGCCGCGCGGCACGAGCGGTTCAGCCTCCCCGAGGGTGTCGCCGGGCAGGTCGAGCTCACGATCAGCGTTCCGCACCTGTGGCGACGGTCGGATCGGCTCGCCTACAGCTCAGACGACCGTGTGGTGGGCATCGGCATCGCCCGCATCGCCCTGGAGCAGCGCCGGTGACAGGATGATCGCAAGCGGCTCGACTCAGATCGACATGGCCGGGGCGACGGGGACGGGCTCGCTCCCCACGGGGACGAGCGTCACCCGGCCGTCGATGGCGGTGGCTGCCACGCGGTGCTGCGTGCTGCGGACGATGTAGCGAGCAGCCCGCACGGCGATGACCACGCCGGGGCGGAGGGCCTGGCGGGCCACGACGCGGGGGCGCGAGTCGTCCTCACCGGGTTGGAGGGCCACGATCCGGTCCTTGATGCCGGCGAGCTGTGCCTCGAGCGAGCTGGCGATGGTGAGCAGCCGCTCGACGGCGCTGCGCCGGTCAGCGGGCAGGGCGGCGAGCGCCTCCGGCCGCTGCCTGAACGGGGCCACGGCGAGCTGCACCCGGTCGGCGGTCCGCTCGTGCTCGGCCTGCTCGGCGACGAGCGCCTCGAGGAGCTCGGCGGTGAAGGGGTCGATCCCGACGTTGACGCGGGTGGCGACGCCGCCGACGGCTCCGATCTCGCCCGCGACCACCTGGTGGCCGGCCCACGCCGCACCACCGGAGATCCGGTTGCGTGCTCCCTCGAAGACGAGGTCCACGCCGGCGAGGATCGTGGCCTCGTGGGCCTCGCGCTCGACGTACACGCTGCGCCTGGCCTCGAGGCGGCCGTGGTGCACGGTGCGCACCTTCACGTCACCGGCGGAGCGCACCACGCTGTGCTCGCCCACCACCGCGCCCCGCACCCACACGAGCGACTCGCTCTGCACCTCGCCGTCCTCGACGTCGCCCATGACCACGACCCGGCCGCCGGCGTGGACGCGGAAACCCGGTTGCACCGAGCCCCGGACGACCACGTCGCCGCTGAAGGAGATGGAGCCGGTCTCGAAGTCGACGTCGCCCGGCACGACGAAGTCAGGCCGCACCGAGACCTTCTCGGCGGTGACCTCGAGGAGGCCGTCGATGGCCGCGTAGAGCCGCCGGCCGTCCTCGCTGACCGTGACGTTCTCGCCGGTCGGCAACGTGGCGTCCGCGCCGGGCTCGGCGGGGACGGCCTCGCCCCGCACCGTGCGTCCCGGGGTACCTGCGGTGGGCGCGACCAGCACGGCGAGGAGCTGGCCGTTCTGGACGTCGGGGATGGTGGCGACGGAGTGGAAGTCGACACCGCCGTCGCGGCGCGCCTGAGGTCGGAACTCCTGGCTGACGGTCACCGTGTACTCGACCTGGCCGTCCCGCCCTGGGGCGGGCTCCCAACCGGTCGCGACCAGGTACTCGCCGGGCACGTGCAGGGGCAAGGCGCCGAGGAGCAGGTGGTCGACGCCGAGCTTCACGCCCGCCTCCGCCAGCGTCACCTCCACGGCGGCGGGCGTGAGCGGGGCGGCCAGCTCACCGGCGGCCGACACCTGCAACGTGGCGGTCATGCCCGTGGGGTCCACGACCACGGCCAGCGCGCCGGCTCGGCGCCGGGCGTCGAAGCGGGCGACGGCGCCCGGCTCGCGGCGCTGCAGGACCACCTCGACGGCTCCGACGTCGAGCTGCTCGTAGCCGGCCGCATCCGCCTCCCGGATGACCTCCTCCATGGCGGTGACGTCCTCGGGCTCGACGGTCAGCCACACCTCCTCCCCCCGCTGCTCCCAGTGCACGCGGCCCGCCTCCTCTGACCGGCCGCTACAGAGGACGGTCGACGTAGCGCGCGACGGTGGGCGCCGTCGTCGCCGAGACGAGGCGACGGACGACCTGGACCTCGGGGCCGGCGAGGCTGGCCTCGAGGTGCGCCTGCACCTCGGCGGCCTCCTGCAGGAGGTCCTCGGCCCTGGCCCGGAGCTCGGCGGGGAGCGGGCCCATCGACGGGGGCGGCGCGAACGGCCCGACGGCATCCGGCTGGCCGGCGTGCAGGGCGGCCCGCTGGTCTGCGAGCCGGGCGGCGAAGGCGTCGAGGGCGCGCTCCCACGCGGCGAGGCTCACCGGCCGGACTCCAGGGCGGCCTCGTGCCACGCGTCGCGCAACGGCTCCAGGAGCTCCCGACATGCCGCCACCCTTGCTGCGTCCTTGGCCACGTTGGCAGCGACGAGCTCGGTCACGACGAAGTCGTAGAGGTCGGCGAGCGCCGGCCCCCCGCTCCAGGCGCCGACGTCGAGGCTGGTCCGCAGCTCCGTGACGATCGCCTGGGCGTGGAGCAGCTGGTTGTGGGCCGCGGCGCCGTCGCCGTCCACGAGCGCCTGCTCGGCGGCGACCACGTCGCGCACGAGGCGGTCGTAGAGCATGGTGAGCAGGCGGGCGGGCGAGGCCGTGGCCACCGCCTCGCCCGAGTACCTGGCGCGCAGCGCCTGGGATGTCATGGCCATCGTCGCTCCCTACCCGTTCGTGTTGGCGTTGAGGCCGGCGAGCTGGCCGGCGAGCCACTGGCTCTGGGACTGCGCCTGCCCCAGCGCCCGCTCGAGCGCGCTGAACTGGCGGGTCAGGTTCGTCCGGCGCAGCTCGAGGCGCTGGTCCCAGCTCGCGATGTTGGCGTCGAAGCGGGTTCGCTGCCCTTCCCGGGAGCTGATGGCACTGGTCAAGAGGCCGACATCGGTCGTGGTGCTCTGCGCCTTGGTGGCGATCTCTGCCAGCGCCTCCAGCCGGCCTGCGAGGCCGCCCGCGCCTCCGAGCACGGCCTCGGCGACCGCCGGGTCCTTCTCGTAGGCGGCGGCGAACTTGGCCTCGTCGAGCTTGATGGTGCCGTCCCGCTCGACGGTGACGCCGAAGTCCGCGGCGCTGTAGGTCGTGGTCCCGACCGTGACGCCGGCGGCGAACTCCTTCAGCACCTTCCCCTGCAGGCCCCGCACGAGGGCGTCTCCCACGAGGACGCCACCCTTCTTGGCGGTGACGTCGTAGGACGTGTGCTTCTTGATGTCGGCGAGGATGCCGTTGGCATCCCCGACGAGCTTCGCGACCTGGGCGGTCATGGCCTTGGTGTCGCCGGCGACCTCCACGGTCACGGCCGTCGCCGTGGTCTTGAGGGTCATGGTGACGCCCTCGAGCAGGTCGCTGAACGTGTTGGACGAGCGGGTCACCGTGTACGGGTTCGTCCCGCCGACCTGGAGCACGGCGTCCTGGGCCTTGGCGAGCTCCACCACGTCACCGAGCGTCGTCGCCGTGAACGACCCGGCGGCGACCGACACCGAGGTGCCGGCGCCGGTGGTGGTCGACGACAGCTGGAGCTTGTACGTGCCGGGCGACACCTGGACGGCGGTGGCGGTGACGCCCATCTTCTCGTCGTTGATCGCCTTGACCACGGCACCGAGGCTGCCGTCGCCCACGTTGATGCTGCGGGTGTCGGCGCCCTTCGTGACCGAGATCGTGGCGCCGGAGGCGACGACATCGGACAGCGCCGTGGCGCTCCCGGAGGAGATGGCGGAGCCGGCAACCGCAAGCTGCGTCACGTCGAACGTCAGGCTCGCGGGCGGGGCGCCGGCAGCGGCGGAGACGGCGACGGCAGCCTCGTTGCTCGATGTCGCGGTGGCGGGCTGCCAGCCGGTGGCGGTGGTCATCGCCGCCGAGGTGGTCTTCATCGCGAGGAACAGGGTGTTGAGGCCCTGGAGGGCGGTGATCGCCAGCTCGTTGCGGCCGCGGGCCTGCTGGATGCGCACCTGGGGCTGGCGCTCGAGCTGCATCAGCTGGTTGATCAGCTGGGTCGTGTTCAGCCCCGAGATCAGGCCGTCAATGGTCGCCATGTCGTGTCCTCTTCTCGTTGTGCGCTCGGTGCTGCTCGAGCAGGAAGGCGACCAGGTCGAGCACCTGCTCGGGCGGGACCTGGTGGATCACCTCGCCGGTCTCGGTGCTGACGATGCTCGTGATGGTCGCTCCGGTGGCCTCATGGGTGTCGGTGACGATGTCGATCCCGTCCCTCCCCGCCGCCGGTGGCGTCGTTGGCGCCGGCGTCCCGCCCTCCCCCTCCGGGACCGACGCCGGCACGCGAGGTGCAGCGGCGACGGGCCCGGGGGGCGAGGGTCGGGCGGGGTGGGACGGGATCTCCATCAGGTGAGCTCCTCGGGGGGAGGCGGCGTGCTCCTCCCCCTCGACCGGCCTCGTGCTACTGGAGGAGCTGCAGGACGCCCTGCGGCACCTGGTTGGCCTGGGCGAGCATCGCGGTGCCCGCCTGGGACAGGATCTGCGCCCGGGTGAAGGCCAACATCTCCTTGGCCATGTCGGTGTCACGGATCCGGGACTCCGAGGCGGCCAGGTTCTCCGACGCCACGTTCAGGTTGTTGATGGTGTGCTCGAGGCGGTTCTGGACGGCACCGAGGTCGGCACGCTGGCCGGAGACCTGCTCGATCGCGGCGTCGAGCGACGTGATCGCGCTGGATGCGCCGGTCTGGGTGGTGACGTCGATGGCGTCGATCTTGGTGGTGTCGCCGAGGGCGGTCGCCCGCATGTCGCTGGCGGTCACGTTCAGCGTCTGGCCGGCGTTGGCGCCGATCTGGAGCGTGCCGCTGAAGCTCCCGTCGAGCAACGTCTGGCCGTTGAACTCGGTGTTGTTGCCGATGCGGGTGAGCTCGGCCTTGAGCGCGTCCACCTCCTTGCCGATCTGCACGCGGTCGTCAGCGGTGTTGGTGTCGTTGGCGCTCTGGACCGCCAGCTCACGCATGCGCTGGAGGATGGCGTGGCTCTCGTTGAGGGCCCCTTCTGCGGTCTGGATGAGGCTGACGCCGTTCTGGGCGTTGGCCACCGCGGTGTTCAGGCCCTTGACCTGGCTGCGGAGCTTCTCGGAGATGGCGAGGCCGGCGGCGTCGTCGGCGGCCCGGTTGATGCGGAAGCCGGAGCTGAGGCGCTCGAGGCTCTTGGACTGCTGGCCCTGGGTCACCGACAGGTTGCGGTAGGCGTTCATGGCCGTGATGTTCTGGTTGATGCGCATGGTGGTCTCCTCCGTGGAAGTTGACGACCCCCGTCCTTGGGAGCCGCTCGGCCGCAGTGTTGCGGACAGCTGGTTCATCGGCGCACCCGGCCGGGACCTGCGCGAAATCCTCTGAAGAACTTCGACGCCACCGGTGGTGGTGCTCAGGGGCGGCTCGAGCTCCGTTCCAGGGCGGCCGCCAGCTCCCGCAGCTCGGCGGCCTGCTCGGCTGCGCCGAGCGCCTCCAGCGCGTCTGCCATGAGGCGGCACCGGGCAGGGGTGGACGCGGCGCCGCGCACGAACGACGGCAACGCGGCCGGGGCGATCTGGTCGAGCTCGTGGAGCAGCGCGTCGAAGCGCCCGGCGGCGACGAGCGCAGCTGCGTCCGCGATGGCGCCGAGCGCTCCCTCGTCGGCGAACGCGCCCACCGCGATCGCCCCCGCCATGATCCGGCGCTCGGGATCCTCGGCGGGCGCCCCGGCGATGGCGAGCAGCGGGCAGTGGTCCGGCGCGCCGTGCTGGCGGGCGCGGGCGGACCACTCGAGCGCCCGGTCGAGGCCGAGGTCGACGCCGATGGTCGCGCCGAAGGGCACCAGGGCGCGGGGTGCGGCGCCGGCCTGCCAGAGCGCCTCGCCGAACGCGTCGGCGGCCTCGACGGGCCGGGTGAGCGCCTGGCCGAGGGCCACCACGAGCAGGTCCGGCGTCACGGCGGCCGCGACCTCGGCCGCGGCGTCCACCTGGTGGGCAGCCTCGACGAGCGCCGCCCATGCCGGCTCGTGCTCCGACACGAGCGCGACGACGGGGAGCAGGACGTCGATCGCCTCCCGCCAACGCTTCTCCGCGAACAGCGCCAGGCCCCGCCTGGCCGCCACGAGGGCGCCCGGCACCTCGTTGCCGTCCTCGTCGCGCGGCTCATCGATCGCGTCGAGGCACGACAGGGCGCGCTCCACCGCACCGAGCTGGAGGTGGGCGGTGGCCTCGAGGTAGTCGACGATGCCGTGGACGGAGCTGTCGCGCCGGAGCTCGTCCAACCAGGCCAGCGCTTCGCGCGGACGGCCGAGAGCGAGCAGGCACTCCGCCCCCGAGCGGAGCACGCGCCGCCGCACGACCGGGTTGGCCACGCCGACGCCCCGCAACGAGCGCAGGTGCTCGAAGCCCTCCTCGACCCGATCGGCCGCGACGAGGGAGCGGGCGAGGTTCAAGGCGATGGCGGGATCGGCGCCACCGGCGGCGGCCATCTGCGCCTGCGCGAGCCTGACGTTGCGCTCCAGCTTGGCGCGCCCCCCCTCCCCGCCTCCGGCGTAGCCGACGTGGACGAGGCGGATCCGCTCGGTCGTGGCCTCGGTGAGGTCGCCGGCGCCGGACGCGGCGACGACCTGCTCGTGCAGTCGGCCGGCCCACCGCCCGCGGGAACGCTGGAACAGCCGACCGCCCCGGTGGGTGGAGCGGACCGACCGGGCGGGCCCGGCCACGTTGTCGATCGCCACCGACACCACGTCGCTGCGCTCCCGGCGCAGGTCCTCCCGGAGCCCGGCGAGATCGCCTTGGACGACCTCGTCGGCATCGACGTGGAGCACCCAGCGCCCCCGGCACTGCGAGAGCGCGGCGTTGCGGGCACGGGCGAAGTCGTCGTCCCAGTAGCCCTCGTGGACCATGGCGCCGGCCGCCCGGGCGATCTCCATCGTGGCGTCGCGTGAACCGGTGTCGGAGACGACGACCTCGTCGGCCAGCCCCTGCAGGGATGCGAGGCACGCCGGGAGCAGCTCCTCCTCGTCCCGGACGATGAGGCAGGCCGAGAGGAGCGGCGCGGTGCTGTCGGGAGCCATCGTGCGATCCTTCACGTCGTCCTCGCGTTCAGATGTGGGAGGTCTGGTGCCTGCCGCGCGCGGCCGACCAGAGCATCCCTCGTCAACGACCTCCCGTGCAGCGCCCGCTCGAGCTCGCCGTGCCACCAGCCCGGAAGCGGCACGCCTGCGTCGAGCTCGACGGGGGAGTCGACGGCGGCGCGGAGGCGGCGCGCGTCCTCGGGCCCGAGCACCTGGGGGATGAGGAGCATGTCGGGCGCCCGGTCCGGGTCGACGCCGGCGCCTCGAAGGGCTGCAGTGACCGCCTCCACGATGTCGTCGGGCGATGTCTCGGAGCCGTCCTCGGCGTAGAGCACGAGCGTGGTCGGCTCCGCTGGACCGAGCGAGCGTGCGTAGCCCACGACCAGGTCGCGCACCGACCTCGCGCCGCAGACTTGGGCGGCGAACGTCACCCGGTCGCCGGTGTCGAGGGGGAACGGCGAGGCGGCCCGGTCCCGGAGCACCGCCCAGCTGCGGGTCGGCTCGGTGCCGGCGAGCGTGCACAGCCGCTCCTCGACCTCGGCCGCAGTGCGGTCCCAGGTGAGCGCTTCGAGCACGTGCTCACGGGCCGCCCGGGCGTTCCGGAGGGCGAGGTCGCGGTCCGACACGGCGAGCTCCATGAGCCGGCCCAGCTCCTCGACGTCGGGCTCCCAGAGCCAGTAGCCCGCAGCGCTCGGCCCGAAGGCGTCGCCGGCGATGGGTCGCTGCTCGGCGGGGACCAGGAAGGCGCGGTCATCGGTGCAGTAGTCGAGCGCGGCGCCCGCGCCGGTGGTGATGACGGGCAGGCCAGATGCCATCGACTCGACGATCGGCAGCCCGAACCCCTCCCCCCGGTAGGGGTGGGCCAGCACGTCGCACGTCCGGTACAGAGCAGCGACGTCTCGGGGCATGAGGTCATCGGAGATGAGCTCGATCTCCGGCGCCGAGGGATCGTCCTGGAGCCTGCGGATCTCGGCGTCGATGCTGGCATCGGCGTAGAACGACTCGCTGCCGAAGCTCTTGACGACCAGGCAGACGTCGTCGGCGCGGCTGAAGGTGGCGGCGTAGGCGCGCAGGAGCAGGTCGGTTCCCTTGCGAGGGATCGTGCCGCCCACGAACAGCAGCTTGGTCCCTCGCCGGGTCCGCAGCGGGTAGCGGTCGCCGTCGGGGCGGAACACCGCCGGGTCGACCCCGAGCGGGATCACGTGCAGCCGCTCCTCGGGCACCCCGGAGTCCCGGTACACGTCGCGCACGTAGCTCGAGTAGCACCAGACCTCGTCGACCTGGCGGAGGAGCGGGGGAAGCCACGCGTCCGGTAGGCCGCCGTACTCCCACGGCTGCATGACGACCCACGCTCCCGAGCCAGGGGGCGTCCAGTCCGGGGGCCACTGGTGGCGCACCTCCACGTCGGCACGCGCGGCGAGCACGGACCCGGTCACCGCTGCCAGCGGCCCGAGCGAGGGATCGGCGTCGGGGTCAGGCGAGCGCCTCTCGGATGTCACTGCTTCGAGCTCGACCGCACCCCGCTGCACCAGCCGGCGACAGATCTCCCGGTTGACCGACGCGAGGCTGTGGTGGGCGAACTGCTCGCCCCGCCAGCGGACCCGGGGGGCATCCGGGCGGGACGGCGCGCGCCGCGGGCGAAGTCCCGCGTCGAGCTCCACGAGCCGCTCGCTGACGACCTCCAGCGCCGAGGACCACGTCCAGCGCCGTTCGACATCGGCCCGTGCCCGCTGCCCGAGGGCCCGCGCCGCCGAGGGGTCCTCCGCCACGTGGCGCAGCAGGCGGGCGAGATGACGAGCGGACGGTCGGGCCCAGCGATGGCCACGGTAGAACGCCAGCTCCTCGCGCCTCCCGACCGCGTCGATGCTCTGCACGTCGACGAGCAGGCTGTTGTCGTCGTCCATGAACTCGAGGTTGCCGCTCCAGCGGGTGCCGATGGTGGGAAGGCCCGTTGCCATCGCCTCGAGGAGGGGCCGCCCCCACCCCTCGCCGCGGCTGATGCCCACGTACGCGTCGGCGCTGGCGTACAGCCGCGGCATGTCGGCGGTGGGGACGGGTTGCTCGAGCACGACGATGGGCGCCACGCTCGCCCGGGTCCTCCCCATCCGGCGGAGGAAGTCATCGATCCGGCGGCTGACCCAGTCAGGACTGCTCCGGGCGTCCGGGTCGAGGGCGTAGCTGCGGATCACCAGGGAGACGTCGTCGGTGGGCCCGAACGCCATCGCCCACGCCCGGAGCAGCACGTCCCACGCCTTGCGGTAGCTCCACTCGAAAACCGAGAGGAAGGCCGTCTTCCGGGTGCCGGTGAGCGCCAGGGGCTCGAGCCCGGGGCGGTAGCGGTCCGCGTCGACCCCCCCGGGCACCACGTGGACCGGTGTGCGGACGCCGGCGCGTCGGAACGTCTCGAGGTTGAAAGCGGACGGCACCCAGACCTCGTCCACCGCGTTCAGCTGCTGCACCCAGCTCGGCGGCAGCCGGTCCGTCTCGAACATGGTCCGCGCCACGTTGCGGACGTGGCCGGCCGGACCGATGGCGTGGGCCGGCATGTGGTGGACCCCGAGGCTGTAGCGGTGCGGCGGCTCGGAGACCACCGCTTCGAGGCGCCCCCGCTGGACCGGGTCGAACCCGTCCAGGAAGGCGGGCTCCACCGGGTACAGCGGGTGTGCCCGGACCGGCCAGCCCCGCTCTTGAACGCCGAGGACGAACGCCCTGGCCTCGTCGGCGTAGCCGCTGTGGTTGAGCAGCGGCGCGTGCCACTCGACCCCGAGCACCTGGTGGGCACCCAGGCTCATCACCAGCCGGTCCATCGGCTCCGTCACCGCCTCCAGGTAGGGCATCATCGCGACCCGGCGGTCAGGGCCGGACCGCGGTCGCCGTCATGTTCGGCTCGTGGTCGAGGTCGACGACGACGAAGCCAGCCAGGGCCAGGCTCTCCTGGAACGTCGCGGGGGTGAACCCGTGGTGGTGGGCGTCGAAGGCGCCGTCGGGGCCCCACCGGTGCCCGCCGTAGACGTTCTCGATCACCTCGGCCACGTCGTGGCCCCCGAGCAGCAGTGAGGCGAGCGCATCGAGGTTGGGGACCCGGCACCGCAGCACCCCGTCGGGCAGGAGGACCCGATGCCACTCCGCCAGCAGCTCCTGGGTGCGGAAGACGGGAACGTGCTCGAGGATGTCCATCGCCAGCACCTCGGCGACGCAGCGGTCCGGGAACGGCAGTGCCTCCACCGAGGCGACCACGTCGGACACCTCGGTCCGCAGGTCGATCGAGAGGTAACCGGGCCGGCGGTCGTCGCCGGCGCCCACATTGAGCCGCAGCTGGCCATCCTGGGGGTCGGTGGGGCTCGCCACGACCGGCGTCGGGTCGGTGAGCGAGAGGCGGTTGGCGGCGACATCGAGGTCGTCGGGGTCGAGCACCGCGGCACGCTCGATCATGGCCTTGGCCTCGTCGACGAGGTCGCAGGCGTAGAGGACGGCGGCCACGTCGGAGAGGAGGCGGGCGTCCTCGCCGTGCTCGCGGACCGCCGCCAGCAGGACGCCGAGCACATCGGTCGCCGCGGCACCGGCACGGAGCAGGAGCTCGGCGTGCTGGCGGGCCTGGGCGATCGCCGCCGGTCGGAGGATGGAGGAGGACGAAGCGCCCGGTCCCGGCTCTGAGCCTCTCATGCGGTCAACCCGCCCTCATGCGGTCAACCCGCCGAGGCGCCCAGACCCGCACCCACGGGCTGCCGGTCGAGCCGGCTGCGGAGGTCCGACGCGGACGCCATGCTCTCACAGTACGCAGCCCGGCGGCGGGCCACCACCCCGGTGGCCGTGCCCGAGGCGGTCGCCGCCTCGGGGTCGAGCGCCTTGGACATGGCCTCGTGCATGAGGGACAGGGCCTCTGCCCGCATGTGGGAGGCGCGCGACGCGCTCACGCCGAGCTCGGCGCCGAGGTCCTCGAGGGGCCGGTCCTCGAAGAAGTAGCCCACGACGACGTGGCGCAGACGCTCCGGTAGCATGGCGACCGCGTCGTGCAGGTAGCCGTTGCGCTCGCGGTCGAGCAGGGCGTCCTCGGGCGTCGCGTGGTCGGCGGGGACGGCGGCGTGGTCGTCAGCGGCGAGGAAGCCGTCGAAGCTGACGACGGTGGCCCGGGCGACATCGGCGACGACCTGTGCCGCCTCGCCGGCGGACAGCCCGGCCGCCGCCGCGGCGGCCGCCAGGCTGGTCCCGCCTTGGTCGGCGGCGTCCTGCAGCGACCGGGCCCTCGCCCTGACCCCCCGGGACGCCCAGTCGGCGCTGCGGAGCTCGTCGAGCACGGCACCCCTGATGCGCGTCGTGGCGTAGGCCGCGAAGGGGACACCCTGCGCCGGGTCGAAGCCCCGAGCCGCCCGGAGCAGCCCCACCATGGCGGCAGAGGTCAGGTCGTCGCCGCTCACGTGCCGGGGCAGGCGCCCGCGCAGCCCGGTGACGACGTGGTGGACGAGGGGCAGGTGCTGGCGGACCAGCTCCTCCTCGCTCGGTGAGGTGGGAGGAGCTTGCACTGCCGTTGACCGCATGGCAGGAACGTCGTCCACCTCCGGCCCGACCTTGACACAACGCC
>JBBDQT010000001.1:57675-64416 GCA_040905815.1 Acidimicrobiales bacterium
GTTGACCGCATGGCAGGAACGTCGTCCACCTCCGGCCCGACCTTGACACAACGCCAGGACCACAAATCGTGAGGGCACCGTCGCGAAAAGCGCAGGTCCCGCGCCACACCGTCGATGGTGCAGGGTCAACCCTCTCCCGAGAGGCACCCGATGCCACCCAACACCCTTGCCCAGACGGCCCTTCCAGGTCAGGTCCCCATGCCGATGAACAACGTGTCGACGATCCTGTGGCGTGAGCGCCAGCTCCTCGAGCTGCTCCTGTTCAAGCTCGAGGAGGAGCAGCTGCTCCTCGCCGCTGGGCGGGTGCGCTGGTTGGCGAAGGCCGCGCACGAGGTCGAGACGGTCCTCGGCGAGATCAAGGCGGCCGAGCTGGCACGCTCGATGGAGGTCGACGCCGCCGCCCGGGAGCTCGGTCTCGGGCCCAATCCGAGCCTGGGCGAGCTGATCGACATCGCGCCCGAGCCCTGGCGCGGCATCCTGGCCGACCACCGGGACGCGTTCCTCACGATGACCCAGGAGATCCTCTCGGTCGCAGGCTCGAACCGCGAGCTGCTGGCCAGGGGCCAGCGCGCGGTGCAGGACGCGCTCGTGTTCGTCAACGGCGTGGACGCCGACACCTACACCCCCGGTGGCAACCGCTCCGACCGGTCGAGCTCGCCCGTCCTCGTGAACGAGGTGCTGTAGGTGTCTGAGTTCTTCGGGCTGCGCATCGCCCTGTCATCCCTCTACGCCCAGCGCCAGGGCCTGGAGACCACAGGCCACAACGTCGCCAACGTGAACACCGAGGGCTACTCCCGCCAGCGGGTCGGCCTGCTCGCTGCCGGCGGCAACACCGTGCCCGCCATCCACTCCCTGTGGGCCGGCGCCGGCGCCGGGGTCGGCGTGGCCGGCATCGACCGCCTGCGTGACCAGTTCCTGGAGGCGAGGGCCCTCACCGAGCACAGCGTCGACAGCGGCCTCCGCCAGAGCCAGCAGGTCCTGGCCCGGGTGGAGCTCGTCTTCTCCGAACCGAGCCCGAACGGGCTCCAGGCCCAGCTCGCCGAGCTGTGGGCGGGTTGGGGCGACATCGCCAACCAGCCCACCGACCTCGCGGCGCGGTCCCAGCTCCTCGAGCGGGCCAAGACCCTTGCCACGGGCGTCAACCAGATCCGCGACGACCTCTCCGCTCTGTGGGGGTCGTCGGTCGAGCAGCTCTCGGTCACGGTGGATGCCGTGAACGCGACGGCGGCGCGCGTCGCCGAGCTCAACGGCGCCATCGAGCGTGCCGTGAAGGGTGGGCTGTCGCCCAACGACCTCGCCGACCAGCGCGACCTCCTCGTCTTGCAGCTGGCCGAGGCGGTGGGGGCGACCGTCCGCCCGCAGGACGCCGGCGTGGTGGACGTCTTCGTCGGCGGCACCGCGCTCGTGCGGGGCTCGCGCGCCGAGGCGCTGAAGGTCGCGGTGCCGGCCGGCACGACGGCCGGCAACGCCGACACCCAACCCGTCCAGGTCCAGTGGGTCAAGGACGGCTACCCGGCCCTGGTCGGCGGTGGCACCGCCGGCGGGCTCCTCGACAGCGTCAACCGGGCGCTGCCCGGCTACCGCGCGGCGATCGACGGTGTGGCCGCGACGCTCGCCGGCAAGGTGAACGACCAGCAGACGGCTGGTTACGACCTCGCCGGGGCCCCGGGGCTGGCCCTGTTCTCGTGGGACCCGGCGACGGGCATGAGCGTCGCCCTCACGGACCCGGCCGCGCTCGCCGCGGCGTCCGAGCCTCCTGCGGGCGGCGTCCCGAGCACAGACGGGCGCAACGCCATCCGGATGGCGGAGCTCGCCAGCGCGCCCGACGGTCCCGACCAGGCCTACCGCTCGTTCATCGTGGCGCTCGGGGTGGAGACCCAGGCGGTCAACCGCCGGGTCGACATCCAGGCCAACATCACCCGCCAGGTCGACGCCGCCCGCGACTCGGAGTCCGGCGTCAACCTCGACGAGGAGATGGCCAACATGGTCGCCTACCAGCAGGCCTACTCGGCCGCCGCCCGCGTCCTCACCGCCGTCGACCAGATGCTGGAGACCCTGATCAAGGGCACCGGCCTCGTCGGCCGCTGACCGACAGGAACCCCCGATGTCCTCCGCCTTCCGCATCACGAACCGCAGCATCAGCCAGTCCGCCATGGCCGGGCTCCAGGCCAACCTCGGACGCATGCAGAAGCTCAACGAGCAGCTCTCGTCGGGCCGCCAGGTCAACCGCCCGTCGGACTCGCCGGTGGCCACGTCGTCGGCCATGCAGTTCCGCTCCCAGCTGCGCCAGACCGAGCAGTACGCCCGCAACGCCCAGGACGGCATCAGCTGGCTCGGGGCGATCGACGACACCCTCACCACCATGCTTGGCAGCGGGGGCCGGGTGCGCCAGCTCATCCTGACCGGCCTGAACGCGACATCAGGCCCTGCCGAGCGCGAGGCGCTCGCAGCCGAGGTCGACACCCTCCGCAGCAGCCTCCTCGACACCGCCAACAGCACGTACCTCAACCGGCCCCTGTTCGCGGGCACCGCCGACGTCGGCGCCGCCTACGACCGGGTGACCGGCTCCTTCCTCGGCAACACCGGCGACGAGGCCTCGGCGGGCGCGGTCGGCAAGGTGGAGCGCAGCGTCGCCCCCGGGGTCACCCTGCGGGTCAACCTCACGGGCCCCGAGATCTTCGGGGACCAGGGGGCCGGAGACGACCTGTTCGCCGTCCTCGAGCGGGTGTCGACCAACCTCCGTGCCGGCGACACCGCGGCGCTGAGCGAAGACCTCGCGTCGCTCGACGGCCGCATGGAGGTCGTGTTGAACCAGCTGGCCAAGGTCGGCGCCCGTTACCATCAGGTGGAGACCATGCGCAACCGTGCCGAGAACAACCTCATCACGCTCACGAGCGGCCTGTCGGAGGTCGAGGACATCGACATGCCCAAGACGATCGTCGACCTGCAGCTCCAGGAGGTCGCCTACAAGGCGGCGCTGTCGGCCACCGCCAAGGTCATCCAGCCCTCCCTGCTGGACTTCCTGCGATGAACGGTGCTGGACTCCCGGTGATGACCGCTCCCGCTGTCGAGGACGGCGAGCCGGCGCCGCCGGCGGTGACCTTCGGCGACGGGCTGCCTGGCTTCCCCGCCGCCCGCCGCTTCTCCCTCGAGCGCTGGGGTGGCGACGACAGCCCGTTCTCCGTGCTGCAGAGCCTCGACGACGAGGCGCTGCGCTTCGTCGTCGTGCCCCCCGACACGTTCTTCCCGGACTACGCGCCGGTGCTCGACGACGGCGATGCCGACCGGCTCGGCCTCGCCGAGCCCGAGGACGCCATCGTGCTGGTCGTGGTGAGCCTCGGTGAGCGTGTCGAGGACGCCACGGCGAACCTGCTCGGTCCGGTGGTGGTCAACCGCCACACCCTCGCCGCCGCCCAGGTCGTGCTGAGCGGGCAGGATCTCCCTGCCCGCAGGCGGCTCGTCAACGCCTGAGCCCAGCCGCCGTAGGGTGGGACCGTGCTGGTCCTGACCCGTTCGGCGAAGCAGAGCATCGTCATCGGCACCGACGTCGTCGTCACGATCCTGGAGGTCCGTGGCGACCAGGTGCGCATCGGCATCAGCGCGCCCCGCTCCGTGAGCGTCCACCGGGAAGAGGTGTTCGCCGAGCTCGAGGCTGCGAACAAGGCTGCTGCCTCGCCAGGCGCCGCCGCCCTCCGTCAGCTCGACGGCATCAGGCCTGCCGCCCCGCGCTGAGACCGGCTGCTCCCGCCTGCGGGTGCGCTGACACGGAAATCGGCTCGGAAACGGTCCGATCCGGCGTTTCCGCGCCGATGACACGGACGTCCCCGCAGCCGTCTCCTCCAAGGTGTCCAAGCTCCCATGATCCTCGTGCACAAGCTCAAAGGCGAAGAGCTCTGGGTGAACCCGGACCTGATCGCGTTCATCGAGAGCAGCCACGACACCGTGCTGACCCTCGTCGACGGCCGCCACGTCGTGGTCGCCGAGGACCCGGTGGCCGTCGCCGGCAGCGTCCGTGACCACCGGGCCGAGACGCTCGCGCTGGCGTTCGAGCTCCATGCTGCCCGCGGCCCGAACCCCGGCCTGCGGCTCGTCCCCGGCACCGAGGAGAGCTGACGCATGGGCATCACCGCCATCGTCGGGCTCGTCATGATCATCCTGGCCATCGTGGTCTCCACGGTCATGGACGGGAACTCCTTCGGCCCGCTGCTCAGCCCGTCGTCGTTCGTGCTCGTCCTCGGCTGCACCGTCGGCGCGTCCGTGTTCGCGTACGAGCTGGCCGACGTCGTCGGACTGCCGAAGGCGATGATCCGCGCCCTGAAGTCGTCCTCCACCGATCTCGGCGGTCGCATCTCCATGTACATGAAGCTCGCCGAGTCGGCCCGGCGGGAGGGCCTGCTCGCCCTCGACGCCAAGATCGACGAGATCGACGACCCCTACATCCAGTACGGGCTCCGGCTCGTGACGGACGGCGCCGACGAGGCCCAGCTCAAGGAGGAGCTGGATGCCTACATGGGCGCGATCGAGGAGCGCCACGCGGTGCCCGCTGCGCTGCTGCGCAAGCTCTCCGCCTACGCCCCTGCGTTCGGCATGGTCGGGACCGTCATCGGGCTCGTCAACATGCTCGGCGCCCTCTCCAGCCCCGAGGACCTCGGCAAGGGCATGGCGCTCGCGCTCCTCACCACGCTCTACGGGGTGCTGCTCGCCAACATGGTGTTCCAACCGTTCGCCGAGCGCCTCGAGAAGCTCCACCAGTCCGAGATGACGGTCATGGCCTTCGACACCGACGCCATCTGCGCGCTGCAGACCGGCACGAGCCCCCGCTCGCTCGTCGCCCACCTCGAGAGCCTGCTGCCGCCCGCCGAGCGCCTCGGCTACGAGGACCGCGCCGAGGCGGCGGCGTGAGCGCGCGGCGGAGCAGGAAGGCGGCGCCGGACGACGGCCAGCGCTGGCTGGCGACCTACGGGGACATGGTGACGCTGCTGATGGCGTTCTTCGTCATGCTCTTCGCCATCTCCAGCGTGGAGCAGGAGAAGTTCGACGCGTTCGTCTCCGGCCTGGACATCTTCGACAACCCGGCGTCGCTGAGCATCCTCGACCCCAGTGGCGAGCCGATCGCTCCCCCGATCCCCATCGCGTCGGAGGCGTCGCCTGCCGCCGCCACCACCACCACCACCGCGCCGGCCCTCGACCCCGGTCTCGAAGAGCTCGGGCGACGGCTGCTCGAGGCGGTCGCTGCCGCCGGCCACCCGGGAACCATCGAGATCCAGCAGGACGAGCGGGGCCTCAGCGTCGCCATCGGCACCGACAACGTGCTGTTCGACGTGGGTGCCAGCCAGGTCACCGTGCAGGGCATTGCGATCCTCGACGCCATCACCCCGCCGCTCAGCAGCGTGGACAACGACATCCTCGTGGAGGGCCACGCCGACACCACGCCGCTCAACCGGGGCGGCTACACGAACTGGAACCTCTCGACCGACCGCGCGGTGGCGGTGGTGAACGTGCTCGCCGGCCGGCACGCGGTCCCGCCGGTGCGCCTCACCGCCTCCGGCTACGGCGAGTTCAAGCCCCGCGACCCTGGCAGCGACCCCGCCGCGCTCTCCCGGAACCGCCGCGTGGAGCTGATCATCCGCAACGCGCCCGTCGTCGTCGCCGCCCCCGCAGCGACGCCCGCGCCCCCGACCTCCCCCTTCATCGACATCGCGCCGGACCTCCCGGCCGCCGTCCAGGAGACGCCATGACCACCACCGACCCCACCCACACCCCCGACCGCCGCCGGCCCGACGACGTCGGGCTCGCCGTCGAGTTCTGGCACTCCGATCGGCGCGTGCCGCGCTCGGTCCTGCGTCCGATCGCCCGGTTCTGCCGCACCGAGGTGGCGGGCGGCGCCGTCCTCGTCATCGCCGCCGTGGTCGCGCTCGTGTGGGCCAACAGCCCCTGGAGCTCGGGCTACGAGCACCTGTGGGAGACCGAGCTCGGGCTCGAGATCGGCGGGTGGAGCTTCCACCACAGCCTCCACCACTGGGTGAACGACGGCCTCATGGCCATCTTCTTCGCGGTGGTCGGCCTCGAGATCAAGCGGGAGCTCGTGCACGGCCACCTCCGGGACCGGCGTGCGGCGCTGCTGCCGATCATCGCCGCCCTCGGCGGGATGGTCATCCCCGCCGCGGTCTTCCTGATCCTGAACGGCGGTGGCCCCGGCGCCGACGGCTGGGGGATCCCGATGGCGACCGACATCGCCTTCGCCCTCGGCGTGCTCGCGCTGGTCGGTCGTCGGGTGCCGGTCGAGCTGAAGATCTTCCTGCTCGGCGTCGCCGTGGCCGACGACATCGGCGCCATCATCGTGATCGCGATCTTCTACTCCACGGGGGTCACGCTCACGTGGCTCGCCGCCGCCGGCGGCCTGCTCGGGCTGATCGCCCTCGCCCAGCGCCTCGCCATCCGCCACCTCGGCGTCTACGTCGTGCTCGCGGTGGCGGCGTGGTTCGCGCTGCTCCAGTCGGGCGTGCACGCCACCCTTGCCGGCGTCGCGGTCGGCCTCCTCACCCCGGCGAACCCGTTCCACGCCCCGGTGCCCGTCGCCGCCGCGGTCGCCGCTCGCCTGCAGCGCACGGCCGGGGACCACGAGACCCCGCTGTCGGACGACGTCGAGCACGACGAAGCGGTGCTGTGGGAGGCCACCCGGATCGCGCGGGAGGGCGTCTCCCCGCTGTTCCGGCTCGAGCACTCGCTCCACGTGTGGTC
>JBBDQT010000001.1:64516-65943 GCA_040905815.1 Acidimicrobiales bacterium
AGCGACGCAGACGCCGTCGACGCGGGGGGGATGGCGCCGCTCGAGCCGCACCTGGTGGTGCTGTTCGGCGCCGCAGGCGACCTGGCGCGCCGCAAGCTGCTGCCCGCCCTGCTGCACCTCGTCCTCGGCGGACTGCTGCCCGAGTGCCGGATCGTCGCCACGTCGCTCGAGGACTTCGACGACGACGAGTTCCGGCACTTCGCCCGCCGCGCCTGCGACGACTTCTTCCGACGGGGCGTGAGCGACGAGCAGTGGGCGGCGTTCTCGCCGCGGTTGACCTACGTGCCGCAGCCCGCGGGCCCGGCAGCCCTCGCCGGGGCCGCTGCGCACGCCGAGCACGACCTCGGCGGCCGGCCCCGCCGGTTGCACTACCTCAGCGTGCCGCCCAACGCCGCCCATGCCGTCGTGGCCACGATCGGCGACGCGGGTCTGGTGGAGCGGTCCCGCATCATCATGGAGAAGCCCTTCGGCACCGACGTCGCAAGCGCCAGGGTCCTGAACGCCGCCATCCACGAGGTCTTCGCCGAGGAGCAGGTCTTCCGCATCGACCACTTCCTCGGCAAGGAGGCGGCGCAGAACATCCTCGCGTTCCGCTTCGCCAACGGCCTCTTCGAGCCGATCTGGAACCGGGACCACATCGACCACGTCCAGATCGACGTCCCCGAGACGCTCTCCGTCGACGACCGCTCGGCCTTCTACGACACCACCGGAGCGTTCCGGGACATGGTCGTGACCCACCTTTTCCAGGTGCTCGCCTTCATGGCCATGGAACCACCGACGGCGCTGGAGCCCGAGGCGATCAGCGAGGAGAAGAACAAGGTGTTCCGGTCGCTGCAGCCCGTCGACATCGCTCACGTGGTCCGAGGCCAGCACGAGGGGTACCGGTCGCTGCCCGGCGTGGCGCCGAGCTCGGAGACCGAGACGTTCGTCGCCCTCCGCTGCAGCATCGACAACTGGCGCTGGGCCGGTGTCCCGTTCTTCCTGCGGACTGGCAAGCGGCTGGCCGAGAGCGCCCGCATCATCTCGATCGCCTTCCGGGAGCCGCCGAAGAGCATGTTCCGACCCGAGTCCGGCGCCGGCAGCCAAGGGCCCGACCACCTCACGTTCGACCTGGCCGACGCACCGAAGATCTCGCTGTCGTTCTACGGCAAGCGCCCCGGCCCCGGCATGAACCTCCACAAGGTGAGCCTCCAGTTCGCCTTGGACGAGACGGGCCGGGAGATCGACGCCCTCGAGGCGTACGAGCGCCTGCTCTACGACGCGATGTGCGGGGACAAGACGTTGTTCACCACGGCCGCGGGCATCGAGCGCTTGTGGGAGGTCTCGGCACCCCTGCTCGACGCGCCGCCCGACGCCCACCTCTACCGGGCGGGGTCGTGGGGGCCGAAGGCCATGCACGACCTGATCGCGCCGTGGAGCTGGCGCCT
>JBBDQT010000002.1:0-2275 GCA_040905815.1 Acidimicrobiales bacterium
GCTCGCCGTCGTGCACCACCGCCTCAGTCTGGCGCAGCCCGGATGCGGCTCAGGCGACGTCCTGGGTCGAGAGCCGGCGCACCGTCAGGGCGACGGCGATCACGGCGGCAGCGAGCGGGACCACGAGCGAAGCGGTGACGCCCGCCTCGACCAGCTCCCGGGGACCGTCGGCGACGTGGCCGAGGATCGAACGGCTCGACGAGCGCACCGACAGGCGGGAGGGCGTGGCGCCGGCCCGCGCGACGAAGCCCTCCCAGATGAGGATGTACGCGAGGCCCCACACTAGGGCCCGGCGCACCCGTAGGCCGAGCCAGGTGAAGATGGCCGCGTACGCCACCGTCGCCAAGGTGCACGACGCGATGGCGCCGAGCACCAGGTCGCCCGGGCGGCGACCCCCGGCCAAGGCGCCGGAGACGGCCATGGGCACGACCACGAGCGGCACGGTGATCGTGAGGGTGGCGGCCAGTGCCGCCACCGCCATGCGCCAGCGCGCGACCGGCCGGAGCCACAGGTAGACGAACGTGCCGTCCTCGTTCGGGTCACCGAGCACCGCGGAGGCGAACACCAGCACCGTCACCGGAACGAACAGCGACAGCCCGTACCCGGAGACGAGCCGGGCTCCGTCGCCCATGTCGGCGCCGTCGCTCGAGCCGACCGCCGCCCCGAGGAGGATGGCGAGCAGGCCGAGCACGCCGAGGCCGAGGATCCGTCCACGCACGAGCTGGCTGCGCAGGAAGAGCCTGTACAGCGCCGTCACCGGCGGTGCTCCGCCGGGACGGGGGCGACGAGGTAGCGGAAGACGCTCTCGAGATCCTCGTCGAGGGGCACGAGCTCGAGGAGGCGGGCGCCCGTCTCCTGGGCGGCGCCGGCCACGATCGACCGGAACGCGACGACGTCCACGGTGTCCACGAGGATCTCACCGGAGCCGTCGACTGCGTCAGGCAGCGGGCCGGTGACGCGCACCGCCACCGCCGCGCCGGAGGCGACGAGGGCGCCGGCCAGGGCGTGGGGCGCGTCCGTGCGCACCCGCAGCCGGTGCGGCCGGTCGTCCATCAGCGCCCGGATGTCGTGGAAGTCGCCCTCGGCGGCGAGGCGCCCCTGGGCCATGACGAGCACCCGGGAGCCGAACCGCTCCACCTCGTCGAGCACGTGGCTCGACACGAGCACGCAGCGGCCCTCGCCGCCGAGTGACCGGAACAGCTCGATGAGGTGGAGGCGCTGGCGGGGGTCGAGCCCCTCGAGCGGCTCGTCGAGGATCACCACCTCGGGCTCGTGCACGAGGGCCTGGGCCACCTTCACCCGCTGGCGCATGCCCTTGGAGTAGGTGGAGACCGGCCGCCGGTCGGCGGGATCGAGGTCGACGACCCCGAGGGCGTGGGCCGCAGCGGCGCCGGGGCCAGGCACCTGGTGCAGCTCGGCCGCGAGGGTGACGAAGCGCAGCGCCGTGAGCCGCTCGAACACCGCCTCCTGCTGGGGCACCAGGCCGATGCGCCGGTACAGCTCGGGGGTGCCCCGCGGGTCGGTGCCGAGCACTCGCACCGTCCCTTGTGACGGCGTGGTGAGCCCGCACAGCAGGCGCAGGAGCGTGGACTTCCCCGCCCCGTTCGGTCCCAGCAGCGCGGTCACGCCCTGCTCGACTGCGAACGTCACGTCGGAGACCGCCACGACGTCGCCGAACCACTTTGACGCGCCCGTGACCTCGATCACCGCGCTCACGTGTCGCCCTCTGTCACCGCGTCACCTGCAGCCTGCGATAGCGCTCCCGGACCAGGAGCGCGGCGCCGAGGGTCCACGCCACGTTGGCGAGGACCAGCTCGGCGGTGGACAGCCGGGGGTTCGAGCCGACGTCGCCGTAGATCCGCTGCACGAGCTCGAACGGCAGGAGGAAGAGGTTCAGGAGCAGGAGGCGCTCGCTCGCCCCGAGCTCGACGAGGATGCCGGTGGTGATGCTGGACACGAGCAGCAGGAGGATGACCCCGGCCGACGCGACTGCCCGGCGGTCCGTCAGGCTCGCCGCCGCGAGCGAGATAGCGGTGTACGCAGCGGAGACGGCGAGCCCGCTGGCGATCACCCGCACGAGCACGAGGAGGAACTCGCCGAGCCCGTCGGGACCGGCGTCGGCGAACGTCCGGCCCACGAGCAAGAGGAGCGGGGGACCAACGGTGACGATGGCGAGGACGGGGACGACGGCGAGCGCCTTGGCCAACAGGTAGGTGTCCCGGGTGAGCGGTGACGCGAGGTAGAGCCCGAGCATCCCGTCCCGGCGGTCGGGGCA
>JBBDQT010000003.1:0-13790 GCA_040905815.1 Acidimicrobiales bacterium
CGTGCGGCGGGCACGTCGCCGAACGCCTCGGGCCCCGCAGCGGGATGCGAATCGGGGCCGGACTGACCAGCATCGCCCTGTGCGGCATGTCGATGGTCGCCACGTCCCTCCCCGAACTGTTGGGGTTCGTCGCTGTGGGCGGGGTCGGAAACGCAGTGGGTCAGCCGGCGGTGAACCTGTACCTCACTCAGCGGGTGCGCGCTGGTTCGCTGGGGTTGGCGTTCGGCATCAAACAAGCGGCGATCCCGACGGCCGCGGTCATCGGCGGCCTCGCCGTCCCCGCGCTGGCGCTGACGGTCGGTTGGCGCTGGGCGTACGGCGTCGCCGGGCTGGCCACGATCGCCATCGCGCTGGCGGTCCCCGCATCGGCACCGAAACCGCCAGTCGGACGACGTCCCTTCCACCGCTACGGCGACCTCCACCTCTCCCTGCTGGCGCTCCTCGCGCTGGGGCACGGGCTCGGTTCGGGAGCCGCGGGCACGCTCGGCGCGTTCCTCGTGAGCAGCGCCGTCGACAGCGGCTTCGGGGAGGGCGCCGCTGGGGTGTTCGGCGCGGGCTGTGCAGCGTCGGGCATCGTGGCTCGGGTCGCGTCGGGAGCCATGGCTGACCGACGCAGGAGCCATCACCTCACGACGGTGGCGGCGATGCTCTTGCTCGGCAGCCTGGCGCTCGTCGCGCTGGCCGTGGGCGCGCCCCCGGTCATGGCTGTGGGCGGAGTCGGCGCCTACTGTCTCGGCTGGGGGTGGCCGGGTCTGTTGAACTTCGCCATCGTCCAAGCGAACCCCGGCGCACCTGCGGCCGCCACGAGCATCACCCAGACCGGGGCGTACCTCGGCGGCCTGCTGGGTCCGCTCGCCTTCGGCCTCACCGCGCAGCGCTGGTCGTACTCGGCCGCGTGGTCGGCGGCAGCGGTGGTCATGGCGGCCGCTGCGGGCACGGTCTTCGCAGCACACAAGCTGCTCCGACCGACGCCGAGCGCTGAGCTCGGGGGACATCCGGATCTTGCGAGACCGAGCAGACCCTGTCAGTGTGTAAGACAATCAGTCAGTCAGACGGAGGCGACGTGAGCCGCACCAGTACCGCCAACCCAGCTTCGACCTACGAGGTGGTGGCCGTGCGCTACGGCAGCCGTCGGACGGTGAAGAGCGACGTGTTCCTGAACTACGCCGTCTACGGAGAGCCCGACGCTCCCATTGGCATGGACTACTACTTCTGGATCGTGCGCAACGACGAACGCACGATCCTGATCGACTGCGGCTTCGACCCCGAGGTCGGCCTTCGCCGCGGCCGCGACGTCCTGTGCCCCCCGATCGAGGCGCTCGCCCGCTTCGATCTCGAACCCCGTGACATCGACCTGCTCGTGGTGACCCACGCTCACTACGACCACATCGGGAACCTCGGCGAGCTCCCAGGCACTCCCCTGCTGATCTCCGACGCGGAGCTGCACTTCTGGACCGAAGGGCTCGGCTGCCGGTCGCAGTTCTCCCACTCGACCGAACCTCTCGAGCTCGACCACCTGGCGACGGCGGCCCACGGTGGGCGCGTGACCACCTTCAGCGGGGTCGCACGCCCGTTCCCCGGCATCGAGGTGCACGAGCTCGGCGGACACACGCCGGGCCAGTGCATCGTCGTCGTCGAGGCGGCCGATGGAACCACCGTCGTCCTCGCGTCTGACGCCAGCCACTACTACGAGGAGCTCGACCTGGACCGCCCGTTCAGCTTCGTCGCTGATCTCCCGGCGATGTACCGAGGCTTCGACACCCTCACCGAGATGACGCAGCGCCCCCGCCACCACATGGTCCCCGGCCATGACCCCGCGGTCATGGCGCGCTACCCGCGGTGCAGCGGCGACCTGGCCGACCTCGCGGTCCGGTTGGGCTGACGAGCACACAGGACCATTCCCGCACATGCGCCAGCGAGAGCTCGAGGACGTGGTCGACGCTGGGCTCCACAGATCGAACCCACGCCGATGACGACGCACCAGCCCGAAGGGAACGTGATGCAGTTCAAGGAAATTGGCTTCATCGGCGTCGGCAACATGGGCGGGCGCATGACCCGCCGCCTCGTGGATGCTGGGCACCCCGTGCTCGGCTTCGACACCCGTGCCGGCCAGGTCGTCCAGGCCGGTGCGACCCCGGCCGGCAGCATCCGCGCCGTGGTCGAGGCCACCGAAGTGGTCCTCATGTCGCTACCAGACAGCTCGATCGTGGAGAAGGTGGTGCTCGGCGACGACGGCGTGCTCGCCGCATGCCGCGCCGGGCAGCTGGTGGTCGACCTGTCCACCGCGTCGTCCCGATCCACCGTGCAGCTCCACGCCGCCCTGGCCGGGCGCGACGTGGAGTACGTCGACGCCGGGATCTCGGGGGGGGCCGCGGCGGCCGAAGCCGGCACGTTGACGATCATGGTCGGCGCCTCCCCGGGCGTGCTCGACCAGCTCCGGTGGGTCTTCGACCCGTTCGCGACCAAGGTGATCGACATGGGGGGTCCCGGCTCGGGCCACACCACCAAGGTGCTCAACAACTTCCTCAACGCGGTCAGCTTGGCAGCGACCGCGGAGGTGATGGTCGCCGGGAAGAAGGCCGGACTCGATCTCACGAAGCTCCTCGATGCCCTCAACACGAGCTCGGGGACCAACTTCGCCACGCAGAAGCGGTTCCCGCACATCGTGCAGGGCGACTACCTCGAAGGCGGGCTCACAAGCGCGCTGATGACCAAGGACATCGCACTGTACGTCGACCAGCTCCACGACCTGGGCGTGCCGAGCCTCAACGCCGTGGGCCCCTTGGCCACCTTCGGTCTCGCCAACAACCTCGGCTACGCCGACCAGATCTCGAACCGAGTGGTCGACGCCATCGGAGACATGTCGGGTGGCGTCCGTCTCCACACCCCCGACGACGCTTCAGGAGGCACTAGCTGATGCACATCACCCGAGGACGACAAGCAGGTGGGTCGAGCGCGCCGCGCGGCGAGACCTTCACCGGTTCGGTGTGGGCCGATCCGGTGATGCGGACCGACGACGGCACCGTTGTCAACAACGTGTTCTTCGAGCCAGGGGCCAGGACGTTCTGGCACTACCACGAGCGGGGACAGCTGCTGTCGGTGACCTCCGGTACCGGCCTCATCTGCACGGCCGGCGAGACCCCACGCGTCCTCCGCACCGGCGACATCGTCTGGGTGCCGGCGGGCGAACGCCACTGGCACGGCGGGTCGATGACCTGCTGCATGCTCCACACCGCCGTCTCGTTCGGGGAAACGCACTGGCTCCACGAGGTCGACCAGAGCGAGTACGTGGCCGAACCGATCGACGCCCCCACCGACCAAGTCTGAACGCCCCGGTCCAGACGGACCGGCAGGCGCCGCTGATACAGGAGTTGACGACATGAACACCGCGAACAGCGAACGCTTCAAGCGCGGACTGGAGGTCCGCCGAGAAGTGCTCGGCGAGGAGCACGTGAACCGCTCGCTGGCCGAGGTGAGCGACTTCGGCGAGAACGTCCAGGTCCTCGTCACCGAGCTGGCCTGGGGCGACATCTGGAGCCGGCCAGGGCTCGATCGCCGCACCAGGAGCCTCATCAACCTCGCCATGCTCACGGCCCTCAACCGGATGCACGAGTTCGGCGTCCACGTGCGAGGCGCAGTGACGAACGGATGCACGATCGACGAGATCAAGGAGGTGCTGCTCCAGACCACGGTCTACTGCGGCGCCCCTGCCGCACTCGAGTCGTTCAGGATCGCAGAGCGCATCCTCGACGAGGTCGCCGCGGATGACTGAGCTGCCGACGATCGGCTTCGTCGGGCTCGGCAACATGGGCGGGCCGATGGTCGGCCGCCTGGCCAAGGCTGGCAACGCCCTCCGCGTCTACGACCTCTCCGAGGACGCGCTCGCCGTCGCCTCCCGCCTCGACGGCGTGGTCGCCGCGCCCTCCCCTGCGGGGGTCGCCGAAGGTGCAGCAGTGGTGGTCCTCATGCTGCCGGGCTCGGACGTGGTCGAAGCGGTGGTCGATCAGGGTTTGCTCGACGCGATGCAGCCCGGCTCGATCCTCGTCGACATGAGCTCCTCGGTGCCGCAACGTACCCGTGCTCTCGCGACGCGGGCAGCGACCAGAGACGTCGTCGTGGTCGATGCCCCCGTGTCCGGCGGCGTCCGAGGCGCGGTGGAAGGCACGCTCACCATCATGGTGGGCGGCTCCGAAGAGGCCGTCGCCTCGCTCACCCCGGTGCTCGAGACCCTTGGCTCCACCATCCGCCACGCGGGCGCAACGGGGGCCGGACACGCGGTCAAGGCGCTGAACAACCTCATGTCGGCTACCCACTTGCTCTCCAGCTCCGAGGCGATGGTGGCCGGCATCGAATTCGGTCTCGACCCCGAGGTGGTGCTCGATATCGTCAACGGGTCGAGCGGGCGCAGCGGATCGACACAGAACAAGTGGCCGAACTTCGTCCTTCCCGGCACGTTCGACTCCGGCTTCGGGCTCCGACTGATGCTCAAGGACATGACGATCGCGCTCGACCTGCTCGAAGACACCGCCACACCGGCCGCGCTTAGCCGGCAGGCCGTGCAGCTGTGGAGCGAGGCGGCCAAGGAACTGCCGGCCGATGCGGATCACACCGAGGTCGCGCACTGGGTGCGCGACCGCGTGTCCCGACCCTCGGCCTGACCACGATCCGACCCTTCCAACAACAGGAGCACCATGTCGCTGACGCCCGAGCAGCAGGCCATCAAGGACGAGTTCGTGGAGGTGCGCGGCACCTGGGGCGAACCCTGGCAGCGGATGCTCGAGTTCGACCCGAAGTTCGTGGAGGCCTACCTCCACTTCTCCGCCGTCCCGTGGAAGAAGGACCACCTCGAGCCGAAGGTCAAGTCCTTCATGTACATCGCTGTCGATGCCGCGGCCACACATCTCTACGTGCCGGGGATCCACCAGCACATCAAGGCCGCTCTCGGTCATGGAGCGACGGCCGCGGAGATCGTGGAGGTGCTGGAGCTGACGAGCACACTTGGCATCCACGCGTGCAACATCGGTGTCCCGCTGTTGCTCGAGGTCCTCGAGGAGGAGGGCCTCCGCACCGGTCCTGCACCGCTCGACGAGCGCCGCACGGCCCTCAAGGCCGAGTTCGAGGCGAACCGGGGCTACTGGCACGAGTTCTGGGACGGGCTGCTCGAGCTCGACCCCGACCTGTTCGAGGCCTACGTCGAGTTCTCGTCAGTGCCGTGGCGCACCGGTGTCCTCGAGCCGAAGATCAAAGAGCTCGTCTACATCGCGTTCGATGCCGCCGCCACTCACCTCTACGCCCCCGGGCTCAAGCTCCACCTCCGGAATGCAATCCGCCTCGGTGCGACGGTGGACGAGATCATGGAAGTCCTCGACATCGTGAGCGTCATCGGCATCCACGCCGCAACGACCGGCGCGCCGATCCTCGCTGAGGAGCTCGCCAAGTTCGAGCGGAAGGGCTGACCCAGCCGCGAGGCTCGTTCACCCATCGCGACGACGGGCCCCGACCGGCACCGGGACCGGGCACCAAGGAGGAAAGTCGTCGGGCGTCAGCGCATCGGGTTGAACGGGTCGGACGCCTCCGAGCTCGTCTCGATCCACACCGACTTCAACTCGGTGTACTCATCGATGGCGTCGTGACCGTTCTCGCGGCCGATGCCGCTGTCGCCGAAGCCGCCGAACGGCAGCGTGTAGTTCAGGCGCCTATAGGTGTTGACCCACACGGTCCCGCACCGCAGGCGTTGTGACATCCGCAGGCCCCGCCCGAGATCGCTCGTCCACACACCGGCGGCGAGGCCGAAGCGCGTGTCGTGGGCGACGGACACGGCGTCGTCTTCGTCATCGAAGCGCTGGAGGCACACGACCGGCCCGAACACCTCCTCCTTTGCGATGCGCATCTCGCTCGTGACGTCGCCGAAGATGGTCGGCCGGAAGAAGAGGCCACCAGCCAGCGCAGGGTCATCGGCCGGACCGCCGCCGGCCAGCAGGGTGGCGCCCTCAGCGGTGGCGATGTCGACGTACGCGACCACCTTGTCGTGCTGGGCGGTGCAGGCGATCGTGCCCACCTCAGTCTCCCAGTCCAGTGGATCGCCGAGCCGGATGGCCGCGGCACGCTCCACGAGGCGCTCGGCCACCTCGTCGTACCGCTCCTTCTGGACGAGGACGCGGGACCCCGCGATGCAGGACTGACCCGCCGCGGCGAAGATGCCTCCGATCACCCCATCGACCGCCCGATCGAGGTCGGCATCGGCGAACACGATGTTCGCAGACTTTCCGCCGAGCTCGAGGGTGAACCGCGCCATGTGGTCGATCGCCGCTTTGCCGACCTCCTTGCCGACAGCGGTCGAGCCCGTGAACGCCACCTTGTCGACGTCATGGTGGTGCGTCAGCGCGGCGCCCACATCACCGAGCCCGGTGACGACGTTGATGACACCCGAGGGAAGCCCGGCCTCGAGCGCGAGCTCGACGAGCCGGATGGTGGACACGGGCGAGATTTCGGATGGCTTCACCACCACGGTGTTCCCAGCGGCGAGAGCCGGAGCCAGCTTCCAGACTAACAGGCTGAGCGGGCTGTTCCATGGCGTGAGGGCCGCAACCACCCCGAGTGGCTCGCGGGTGGTGAAGCACAGGCTCGTCGACGCGCTCGACGGGATCGTCTCGCCCCGGATGTTCTCGGCGAGGCCCGCGAAGTAGTGCAGGTACGACGCGAGCCCCGACGTCTGGGCGTACTGCTCGCGGATCGCCTTGCCGTTCTCCTGCACCTGGAGCCGGGTCAGCTCTTCCACGTGCTCCTCGACGATGCCGGCGAGGTCTCGCAGGAACGACGCCCGGCGCGCCGGCGAAGCGCTCGCCCACGGCCCGCTCGTGAAGGCGTTGCGGGCGGCGGCGACAGCATCGTCGACCTGGTCGACCGTCGCCCGTGGCACCTCCGCCCAGATGTCCCTGGTGTACGGGTTCTCGACCCGGATCACGCCCGAACCTTCGGCGACCCGCGTCGAGCCGATGATCATGGGGTGGTTGACGGCGGTGCTCACGAACGTTCTCCTCGGGTCGGCGCGCCCGGACCACCGGGCGATCGGCATCAGAAGCTGCGGTAGATCAGGGAGCGCGCAGCTCGTCGTCGGAGAGGGCGCTGAACGCCGTGCGCGCCGCTTGCTCGACGTGGCGCGCGCACGCCTTGGCCGCAGTGTCGGGGGCGCGTGCCTCGACCGCCTCGATGACCTCGCGGAGCTCCTCGACGCTCTGGCGTGGCCGGCCCGGTTGGGCCAACGAGACGGCGCGGAGCACCGAAACCCGAGCGTGGAGGCCGGAGATGATCGACACGATGGTGCTGCTCCCGGCACCCGCGAACAGCACCCCGTAGAACCTCGCCTTGGCGTCGGAGAGGTCGACGCCGTCATCGGCAGCCTTCTCGATGGCGCAGAAGGCCTCGCGCAGATCGGCGATCTCTTCTGGAGTGGCCCGTTCGGTGAAGCGTCGACCGGCAAGGCCCTCGAGCAGGGCACGGACGGCGTACAGGTCCTCGGCCTCTTCGAGCGACAACGACACCACGGCCCAGCCCTTGCCGGACGTGGTGGTGACAAGACCTTCGGCCGCCAGCTGCTGGAGCGCCTCGCGCACCGTTGGGCGAGAGACGCCGGTGAGCTCGGTGAGCTCGCGCTCGATCAGCCGTTGTCCGGGCCTGAACGTCCCCTGGATGATCGCGTCTCGGACCTGGTCGGTCACCTGTTGGCGGATCGGTGCCACCACACGCGTGACTTTCATGAGTCTGTCCACCTTGCTGACATGAGCGCAGTTCCCTCCCGTTGCGTGACGACCTTACAGACCGAGTACCGACACCCACGGACCGGTCCGGCCGGGTGCATCCCGGTCACGGAGTGAAGAGCCCACCACTGACGTGGAGGGTCTGGCCGGTCACGTAGGCAGCCTTTTCCGACGACAGGAACACGCACGCATCCGCGATCTCTTCGGGCTTGCCCAGACGCGGGTTGTGCAAACGCTGCTGGAGCACCTCGTCGCTCGGCGGCCAGTGCGGGTAGTCCTTGGGGTCCCTCGTCGTGTCGGTCATCCCCGGCGTCACGACGTTGGCGGTGATGCCGTGCCGGGCGAACTCGATCGAGATCGCCTTCACGAGGCCGATGATCCCGGCCTTGCAGGTCACGTTGTGTGCGCGGTTGGGAACGGCGCGCTGGCCGTCCGGACCACCGATGGCAATGACGCGTCCGTGCCCGCGCTCGACCATCCCCGGAAGGAGGAGGCGCGAAAGGTAGAAGCTCGCCGACAGGTTCGAGGCGAGCACCCGATCCCAATCCTCGACGCTGATCGACATGAAGTTCTGCAGGGGCCGGGCGGCAGCGTTGGAGATCAGCACGTCGATGGGACCAAGTGCGTCGGTGGCCGCGTAGACCAACCGCTCGCACGCCTCGGGATCTCCGAGGTCGGCCGTCGTCGCGAACGCGCGACGCCCTCGGTCACGGATCTCGCCGGCCACCCGCTCGGCACCCTCGCCATCCGAACCGGCGTGGACCGCCACATCGGCGCCCGCGTCCGCGAAGGCGAGCGCGATCGCTCGTCCGATGTTCTTGTTGCCACCGGTCACCAGGGCGGTGCGGCCATCCAGAAGGTAAGACACGTTCTTCCTCTCATACGTGGTCCGATCACATCTGCGAACGGTCGGGCGGGGGCGCAGGAGCTGCTCCACGCGCCGGGTCCAGGGTCCGGTCCTTCCGCGCCTGGGAGCACGCGTCAGGACCGGACCGCCGGGTGCGTCACTCGACGAAGTTCATCTCTGCCCACAGCGGCGTGTTGCCGAGGTGGACGCCCTTGACCCCTTCCAGCGCGTCGGTCTTGATGAAGCCGACCTCTGCCACCTGGAACGGGATGACGGCGACCTCGTCGTTCATGATGGAGACGATCTCGCCGTAGATCTCGCGGAGCTCGTCCTGGTCGCTGGTGGCGCGCGCCTCGTCGAACAGCGCATCGACCTCGGGGTTGCTGAAGTGCGAGTAGTTCAGCGGTCCGTCGGTCTGGTAGATTTGATGCATCACTGGGTATGGGGCGGACCACCAGCCGGTGTAGTAGGCCGCGGAGTACTCGCCGCCGCGCACGGCCGACAGGTAGTCGCCGCCCTCGAGCACCCGGATGTTGACGTCGGCGTTGTCGAACTTCGCGAACGCCGACTGGGCGAACTCGGCGTAGCCCTGCGTGGCCGGTCCGACGCGCGTCGTGAGCTCGAACGAGAGCGGCTTGCCCGCGGCGGCGAGCTCGTCGAGCAGCGCCTGCGCCTCTTCGGCATCGGGTTCAGCGAGGTTGAGCTCGGGGTCGAAGTACGGAGAGGTCTCCGAGAGGTGGTTGACCGGAGTCGCCACGCCGCCCGCGGGGAACAGCAGCTCGTTCATCGCTTCGTTATCCACGATCAGCTGGAACGCCCGACGGGCTCGGACGTCGTCGAAAGGGGCCTCATCGTGGTTGAAGATCCAGATGAAGCCACCGCTCAGCGGGCCGCCGGTGACCACTTCGAACCCGGCGTCACGGCCGCTCTGGAAGAGCTCCGCGGTCTGGTTGCTGATGAGGTCGGCGTCGCCGGCATCCATGCGGTTGATCTGCTGCTGTGGGTCGGTGACCACGATGGTCTCGAACCCGTCGAGGTACGGCTTGCCCTCCTGCCAGTAGTTCGGGTTTCGCTCGAACGTCTTGCGCTCCCCCACCACCCAGTCGGTGAGGATGAACGGCCCGGCACCGACCGGGTTCTGCTCGAAGCCCTCCGGGTCGGCCGCGATCGCCGTGGGCGATGGGATCATGCTGAAGTTCAGCGCGATGATGCCGTCGTAGTTGAGGTCGGGCTCATCGGGCATGAACTCGACCGTCACCTCGTCGACCGCGTTCACCGTGACGGCTTCGGCCGCACTCCGTGCGGCAGCTCCGACCTCGGGATCGGCGAGGCGCTCGACCTCTGCTTTCACCGCTTCGGCGTCAAACGGCGTGCCGTCGCTGAACTGGACGCCCTCACGAAGGGTGAGGGTCCAGACGGTTCCGTCGTCGTTCGCCTCGACGCTCTCGGCCAGGTACGGCTCGACCGACGAGGTGTCGGGATCGATGTACACGAGGAGGTCGTAGATGGCCGAGAGCGGCCCGGATGAGACCGTCGAGTGCACGAGGCTGCGAGCCGGGTCGAGGTTCGACGTGCCGTCCTGGTGGACGAGCACGGTGAGGACGCCGCCACTCTTGGCACCCTCGCCTTCGCTGTCTCCACTGTCCTGCGCCTCAGTGGTGCTCGATCCCTCCCCGGGCGCTGCCTCGTCCGCATCGCCTCCACCGCACGCGGCGAGGAAGGCGATGCACGCGATGAGCATCGCCAGCTTCTTCGTAAGTCGTTGCGACATATGTCTTCTCCAGGGTTCGGTGGTCGGTCGACCACGGCTTTCGGTGATCTGGGGGCGCACGTCGTGCAATCCGTCAAGGCGTTCACTTGGTGTCGTTACATCTGCGACTCCCGTGCGTAAAGCTTCTGCTGGAGGGCTTCACCGACGGTGTTCAGCGAGTAAACGGTGAAGAACAGCAGGAACGCCGGAATCAGCACCGGCCAGGGCTGCATCGCCAGCAGCGTCTGGCCACTGGCGATCATCCCGCCCCACGTCGGGTACGGCGGAGGCACTCCGAGCCCGAGGAAGCTGAGGGCACCCTCCGCGACGATCAGGCTCGCCACGACGAGGAGCGAGTAGGCGAGCACAGGTCCGGCGGCGTTCGGCATCAGCTCCCGGAAGAGGATGCGAGCGTTGCCAGCACCCATCGCGTTGGCGGCGAGGATGTACTCACGCCCCATCTGCGAGAGGGCATTCGCCTTGGTGAGGCGGGCGAAGGTAGGTAGGACCAACATCGAGAGGCTCACCACGAGGGTGGGGATGCTGGGCTGGAGCGCCGAGACGATGGCGAGGAGGAAGATGATCGGCGGCACGGCCAGCACGCTGTTGGCCAGGACGTCGACGATCGCCCGGATGGGCCCCTTGAACTGCGCGGCAAGCAGGCCGGCGAGCCCGCCCACGACCAACGCGAGGAGTGCACCGAGGAGCCCGACCGCGAGCGACACTCTTGCCCCGTAGACGGAGCGGGACAGCATGCTGCGACCGAGCCTGTCGGTGCCGAGCGGCTCACTGATGCTCTCGAATGGTGATTCGCCCGACTCGCCGACGGTCTCACCGAAGTCGGCGATGGGAAGCAGATCGGCGAACACCGCGGCGATGACGACGATGGTCATCCAGACGCTGGCGGCCGCGAGCATCGTTCGGCGCTTCTTGCGGGGTCGAGAGGAAGCCCCCGCCGACGTTGCGATCTCGGGATCGATGGACTGGGGATCGACGGTGTGGCTCATCTCACTTCCCTCGCACGCGTGGATCGAGGTAGGTGTAGGTCACGTCGATGGCCGTGTTGACGACGATGTAGAGGAGGGCGATCAACACGACGATCGCCTGCACGACCCGCACGTCCTTGCCGAGCACCGATGTAGCGATGAGCGATCCGACCCCGGGGAGGGAGAAGATCCGCTCGACGATCACGGTGCCACCGAGGAGACGGCCGAAGACGATCCCGGAGACCGTCACGAGCGAGAACAGCGATGGGCGCAGCGCGTGACGAAACAGGACGTAGTTCCGGCTCAGCCCACGCGATCGTGCGGAGAGGACGAAGTCCTCCTTCAGCGTCGCCATCACGTCGGCTCGCAACACGCGGAGCATCACGGGGATCTCCGCGATCGCAAGTGAGATGATCGGCAGCGCGACGAATCGGAGGTTCGTGACGATGCCATCGCTCAATGGGGACCAGCCGTTCGGCGGGAGCAGGCCGCCCTTCACCGCGATGAGATAGATGAGGAAGATGGCGATGACGTAGGTAGGCAGCGCCAACGACACCGAGACGAGGCTCGTGACCACCTTGTCGAGCCGGCCCCCTTCGTTCGCCGCCGCGTACGCCCCGAGGGGAACCGCCACCGCGATGGCTATGACGAGGCTCGCGAGCCCGATCTCGAGGGTGATCGGAACACGTTCCAAGATGAGCTCTGAGACCGGCTGGCGGCTGCGGATCGAACCACCGAGGTCGCCCTGCACCGCGCCACCCACCCAGTCGACGTAGCGCTCCCAGATCGGGGCGTTCAGGCCGAGCTCCTCTTCGAGACGAACGATGTCGTCCTCACGGGCGAACTCGCCGAGGATCGTCTCGGCGGCAGAACCCGGCATCAGGTTGGTGAGGGCGATGGCGCCGAGCGAGACGAGGAAGAGCACGGGTAGCGCGTGGAGGAGGCGGCTCCCGATGTAGCGGACCATATTTGTGCTGAACCCCCGGGTCGGAATGTGAATCCGGACCGTGCTAAGGACACTGGTGTGCACCGCACCGTTCATGTCCGAACCGGCAGCGCCCGTCAGTCAACCTGTCTGCCTTACAATCTGACATAGTTCTTGTCTGACCGTCAAGCAGGAATCGTCGCCGCCGCGAGCGGCGAGAGCAGCGTGCTGATCCGCACGGAGGGATCGACGTCCGCCAGCTGCGCGATCAGCTTTTCGACCGCGGCACCGCCCACGACCGGCCCGGCGAGCGAGCGGGCCTTCGCCGCGAGTCGAAAGCCTTGGCGGTCGAGGTCGACGTCAGGCCTCGAGACGTCGACGCTGGCGCCGAGAAGCCGCCCGTCGGCGAATGTGACCTCGAGGGGCGTCAGATAGGAGATCTCGTCGCGGTCCACGAGAACCTCCACCTTGCCCCGGGTGGCCACAACGGCGGCATCTCCCACACTGTCACCGAAGGACGCCACGGCAGATGTGTCCCACCCTTCGAGCACCATCGCCGCTGCGTGCCGCAAGCTGAACTTCGCTTCGAGGCCGGTCGACGGCTCCGCAATCGCGCAGATCGTCCCTTGGCGCTGGGTGGCGTGGATCACCACGCGGTTGACCTGGTCGCCGTCGACCCGCTCCTCTTCGAGGAGACGGCGCAAGCCTTCGATGCACGAGTGGGTCCCGTAGCAGGCGGCGTGGTACTTGAACAAGTTCTGGGCGAGGTGGAAGCCTCCTGGCAGCGCGCTGAGCGCGTCCTCGTCGAGCGACCCCGAGAACGTTAGGGCGAAGCCCCCCGTCGCTTCCAGGACGTTCGTCGGCACGTCCATCCCGCGTGATGCCAGCCGTGCCGCCAAGAGTCCGTTGCTCGCCGCTGTCGCCACGTTGTAGGGCTTGCCCATCGATCCGAAGACGGCTTTCAGGCCAGATGCACTGGTCGCAGCGATCCCGATGGCCCGGGCCGTGCCTGCGACGTCGAGGCGCAACAGGCGGGCAACGCCGACCGCAGCGCCGAAGGTACCGGTCGTCCCCGAGGCGTGGAAACCCCGCTCGTACTGGTACGGCTCGACCGCGCGGCCGATGATGCACTCCGCCTCGTAGCCGGCGACGAAGGCTTCGAGCACCTCGCCCAGGGTGGCGTTGCGCAGCTCGGCCTCGGCGAGGGTCGCGGCCAGGACCGGCACCGACGGATGCCCCGACATGGCCGGGTTGACGTCGTCGTAATCGAGCGCGTGGGCCGCGGCGGCGTTGAGCAGTGCAGCGTCGCGCCCCGCCACACGGACCCGACGGCCGACGACGCTGGCGCCACCCGAGACGGGGGCGACCTCGCCGGCGAGGAGCTCGACGACGGGCTCGGCGCAGCCCGCGACAGCCAGCGCAGCCCAGTCGAGCAGGCACTGCGCAGCCAGGTGACGGATGCTCGACGGCAGAGCGTCGAAGCGAGTGTCACCGCTGCGGCGTGCCAACTCACGTGTGAACGATG
>JBBDQT010000004.1:0-13720 GCA_040905815.1 Acidimicrobiales bacterium
AGGGAGCTGGCCGACTACGTGGTCGACCGCGGTGACCTCGCCCACGCGCTCGCCCTCGTCCGCCATCCCGACCTCTCGCCGTCGGTCGGCGCCGTCGCGCTGCTCGAGGAGCTCCACGCCGAGACGGGCGGCGCCCTGCGGGGCGTGGGCCGCAACGATCCGTGCCCGTGCGGCTCGGGTCGCAAGTTCAAGGTGTGCTGCCAGCGCGACCCAAAGGTGCCGCTGCGGGCCCGGACCCGCCTGCTCGTCTACAAGCTCGCCCACTTCGCCGCCGCTGACCACCGGCGGCGCGCGCTGGTGGGCCTCGCGACCTCGGCCGCCGACCCGGACAGCCCGACCCTCCTCTTCGACTTGCGCGAGCTCGTGTTCGACCGGGTCATCGTCGACCTCGCCGTGTTCGAGGGCGGGGTGGCTGCCGAGTACCTCGACCAGCGCGGCCCGCTGCTGCCCGCCGACGAGCGGAACCTCCTGGAGGTGCTCCTCGACGAGCCCCGGCGGCTGTGGGAGGCGATCGAGGTGGACCCCGGGACGGGCAGACCCTGCGTGACGCCGGCACCGGCGAGGTCGTGGTCGTGGCCGAGCGGCGCGGGTCGCACGACGTGGCACCGGGCGACCTGCTCCTCGCCCGGGTCGCCGAGGTGGACGGCGAGCACCAGGTGATCGGGGTCCCGATCGAGGTGGCATCACCGCTCCGGGACTCGGCGATGGCCCTCCTCGACAGCCGTCCAGACGCCGACGCCCTCGCTGAGTGGTACGGCGAGACCCGTCACCTCGCGTCCGAAACCTGAAGGCCGGCCCTCTGTCGGGGCCGGTTCCGGCAGGAAGGTCGTCAGCTGCCCCGATGTGCGACGACCCACGATTCGCAGCCGGCCCCGTGTCGACGGCCGGTGGTGTTGTCTTCGTTCGAGGACAACAGTAGCGTGACCGCGAGCGAGGACAGCGAAAGGGAGGGGCTCGTGCGTCAGGTGAGGGTGACCAACGATCTGGCAACGAGTCTCCGGGCACGCCGCCTCGAGCTCGGGCTCACCCAAGCGGAGCTGGCCGGCCGCGCGGGTGTGGCACGGTCGTGGCTCGCCTCGGTCGAGCGCGGCAAGCCGGGTGCCGAGGTCGGCCTGATCCTCCGTCTCCTCGACGCGCTGGGGCTCTCGCTCCACATCGGCGCCTCCGACAGAGACGAGCCCACCCGCGAACGGCGCACGACCGCCCGGGTGGACATCGACGAGCTCCTCGAACGCCTCCGCACCCCGTGAACAGCGATGAGCTGGTCGTCCTCCTCGAGGGCGAGGTCGCCGGCACGCTGACCCGTCGCCGAAGCGGGCTGCAGCTCTCCTACGACGAGCGGTTCGCCGACCACGGGGACGCAACCCCGCTCTCGGTCTCGATGCCCACCCAGGTGGCGGAGCACGGCGATGCGGTCGTGACGCCCTGGCTGTGGGGCCTGTTGCCCGACAACCACCTCGTGATCGAACGGTGGGCGAGGCAGTTCCAGGCGTCGGCATCGTCACCGTTCGCGCTCCTCGCGACGCAGGTGGGGGAGGACTGCGCGGGTGCCGTCCAGCTCGCCCGGCCGGACCGGGTCGAGGCGCTGCGCCGTGCGCCGGGCAGCGTCACGTGGCTCGACGAGGAGGCCGTGGCGGACCGCATCCGGGCGCTGCGCGAGAACCCCACCAGCTGGCTCGGTCCCGACTTCACCGGCCAGTGGAGCCTCGGCGGTGCGCAAGCGAAGCTCGCGCTGCGCCACGAGGAGGGCCGTTGGGGCGTCCCCTCCGGAGCCTCGGCGACCACCCACATCCTCAAACCGGCGATCGCAGGCCTCGACGACCACGACCTGAACGAGCACCTCTGCCTCAGCGCGGCAGGGCGTGCAGGTCTGATCGTTGCCCGCTCGGCCCTCGCCACCTTCGAGGACCAGGCGGTCGTCGTCGTCGAGCGCTACGACCGCGTGGCTTCCGGCACGGCGGGTGACGACGTCGTGCGGGTCCACCAGGAGGATCTCTGCCAGGCACTGTCGGTCCACCCGGGCCGCAAGTACCAGTCCGAGGGAGGCCCGTCCGCAGCACGCATCGCCCGACTCCTGCGCGACGTCATGCCCCCAGCGAAGGCCACGACCGACGTGTGGAGGTTCTTCGATGCACTCGCCTGGAACTGGTTGATCGCAGGTACCGACGCGCACGCGAAGAACTACTCGCTGCTCCTGTCGGGGACCTCGGCGCGCCTCGCGCCGCTCTACGACGTCGGCTCCGCGCTGCCGTACGGTGAGCACCTGCCGAAGCTGAAGATGGCGATGGCGCTCGGGGGCGAGTACCGCCTCGTCGGCCACCACCGTCAGACGTGGCCGCGCGTCGCCATCGACCTCGGCCTTGACGCCGAGCTTGCGGTCGCACGGATCAGAGAGCTCGCGCTGCGAGCGCCGGACGCGTTTCGCGACGTGGGCAGCGCGCCGGACATCACCGGCACAGGGCGACAGCTCGCGAGCAGGCTCCTCGACGAGGTCGCCGCACGCACCACGTCCTGCCTGGCCATGCTCCGGTAGGCACTTGGAACGGGGAAGATCCTGCAGCGGCGTGACCTCGTGTTCGACCGGGTCATCGTCGCCCTCGCCGAGTGGTACGGCCAGACCCGCTCAGGCGCGTCGCCTACTTCGCATTGCACAGGCCGAGCTCGAGGTTCGACTCGGCCGCTGCCAGGAACTCGTCTGCTTTCTGGAGGTGGTGCCTCGCGTCCTCGAGAGCGCCCATCAGCGAGTCGGGACACGGGCAAGTCGATCGACGCGTCCGCCGAGGTGGACCCCATCGCGCCGGAGTTCGGCGGCGAGCCGCTCGTCGCGCTCCACCAGGTCGGTGAGCTCGGGTTCGGAGTACTCGACGACCGAGCAGTGGTTGCCCGCCCAGCGCTGCACGGCGGTGGCGAAGGCGTCCACTTGGGCGTCCCACGTCGGGTCCTCTTGGGAGACCTCGTCCGGCCGGACGACGAGCACGTCGATGTCGCTGTGCACGTCGCCTTCACCGCGGGCGAACGATCCGAAGAGCCACGCTGACGCCGGCGCCGGCTCCCACGTCCCTACGCGTGCGCGCATGCGGTCCAGGAGCGTCTGGCGCATCCGCGCGAGGCCGAGGATCGCATCCGCTGCGACGTGCTCTCGGTTCAAGACGTAGAGCCGGGCCGGAGGCTGCTCCTCGCTGAGCACCACGCCGGCGGCGGCGAGCTCCCGAAGGACCTCGTTCGCTCGCGACTGGCTGAGGCGATCTCCAGCAAGCTCACCCACCCGGCGGCCGCTGAGCGGGCGTTCGGTTCCGGCGAGGACGGCGAGCACGGCGCCGTGTCCGGAGGGGATGACCGAACGGATGGGCTTCGAGAGATCCACGCCGCCACGGTAGCGGAGCCGAGCAGTATTCCGGTCAAACGATTGGAATATCGGTCGGGATGGATGGAGACTGGTGAGCGCTCGATCTCGACCCCGGTCCGCGAGCGGCCCGGCGAACGGGGAGCTCTGGTGGTGCTCGAGGGCGTCTGGAGGGTCAGGTGATCGAGGGGCCGGGAGACGCGCTCATCCGCGGGACGGATCAAGCCTTGCGGCCGGGATGACGACGGTGACGGCCTCGGTGCCGAGGACGAGCTCCGGGCGACGACCACTCAGGGCCTCGGTCTCCCTGACCATTGTCAAGAAGCCCTCTGCGTTCCCCTCCATGTAGGACACCCCGGTTGGGGTCGCGGCGGGTTGCACGAGGAAGCCGACGAGCACTTGGTTGCGCCGGATCGGTTGCGCGCCGGCGAAGAGGTCGGCGGGCGAAAGGGAGTTCGGGAGCCGGCCAGGGCTCGTCACCTCGATGCGGTCGTCGAAGAGCTGGACGCGGACGTGCGCGCCAGCCAAGCCGTAGTCCCGATGGGCGATCGCGTTCACGACGGCTTCCTGCAGCGCGCGGAGGGAGTACTGAGGCAGGTCCGTTCGCCCGTTCCCGTCCTTGGAGGCCGCGAACTGGATCGACGGGGAGCGAGCGAAGTAGCTCGTGACCACGTCGATCTGGTCGAGGACCGTGCCGCCGACCGTCCGAGCGTCCAGGCGTTCGTTCGTGTCCGGGACCGAGCCTCGATAGGCCACGATCTCGATGCGGGCATGCGGGAGGTGCGCCTGCGGATCACGCCCGAAGAGGAGGATGCCGGCGACGGTGGGATGTGCGTCCCCACGGTCGTCCGCCGTGACCAGCTTCAGGTTGCCGGCGAAGCGATGCAGGTCGTCGGGCGGCCGCGAGAAACGGCGCATGTGGTATCCCTCCACCGAGCTCCAAGCCAGATCCGCCAGCTGGGCGCCCACGACCGGTCGCTCGTCCGCGGAGAGCAGGACCCCTCGCCGGGCGAGCAACCGGGGGAGGAGCTCCATCGAGACCTCTCGTGTGGTGTTTCCAACGCGGATCTGCGGACGCTGGCCCTGAGGGGCGTGGACGGCGTAGAAGTCGGCGCGGACGTCGACTCGCAGGACGAGCCGGTCCTCCTCGCCACCTGGAAGCGCCATGGCGTCGAGGCGCAGGAGGTGGTCCACCGGCGGCTCGACGTTGTTGCGCCCGATGTTGATGATCCACTGCTGGACCTCGTCCATGCGCTCGCGGTCGATCCCGACGATGGTCCCGTCATCGGCAACCCCGAGAACCAGCGCCCCGCCGTCGGTGTTGGTGAAGGCGCTGAGCTGGCGGGCGATCCACGAGGTCGCCCTGCCCTCGCCGGCCACCGTGAGCTTGGTGCCCTCGGCCACCAGCTCCTTGAGCTCGAGGTAGCTGTCCTCCCCGGCGGCGATGGCCGCGATCAGCTCCGCCGGCGTGTCGTACATCGGGCTCAGCGAACCACAGGATCAGAACCCGTAGCGAACCTGGCGCCGCTCGAAGGCCTCGCGACTGCCCTCCATGATCGACTCGACCGCCTCCTTGACGGAGAGGTCGTCGAGGGAGCCGGCTGACCTGCGGGCACCGCGGACGCGCCCACCGGCGGTCGTCTGGCGCGCTTCGAGCGCGTAGATCAGCTCGGCATCCCCGTTGACGGGGAGGTTCGGGTTGTGGGTGGTGGTGATGACCTGGCGCTGGTCCTTCGACCGTCGCAGCAGCGGCACGAGCTCGGTGTAGATGAACTCGTTGTCGATCTCGTCCTCGGGTTGGTCGATCAGGATCGGGTCATCACCCGTCGCGAGGGCGATGGCGATGATGGCGGTGCACTGCTGGCCGACGGAGAGGTCTCGTTGCAGGAATGAGCCGGCTGTGCTGCCGTCGGGCCGCCGGAGCACGACGTCCACCACGTCCGGCAGGCGGAGGCGCTCGAGCTCCGCGAGCACCTCGTCGGTGAGGTCGGTCGCGAGGCCGGTGCGCACCGCCTCACGCATCACGGCGAGGGGTGGGACCTCGCCACCTCCTGCGAGCTCGCGTGCCCACGCCACGACGGTGGCGGCGGGTGAGCCATCCCCCGCAGCCTCCGCGGCCAGCGCACAGAGCTGCTCCGCCTCCTGGCGGTTCAGCCGCCCGCCGTGGACGTACTTGTTCAGCCGCGCGCAGAGGGCGGTCACATCGGCGAACGGCCGGATCTCGACCTCCACCGACGGCGTCTGCTCCGTCGTTGGAGGGACGAGGTCGCGCAAGCTGGTGGCAACCGACCGGCGAGCGTCGACCTGCCTTCGCCACACCGCTCGCAGCGACCCGAGGAGGGCCGCCCTCGTCTGCGCTCGTGACTCGAGGCCGCGGACCTGCTCGGTGATCGCACGATGCTCCGACTCACGGAGGATGAGCTGCTGTCGCAGCTGCTCGGGTCTGGCACCCGGAGACGCCTCGATCGCCTGCGAGGTGGTCACGGCGGCGTAGGTCGCTTCGGCTGCGGAGAGCGCAGCCGCCCAACGTCCCCGTTCCTCCCGGCCTGCCTCGGCTCGCGCAGCTGCCGCGAGTGCCGCTGCGGCCTGCTGCAACGCCCGGGTGCTCCCGGCGACCGCCTCGCGCGCCCGACCGAGCAGGTCGTCCACCTCGTCGGCGTTGGGAGTGTCGGGGTTCCGGAAGCCGCTTCGACCGACGCCGAGCGCCAGGTCGTCGGCCAGACCGTCGATGCGCTGTACCGCGCTCACCAGCCCCGCGTCGATCGCCTCGACGGCGGCTGCCTCCCGGCGCAGGAGGTTCAGGTGCGCAAGGGGCGCCTGTTGCTGCTCGTGGACCTGCAGGAGGTCCCGCAGCCGGGCCACTTCAGCGGTGACCTCTGCCAGCTGCCTCTGCAGGGCCGGGAGCTGCGCCAGGTCGTTGTCGAGTGACTGCAGCGCGGCAGCTGCGCGCTGCTCCTCCCGCACGAGCTCGTCTATGGTCTCGCGTTGGAGCTGGTCGAGCAGCGAGAGCGTCGCCTCTCCGGAGTCGGCGATGGCGAAGACCTCGCGTTGGCTGAAGGCAACGACGGGGAAGCGGTGGTCGAGGGCGTCGGCTGTGCTCGTCCGGCTGAAGGTGGTCTCGTAGCGGTTGTCGCCGGTGCGCAGGTGCAACGTGACGGACCCTGAACCGAGGGAGTCCAGCGCCCGGTTGCGGTTGTCGAGGACATCTCGTGCGCCCGTGGGCGGCCTCCCGAGAGCGGCGCGGACGTACTCGAGGATGGTGGACTTCCCGGTGCCGCCGCCACCGATGAACGTCGTGAGGTTGGGGGGTAGCACGATGGTCTGATCGGCGAGGAACGTGGCGCCGCTGATGGTGATCTGCTCGATGCGGGGGTGGGTGAGTAGGTCCTCGGGTCGCGCCGCTCCGAAGCGGATTCGAGATCCATGGTCGAGGAAGGCCTGGCGGAGCCCCTCGATCGTGGGCGAACCCATCTTGAGCCACGTGTGCCTGAAGCCGATGTAGTTCGTCCCCTGCGGGTGGTCGTCCGGATGCAGCGCCTTGGCGTCGGAGCTGTTGATGACGGCGATCTCGTGCGTGCGCGTGGTCACCGCTGGGTCGCAGCGGAGCAGCTTGGCCATCCAGCTGTCCCTCTTCGCGAGCAGCTGGGATCGAGGGTGCGCCTGCTCCATGCACAGGATCGCTCCGTTGTTCGCAACTTCCGCTCGCAGCTTCGGAGGGATCGACTTGGTGTCGAGGGCGCCGCTGTCCGAGCTGGCGTGGGCGAGCACGACGATGCCCCGGTGGTCGCCCTGCACGACGTCGAGCAGCTTGCGGATCGGCTCGTCGGCGGACATCCCGAGCGGGTCCCCCTTGCCGTCGAAGCGCTTGCCGTGCTCGAGGCCGAGAGCGGACAGCTTGCTGTCCATGGTGGCGACGCTCGTCTCTGGTTCGAAGAGGCACAGGGCGTGGAAGCCCATCCCGACGTTCACGTCGATCTCGAAACCGGGGAAGAGGACCAGCTCGTAGCCATGGGTCGGGGCGGCACGGGCGATCGCCGAACGGAGGTCATCGACGAAGCCGGGTGTCGGGCTGAGGTTGTGGTCGGTGACCCCGACGATCTCGAGGCCCACCTCGTAGCACCGGGCGATGTACGTATCGGCGATGCGAGCCCGTTCCCCTGGGGTCGTGGACGCGACGACCTTGGAAGATCCCTGCCACCGCTGGTGGTCGGCGGGCGTCTGGACCTGGAGGTCCGCCTTCCAGAACCGAGCATGCGTCGCGCCTGTCATGAGCGCCCGCCGCCGGGTCGCAGCGACGGCCCGCGCCCCTGTCGGGGTGCCCGAGCGACGTGACGGCCTTCACCTTTCAAGAGCACGTTGGCACCGTACTTTGCGCGTCAGGTAGCACCGCGGGTGTGGACGGTGCCAAGCCGGCGACGGCCAGGAGTCCGACCGCATCCAGCAACATCCAAGAGCTCAAGGTGCTGGGACGATGTGGTGGACCACCACCACATCGACTTCGAGTGGTTCCCAGAGGATGAGCCACTCCTCTTCGCCACAGACGACGGCGATCCCCCACAGGCCGATCGTGTGGAAGCATCTCCGCCGGTTGCGCACATCTCCCGGATCTGCCTCGAGCGCGTCGAGTGCCGAGTTGAGACGCCCCGCGCAGGGTCGGCGGGCTGGGTCGTCCTCCATCGACGTCAACAGGTCGTCCGCCTCCGGCGAGAAGGCGAGCTCGGCCACGGGCTACTCCCGGGGAGCAGCAGCGCGATCCCGTGGCCGCAACCGAGTCGGGTCGGCACGGTTCGTCGCAACCACCTGCATCAGACCCTCGTCGGCGAGGAGACGGGCTTCGGTGACGGACATGACCTCGGCTGGCTCCCAGATGAGCGTGCCGTCTGACTCGCGGTGCACGAGGTAGCGATCGTGCTCGGCGAGCTTGCCGAGGTTGGCACGGCTGCGATCTTGCAGCGTCACGAGCACCCGATCCGTCATGGTCGCTACCGTACCCCGGTGCCCATGAGCCCGCAATGGGCTCTGCCCGCACGCACTCGGGAGGCGTCGCACTCCGCGTGTCGCTCTCGAGCTCGGGCTTGACGCTGGGGTTGCGGGCCGGACTCGTCAACCCTGCTTGGCGCGGTGGGCGAGCCGGGCCGTGCAGAACGGGAGGCGTCCGGGGCGGGCGAGGTGGTAGCCCTGACCCCAGGCGATGCCGATGTGGCGGAGGGTGGCGAGCTCGTCGGCGCTCTCGATGCCCTCGGCGACGATGGTGGCGCCGATCTCGGCGGCGAAGGCGATGAGGGCGGTGGCGAGGGCCCGGCGAACCGGGTCGGTGTGGATGTCGCGGGTGAGGACGATGTCGAGCTTGACGATGTCGGGCCGGAGCCGCAGGAGGTGGGAGAGGCCGGCGTAGCCGGCGCCGGTGTCGTCGACGGCGACCCGCACGCCCCGGTCCCTGAGGTGGTCGAGGGCGGCGAGGAGCGGGACGTAGTCGTCGACGGCGCGGTGCTCGGTGAGCTCGAGCACGAGGCGCTCGGCGGGTTGGTCGGCGAGCAGGGCGGTGAGGTCGCTCGCCGTCGCGGTGGCGGGGGAGGCGTTGACGGCGAGGAAGGCGCCCGGCGGCAGCGCGGGGAGCTGGTCGAGGGCGGCGGCGATGGCGGCGAGCTCGAGCTCGGCGCCCCGGCCGGCGGTCTCGGCCTCGGCGAACCACTCGTTGGGCGGCCGGTGGGGCTCGCCCGTGAAGCGGGACAGGGCCTCGGCGCCGACGACGTCGCCGGTCGCGAGGTCGCCGATGGGCTGGAACGCCATGGTGAGCCCGCCGGGGGCGAGCGCGGCGTCGATGCGCTCGTGGCGCCGCCGCTGCTCCTCGGCCATGGCCCGCTCGGCGGCGGTGCGGGCGTCGAGCGAGCTTCGCAGCTCGGCGTTGTGGTCCTCGAGGCGCCGGTGCAGGGCTCGGGTCTCGAGCAGGTTCGTGACCCGCAGGACGACCTCGGTGCGGTCGAACGGCTTGGTGAGGAAGTCCTTGGCGCGGGCGGCGAGCGCCCGCTCCTTGACCTCAGCGGTGGCGTCGGCGGTGAGGACGAGGACCGGCAGGAACACGCCGTCGGGCACGAGCTCCTCGAGGGCGCTCATGACGGCGAACCCGTCGAGGTGGGGCATGTGGAGGTCGAGCAGGACGAGGTCGGGGAGCGAGGCAGCGCAGTGGTTGAGCGCCTCCCGGGGGTCGGTGAAGCCGTGGACCCGGCCGACGCCGGCCCCGTCGAGGAGCCGTTCGAGCAGGGCGACGTTGACCTGGTGGTCGTCGACGACGACCACGGTGGAGGTGGCGAGCACGTCCCCGGCCACGCTCGATCGCGCCGGTGTGCTCACCGCTCAGCGACGGCGTCGTCGAGGGCGCGCAGCAGGTCGCGCACGTCGAGGGGCTTGGTCAGGTAGCCGGCAGCCCCGGCGCTGAGGAGCCGCTGCACCTGGCCCGGTGTGGCGTCGGCGCTGACGATCACGACGGGGGTCGACGCGGTGGCGGGGTCCTGCCGGAGCCGCTGGAGGACCTCCTCCCCGCCGATGTCGGGCAGGTGGAGGTCGAGCAGCACGAGGACGGGGCGGTGCTGGCGGGCGAGCTCGAGGCCGAGCCTGCCGTGCATGGCGGCGACCACCTCCACGTCGGGCCGCTGGGCGAGGACCCGCTCGACGAGGGTGAGGTTGGACAGGTTGTCCTCGATGTGGAGCACGACCCGGCGTGGCGACGACGTCGGCGCGACGAGAGGCTCAGGGGCGCCGTTGAGGCGCTCGTAGCGCTCGACGGGCCCTTCGACCTGGGGCAGCTCGAGGGTGAAGGTGCTGCCCTCCCCGAGCGTGCTCGCCACGTCCAGGGTGCCCCCCATGGCCTCGGCCAGCCGCTTCGACAGCGCGAGGCCGATGCCGGTCCCCTCCACGCCGGTGTGCTCGGCGCCGAGGCGCTCGAAGGGGACGAACAGCAGGCCGAGCCGCTCGGCGGGGATGCCGGTCCCGGTGTCGGTCACGCTGATGCGCACCCGGGCCCCGGCCACCTGCTGGCAGCTCACGGCGACGGTGCCCTTGGGCCGGTTGTACTTCACGGCGTTGGAGAGCAGGTTCAACAGCACCTGCTTTGCTCGCTGGCGGTCGGCGAACGCGTAGCTGTCGGACGCCCCGGAGCGGTCGACGACGAGCTGGATCCCGTGCTGGCCGGCGAGCGGGCCGATGAGGTCGACTGCCTCCTGCACGAGGTCGGCGGCGAGCACCGGCTCGGGGGACAGGGCGAGGTCGCCGGTCTCGATGCGGGAGATGTCGAGCACCTCGTTGATCAGGTCGAGCAGGTGGCGGCCCGCCTTGAGGATGTGGCCGACCGCGTCGCGCTGGTTCTCGTCGAGCTCCTCGAGCTCGAGGAGCTGGCCGAAGCCGAGCACGGCGTTGAGGGGCGTGCGCAGCTCGTGGCTCATCCGCGAGAGGAACTCGCTCTTGGACCGGTTGGCGGCCTCGGCCGCCTCTTGCGCCTCGCGCTGGGCGGCCTCGGCGCGCCCACGCTCGTCGAGGGACTGCTCGAGCTCCCTGGTGCGGTCCGCCACCATCGCCAGCGCGTAGCCACGACGCCGGGCCAGCGTGTTGACGATCGCGGTGCCGAGCCCGGCGGTGACCAGGCCGACGCCCAGGAAGAGCCACGGCACCCGCTCGGCGAACGACCCGACGAGCGGCTCCCGGGCGCCGACCACGAGGAGCCAGCGGTCACCCCCGACGTCGAGCGGCCTCCGGGTCACGGTCCCGGAGAGGTCGGGGTCCACGGCGGTGGTCACCACGAGGTGGTCGGGGTCGGCGTCGGGAGCGGCGTAGAGGACGACGTCGAGGGAGCGGAACGGCGACTCCGGCGTCGAGGGCGCCGGCTGGGTCGGATCGATCACCGACTCCCGGTAGGCGACGGCCCGCTGACCCGCCACGGGGCGTGCGAACACGAGTCTCGTCCCCCTGTCCCCGTGGAGGACACCCGACGCGAGCTCGCCGGTGGCGAGGGCGCGCTCCGCCACCGCCGCCCGCTCGCCGCCGAGCACGTCGCCGACCGGCGCACCGTCGCCCACCGCGGCCGCCACCGTGAACCCGCTGTCACCTTCGGTGGCGACGCCCACCGCCGTGGTGGTCCCCTCCACCAGCTGGCTCGCGCTCCTGGTGAACAGCCTCGGGGCCGCCGGGTCGGCGGACACGCCGAGCGGACCGAGGACCCGCAGCGACGAGTCGAAGGCGTCGATGGCGCTGGTGAGCAGGGCGCCCACCTCGCCGGCGCGTTCCTGCAGCAGGCGCCGCTCCTGGTCCGCCACCAGCTGGCGGGCGCCGAAGAACCCCGCCAGCGCGAAGGCGACGAACACCACGAGCACCGCGAGGGCGAGCACCCCCGACGAGGGGCCTCGCCGACCGCCGGGTGGCGGTGGTGCTGCCACCGACCGCCTCCAGCGGGCTCGCTGGCCGTCCGCCGGACCGGCGTGGTGCCCGGAGCTGTCGGTCGGGTCGGGGGCGTCGTGGGGCGCGGCGCGCTCGCCTCTGTCTCTTCCGGTGGAACCCATCTCCGAAGCGGCGATTCGTGCGTATCGGACGGTGTTGGCCGCGCCTTGAGCGGAAATTCCTCCAGACTCCGCGGATCGGGTTCGTGCCGGCGGCGCGGCGATCGCCGCGAGCGGGGTCAGCCGGCACTGCAGGTGTCCACCCCGTCCCGGTTCGGGTCAGCCCTGGATGGCCTCGAGCAGGCGATCGATCACCTGGTCGTTGACCTGCTCGCGCTCGCGGAGGCGCTCGCGCCCCTCGACCACCGCTTCCCCCCGGTCGAGCACCCGCTCGACCGCTGCGGGGAGGCCGGCGAGGGACGCCTCGTCCCACGCCAGGCCGGCCATGCCGCCGGGCACCTCGGCGGCGAGGGAGGGCACCTTGGGGGAGTAGCCGATCAGCACCGCCGGGCGGCCACCGAGGAGGGCGGCGATCCCCGCGTGGTAGCGCATCGCCACCACCGCCTGGCACGAGGCGACCTCGTCGACCACGGTGTGCACGTCGGGCACATCGAACGTCACCGGGGACCGCATGCGGTCGGCGACCTCTCGGTGCACCGCATCGTCCCGGTCGGCCTGGAGGGCGATGAAGTGGACGACCAGCCCCGAGCGTCCCGCCACCTCGTCGAGCGCCGCCGCCATGGCGGGCGCGAACCACTCTGGCGTCGCCGGCGTGCGCCCTCGCCGCCGGAGGGCGACCGGCAAGGCACCCCCGCCGCCGGTCCAGGGCCGCAGGCTGACCGCGACGCGACCCTCGACCTGCACTCGAGGCGTGGGGAGGGAGACGGCGAGGTCGGCCGCGAGCGAGGCCCTGATCCCGAGCCGGGACAGCAGGTCGACCGATCCCTGGTCGCGCACGCTGACGGCGACCGCCGGCCGGAGCGCCGTGCCGGTCAGACGTGCGCCGGCCCGGCTGCTGATCGGCCCGGCACCAAGGCCGATCCCGGCGAACGATCCCCGTCGCCCGGTGGCGAGCAGGGTCCGGCCGAGGTGGAACGGGAGGTTGAGGGGGCTCGTCAGGTCCTGGAGCAGGCCGCCCCCGCCCAGGAGGACGCCCGCGGGGCGCCCCGGTCCTCGGCGCAGCAGGGCGGGCAGGCCCGACGCCGCCACTCCGTGGGCAGCCGTCGTCCCTTCGGGGTCGACCGACAGGACGACCGGCGACGCGCCCCGTGCCGCCAGCTTGGCGAGCAGGGCGGCGAGGACCAGCTCGTCGCCCAGGTTCGTGGACCCGGCCCAGGCGGAGATCGTGACGGAGGAGGGAGCACGCCTGGTCATGTCATGTGTGTAACGCAACCGCCATGAGCATGGTTGTAGATGTTGGCGAGGCAACAGACGGTGTCTTGGATGCTTGATGCACCTGGGTCACCCGTCTAGGGTCCGCCACGCGTCCGCCCTGGAGGGCTCTCCACGGCGGCTTTTGACAGGAAGGGACCAGGCGCCGCTCGGCGTGAGGCCCTTCAGGAGAGCACAACGAAAGGGTATGGATTCGATGAGTCCCAATATCAAGAGGCGCGTCACGCGCCTACTCGGCGCAGTATCGGTGGTCGCTCTGGCCTTCGGCCTGCTGCCCGTCAGCCCCGCAAGCGCAGATCACCCCGACCCGCCGGCGGCGCTGAGCTTCGTGGAGGCGTGCGAGAACGCCGCCGAGGACGTCTTCACCGACGACGACACCAGCATCCACGAGACGGCGATCGACTGCATCGCGTTCTACGCGATCACCAGCGGCAAGACGCCGACCACGTACGCCCCGGCCGAGTCTGTGCGTCGTGACCAGATGGCGTCGTTCATCGCCAACGAGATCGACTACGCAGCCGAGAACGGAACGGGCGAGGCGCTGCCCGCAGCTCCCGCC
>JBBDQT010000005.1:0-2238 GCA_040905815.1 Acidimicrobiales bacterium
GAGCACCTCCGGGGCAACGCGTGAGGGCACAGGAGCTTGCGCCAGCACGGGGCGCACCGAAGAGGTGACCTGCTACCGTTCGCGGTCGAACGTGGGTACGCGCACCAGGCCGAACCCCGCTACACGTAACAAGGGAGTCGGTTGTGGCAACCGGTACCGTCAAGTGGTTCAACGCTGAGAAGGGCTACGGCTTCATCCAGCGAGAGGGTGGGAGTGATCTCTTCGTTCACTACACCGCGATCGAGGGCTCGGGCTACCGCTCCCTCGAGGAGGGACAAGCCGTCGAGTTCGAGGTGACCCAGGGCCCGAAGGGCGACCAGGCACAGAGCGTGCGCCTCGTCTGAGCGCCACGACCTGTCCGCAACCGGAGGGGCCCGAGAGGGCCCCTCCGCCGCGCCCGGGGCGCCGCACCGTCCCCGCCGAGCGACCGGTGCGAGCGTGCGCGGGCACGCACGTTCCGTGTCCCAAGCCGGGCTCTCTCCACACCGTTCGTAGTTGTGTCGTCTCGCAACGTGCGAAGGGAGTAAAATGCTCCCAGTCGCTCGACGGACCAGGGGGCGGGCGTTGGGGCATGAAGCGACGGGAGCTGGGCGGTGGGACCGACCTCGGCCGCGTCGGCGAGCCCTGCGCACCCAGCTCGCCGCCTGGGTCGGCTTGCTGCTCGTGCCGACCATCGCTGTGTCGGTGGCGTCACTCTGGGCGCCGGGCAGCGTCATCACCGTCTCGGTCCTCGCCGCCGTCGCCGCCGGCCTGTACGCCGTCGCCGCCTACCGCCGCATCGCCCGCACGATCGTCGACCCCTTGGGCGAGCTGCAGCTCGCCGCCGACAGGCTGCGGATCGGGGACCTGGACCACCGGATCCGCTCGCCGCGCACCGACGAGCTCGGTGCCCTGGCGGACGCCTTCGACGAGATGGCGAGTGGGTTGCAGGACAGCACCGAGCAGCTCGCTCACCGGGCGCTGCACGACCCGTTGACGGGCCTCGCCAACCGGGTCCTGCTGCACGACCGGGTCTCCCACGCCCTCACCCAGGCGAACCGCCACAGCGAGGCGATCGCGGTCCTGCTCATCGACCTCGACGACTTCAAGATGGTCAACGACAGCCTCGGCCATGCCGTGGGCGACCACCTGCTCATCGCCGCCGCCGACCGTGTCACCGCGTGCCTGCGGCTGGGGGACACCGGCGCCCGGCTCGGCGGCGACGAGTTCGCCATCCTCCTCGAGAGCGTGGGCGACGCACGGATGGTGCAGGAGGTGGCGGGCCGGGTCAACAGCGCGCTTACGGTCCCGTTCGGGGTGACCGGTTCCGACGTGCACGTGAGCGCGAGCATCGGCATCGCCCTCTCGTCACCCGTCGGCGGCATCACCGCCGACGACCTCCTCCGCAACGCCGAGCTGGCCATGTACACCGCCAAGCGACGCGGCAAGGGGGGCCACGAGCTGTTCGAGTCGCCCATGCACACCGCAGCGGTGCAACGCCTCAACCTCGGAGGCGAGCTGCGTCAGGCGCTGACCAACGACGAGCTCGTCCTCCACTACCAGCCGACCATCGACCTCACGTCCGGCGATGTCCTCGGGTGCGAGGCCCTCGTGCGCTGGATGCACCCGGCCCGGGGCCTGCTCTCGCCCATGGACTTCGTCCCCATCGCTGAGGAGACGGGTCTCATCGTCCCCCTCGGCTGGTGGGTCCTCAAGACGGCGTGCCACCAGCTCGCGGCATGGCACCGACGCTTCCCCCAGCACCCGGGCCTCACCGTCAACGTGAACCTCTCCGCCCGCCAGCTCCAGCACCCGGACCTGCTCGCGCAGGTCGCCGGCGCGCTCCAGCGCAGTGGCCTGCCACCGTCGGCACTGACGCTCGAGATCACCGAGACGGTGATGATGCAGGACGGCGACCTCGCCCTGGACCGGCTGACCAGGCTTCGGGAATCAGGCGTCCGGATCGCCATCGACGACTTCGGGACGGGTTACTCGTCGCTGCGCTACCTCCAGCGCTTCCCGATCGACGTGTTGAAGGTCGACAAGTCCTTCGTCGACGGCATCGACGCCACCGGCGCGTCCGCCCTCGTCGAGGCGATCATCGGGCTGGCGAACCGCCTGGAGCTGGTGTCGGTCGCGGAGGGCATCGAGCGGCGCGAGCAGGTGGTCCCCCTCCGCCAGCTCGGGTGCACGGTGGGACAGGGCCACCTGTTCGCCCGCGCCGGCGAGCCGTTGACGATCGACCGGATGCTCCTCGCC
>JBBDQT010000006.1:0-2226 GCA_040905815.1 Acidimicrobiales bacterium
GGGCGACGATGACAACCCCGGGACGTCGGGGATAGAACGGGGCGGTGCGATACGCGGAGTCGGTGCTCGAGCTCATCGGTGACACCCCGCTCGTGCGGCTCCGGTCCGTGGTCGGAGCCGTGGCCGGTCTGGTGCTCGCCAAGGTCGAGTACGTGAACCCCGGCGGATCGGTGAAGGACCGGATCGCGGTCCGGATGGTGGAGGCGGCCGAGGCGAGCGGTGCCCTGCAGCCGGGTGGCGTGATCGTGGAGCCCACGAGCGGCAACACCGGCGTGGGGCTGGCAATCGTCGGCCAGGAGCGGGGCTACCGCTGCGTGTTCGTGGTGCCCGACAAGGTGTCGGGCGACAAGATCGCCGTCCTCCGCGCGTACGGCGCCGAGGTCGTCGTCTGCCCGACCGCGGTCGACCCGTCCCACCCCAGCTCCTACTACTCGGTCTCGGATCGACTTGTCCGCGAGATCCCCGGCGCGTGGAAGCCGGACCAGTACTCGAACCCCCACAACCCCCGCTCGCACTTCGAGACGACCGGACCGGAGATCTGGGAGCAGACCGACGGGCGCATCACCCACTTCGTCACCGGTGTCGGGACCGGCGGCACGATCACCGGCGCCGGCCGGTACCTGAAGGAGGTCAGCGACGGTCGGGTGCAGGTGATCGGCGCCGACCCCGAGGGATCGGTGTACTCCGGTGGCAGCGGACGGCCCTACCTCGTCGAGGGCGTCGGTGAGGACTTCTGGCCGTCCACGTACGACCGGGACATCGCCGACCTGGTCGTCGCCGTGTCCGACAAGGACAGCTTCACGATGACGCGCCGGCTCGCCCGGGAGGAGGGGCTCCTCGTCGGCGGCTCGTGCGGCATGGCGGTCGTGGCGGCGGTACAGGTCGCGGCCGAGGCGGGTCCCGACGCCGTCGTGGTCGTGCTGCTCCCCGACGGTGGCCGTGGCTACCTCTCGAAGATCTTCGACGACTCGTGGATGGCCGACTACGGGTTCCTCGATGTCGACTCGACGGAGCCGAAGGTCGCCGACGTCCTGACCCGCAAGGGGACGCTCATGCCCGAGCTCGTCCACGTCCACCCCGACGAGACGGTCGGCTCGGCGGTGGCCATCCTGCGCGAGTACGGCGTCTCCCAGATGCCGGTGGTGCGCGCCGAACCGCCGGTGATGGTGGCCGAGATGGTCGGCTCGGTCGGCGAGCGCGAGCTGCTCCAGGCGATCGTCGAGGGGCGCGCCGGGATGGACGACCCACTCGTTGACCACATGGGCCTGCCGCTCCCCCTGATCGGGAGCGGGGAGCCGCTCTCGTCGCTGGTCGCCGCACTGCGGGAGAGCGACGCGCTCGTCGTCCTCGAGGACGGCAAGCCCCAGGGCGTGATCACCCGCCAGGACGTGCTCGGCTTCATCGCGGGAGGGACGTCATGAGCGCCGGCGAGGGCCCCGTCGACGAGGGGTACGGCTTCGAGACCCTCGCCATCCACGCCGGCCAGGAGCCGGACGCGTCGACCGGGGCGGTCATCGTCCCGATCCACCAGACGTCGACCTACGTCCAGGACAGCGTGGGCACGACGAGGGGCGGCTACGAGTACTCCCGGTCGGCGAACCCGACCCGCACCGCGGTCGAGACCTGCCTCGCCGCCCTCGAGCAGGGCTCGGTGGGCCTCGCCTTCGCGTCCGGCCTCGCTGCCTCGGACACGTTGCTCCGCACCGTCTGCCGGCCCGGTGACCACGTCGTCATCCCCCACGACGCCTACGGGGGGACGTACCGGCTCCTGGCCGGGGTGCTCCAGGGATGGGGCGTCGCCTGGAGCGCGGCGGACGTCGGCGACCCGGACGCCGTGCGCGCCGCGTGCACCGACCGCACGGCGGTCGTGTGGTGCGAGACGCCGACGAACCCGCTGCTCGGCATCGCCGACATCCACGCTCTCGCCGCGGTCGCAGACGACGTCGGCGCGCTGCTCGTGGTCGACAACACGTTCGCGTCGCCGTACCTCCAGCAGCCGCTCCTGCTCGGCGCCGGTGCGGTGCTGCACTCCACCACGAAGTACCTCGGCGGGCACTCCGACGTCGTGGGCGGGGCGGTCGTCCTCGCCGACCCGGAGCTCGGCGAGCGGGTGAGGTTCCACCAGAACGCCATGGGCGCCATCCCGGGGCCGTTCGACTGCTGGCTCGTGCTCCGTGGCGGCAAGACGCTCGGCGTGCGGATGGAGCGCCACTGCGACAACGCCGA
>JBBDQT010000007.1:0-2203 GCA_040905815.1 Acidimicrobiales bacterium
GGTGGCACCGGAGGAGGGCCGCCCCGCCACGGGGTTGGTGCCGGGACCGCCGACCACGAGACCTCGCCTCCTGGGACCGGACCACCGGCAGACCCACCGTGACCGGAGCCCGGAGCGCGCGGTCTGGGCTCCGGCCCTCGGAGTCCGGACCCGGAGCTCGGAGCGGGGCGGGCACCGCAACTCCTGGTCATCGATCGCCGGCTCGCGCCGGCCGGTTCGCTTGCGTCGTGCACGGTCAGGAGGAACCATGACGATCAGTGACGAGACCAGGTACCAGTTGCGCCAACGACTCGATGTCGTGCTCGGACCCGACGACGCAGCGACGCTGATGGCGCACCTGCCGCCGGTGGGATGGGCGGATGTCGCGACGAAGCGCGACCTCGACCATCTCGCGACCGTGTTCGACGCCAAGTTGGCGACGGGCCTCGCCGAGGTGCGCACCGAGCTGCGCACCGGCCTCGCTGAGCTGCGCGTCGAGCTCCACGAGCAGATCGGTGGCGTCCACGAGCAGATCGGTGGGGTGCGCCAGGAGATCGGTGGGGTGCGCCAGGAGATCGGTGAGCTCCACGAGCAGATCGGTGGGGCGCGCCAGGAGATCGGTGGGGTCCACGAGCAGATCGGCGGGCTCCACAAGGAGATCGGTGGGGTGCGCCAGGAGATCGGTTCTCAGACGTGGACCTTGCTCCTCGGGGTCGCCGGGCTACAGATCTCGGGTGTGCTCGCCGTCGTGGGCCTGTCCAACGTCCTGTGAGTCCTCGTCGCCGGGGCGAGCCTCCGGGCCGACGAGACGGGCGCCATGCCGACCTGACGCGTCCGCCGACGGGCCTGTGCTGGCGGTGGATCCGTGGGCTGTGGCGCGGTGAGCACCGCCAGTACGAGGTGTGGCTCAGCCCCTGCGGCGCAGCTCCTGGCGGAGGGCTTCGAGGACCTCCAGGTGGGCGCGGTCCTTGGTCCGGCCGCTGGCTTCCTTCATCCGCATGAGGTCATCGAGGCTGACGACGTCGACGGCCAGGTCGTCGCCGAGCTCGAAGCGCTCGGCCTTGACGATCAGGTCGGCGTAGCCCGCCGTCCCCGACGGGAACGCCAGCACGTCGATCTCGCCGGCTTCGGTGGTGAAGGTGAACGAGCCACCCGACTCGATGGTCCGCCAGTGGAGGTCGAAGGGCAGCTCCTCGTCCACGCCGGCGACCCGGAGCTTGGCCTGGAGCCGGCGCAGTGCGGTCACGAGCCGCTCCATGTTCTCCTGGGAGCGCTCGTAGCAGATGTCGAGGTCGTTCGTGTTGAGCGGCGCCCCCCTGACGTTGCCGGCGAAGCCGCCGACGACCACGAACCGGACGCCCTCCTCCTGGAGCACGCGGAGGCCCCGGATCGGGTCGAAGGGCGCCGGGTCCGTCACCGAGCCGGGCCAGCGGGACGGGCGTGCCGGAAGCGCTCGGCCATCTGCCCGTAGGCGGCGCTTCGCCCGGCGCGCTTGGCCGGTGTCAGGTCGAGCCAGGTGCCGATGAGCGACCGGTCCTCGTCCGCGCCGCGCTTGGGTGCAAGGCGGAGCTCGAACCCGCAGGCGTCGAGCAGGCGCTGGAGGGTGTCGGCGCGGGGGACCTGTCGGCCGCGCTCGATCCTGGCGATGGCCGACTGCGGGATGCCCGTGAGGGCCGCCAGCCGGCGTTGCGTGAGCCCTGCCCCGCGGCGGGCGGCGTTGACCTGGTCGGCTGCTTCCACCCCCGCCATGATACTGCTAATGGCATCGGCGTGCGGATCAGGCGTACCATCGGTGGTACCGTCTAGACATTGGTGAAGACGGACATGGTGACGACGACGGTGTACCTGTCTGAGGAGCTGCACGCGGCGGTGGACGAGCTCCTCGAGGGAGACGCAGCGAGCCCGGCGTTCGGCGAGCGGTGATCATCGCCGACTCGAGCGGAGCACGCGACCTGTGGGAGAGCCATGCCGCGTGGTGGCAGGAGGGGTTCACCGAGGGGGCCGACGCGGAGTACACCGAGCAGATCCTCCCGCTGGCGGCGGAGCACCTGGCCGGGGCGGGCGAGGTGCTCGACGTGGGGGCGGGGGAGGGGCAGGTCGCCCGCCTCGCCGTCTCCGGGGGCGCGACCAGGGTGGTCGGGGTCGACCCGACGACCGCCCAGGTCCTCCAGGCGGCTCGGCGGGGCGGGGGGCCGGCCTACGCCAGGGCCGGGGCGGCGGCGCT
>JBBDQT010000008.1:0-2191 GCA_040905815.1 Acidimicrobiales bacterium
GCCTAATTGCCGAAGTCCCAGCTCTCGCCGCTGTCGTAGCGGCCGAGCACGTTCTTGGCGATGAGGATCCTGTGGACCTCGTCGGGGCCGTCGGCGAGGCGCAGGGTGCGGGCGCCCATGTACATCCCGGCGAGCGGGAGGTCGTTCGAGACACCCGCTGCGCCCCACACCTGGATGGCCCGATCGACGACCCGGTGGTACATCTCGGGCACGAAGACCTTGATGGCGGAGATGTCGGTGCGCGCTCCCTGCAGGCCGGCGTCGACCTTCTCCGCGCAGTGGATCGTCATGAGGCGCGCCGCCTGGATGTCGATGTAGCTGTCAGCGATGAAGCCCTGGATGAACTGCTTGTCGCGCTGCAGGCCGCCGTGCACCTTGCGGGTTGTCGTCCGCTCGACCATGAGGTCGAACGCTCGCCACATCTGGCCGATCGAGTTCATGCAGTGGAAGACGCGACCCGCGCCGAGGCGGTCCTGGGCGGCCTGGTGGCCCTGCCCGACGGCGCCGAGGATGTTCTCCACCGGCACCCGGACGTCGTCGTACTTGACCTCGCAGTGATCCGAGCTGTCCCGACCCCAGATCCCGATGCCCCGCACGATCTCCACGCCGGGGCTGTCGGTCGGCACGATGATCTGCGCCATCTGGCCGGGGAGGGTCGACGCATCCGGGGAGTCGTCGTGGACCCGCACCATGACGATGAAGAAGTCCGCCGCGAGCCCGTTCGACGTGAACCACTTGTGGCCGTTGATGACCCACTCGTCGCCGTCGCGCCGGGCCGTGCTGTCGAGCGACCGGGGGTCCGAGCCCGGGTTGTGGGGCTCGGTCATCGAGAACCCCGACTCCATCTCCCCCTCGATCAGCGGCATGAGCCACTGCTGCTTCTGCTCCTCGGTGCCGTACTTGACGAGGATCGTCTGGTTGCCGGAGTTGGGGGCCACGACGCCGAAGAGCGAGGCCGCGCCGAGGGCGTAGGCGAGGACCTCGTTCATGTAGGCGTGAGCGAGGAAGTCGAGGCCCATGCCCCCGTACGCCTTCGGCAGGTGCGGTGCCCACAGACCGGCGTCCTTGACCCGTTGCTTGATCTCCTCGCGCAGCTCCTTGGCCTCCCGACGGGACTCCGCCAGGGCGGCCTCCTCGTGGGACGTCGACCGGCGGCTGGCCCACAGCGTGGACTCGTTGGGGAGGATGTGCTCGTTGACGATCGCAGCGGTCCGGCCGCGGATGTCGTTGATGCGCTCGTCGAGCGTGACGATCGGCTTCACGTTCATCGGCATCGCGTGCGCTCCCGGTCGAGCCGGCGTCCGCCGACGCTCAGTGACATCGACGGTAGACGACGCCCGAACCCGTGCCCGCCCGCCACAGAACGGGCGGCTCCGCCACGGTCAGCGGCGAGCCGGACGTATCGGCAATCGTGGAATCACACGCGTGTCAGCGGTGTTGGACATCACTGACATGAGAGACGCGATGGGACAGTACCTCCACGAGATCGGCGCGACGCCGCTCCTCGATGCAGCGCAGGAGCGAGAGCTCGCGCAGGCGATCGAGGCCGGGCGCGGCGCCCAGGCACGCCTCGACGCCGGTGAGACCGGCGTCGCGCTGAAGCGAGCCGTGCGCCAAGCAGCGCGAGCCCGCGACCACTTCATCCGCGCCAACCTCCGGCTGGTCGTGAACCTGGCCCGCCGCTACCCCCTGCCCTCGGGCATGGAGCTCCTCGACCTCGTGCAGGAGGGCAACCTCGGCCTCGAGCACGCCGTCGAGAAGTTCGACTGGCGCAAGGGCTTCAAGTTCTCCACCTACGCCACGTTCTGGATCCGCCAGGCCATCGGGCGGGCGCTCGACTCCAAGGGCAGCCTCGTGCGCCTGCCGGGCGAGCGCTCTGCGGAGCTCCGTAGCGCGCTGCGCAACGTCTCGGGCGAGGGCGGGGACCTCAGCCCGGCGATGTCCGAGCTCCACCGTCTCACGACGCCGACGAGCCTGGACCGTCCCGTCGGCGAGGACGGCGAGCAGGAACTCGTCGACCTCCTCCCCCACGACGTCGCTGGGCCCGAGGCGCTCGTGCTCGCCGAGCTCCACGACGACATGGTGCGCAGCCTCCTCGACCGTCTGGACGAGCGCTCCAAGCTTGCCGTGGAGCACCGCTTCGGCCTGGTCGACGGCGAGCGACGCAGCTTCCGGGAGGTGGGAGAGGCCA
>JBBDQT010000009.1:0-7809 GCA_040905815.1 Acidimicrobiales bacterium
GGCGCCGCGGTGGGCGAGTCGTCACATCCACCCTGCCACGGGACCGGCGGCGCGCAACCAACCAGTGGGGCGGGCGGGCTTCAGAAGGCGAGGACGGTGCCCTCCGCAGCGGCCGTCACGGGGATCTCGCCGTCGGCGAAGCCGGCGAGGAGCCCGTCGAGGGCATCTCGGTCCGATCCGGGTCGTGGTGGAACAACAGGACTCCCTTGGCCCCTGCCAGCTCGGCCAGCCGGACCGGGTAGTCCATGGATGAGTGGCCGAAGTGGGCGATGGGAGTCAGCTCGGCGGCGGTGTGCTGCGCGTCGTGGATCAAGAGGTCGACGCCTTCGGCGAGTGCGCACGCGGCCTCGTGGTACGGCCCCCAGCCGTCCGGACCTTCACCGAGCTGGGAAGGACCGTGATCGGACAGGTAGGCGATGGCGCTGCGGTCGTCGCTCACGCGGTAGCCGAACGTGCGGCCGCCCTTGTGCGGGATGTCGAGGGCGATGCACGACGTGTGGCCGCCGTGGCGTGCAAACTCAGACCCTGGCGCCGGGGTCGAACCGCGGACGCCACAGATGTGGACCTGCACCCGGCGAGCCTACGGCCGTTCTTCCAGGCGCTTGTCCTCCAGGCGGTGCCCCTCGCTGAGCTCGGCGAGCGCCTCCTTGTCGAGCTGGTCGGCGCGGGCGATGGCCACGCGGGTGGCGGTGACGGCGGTCAGCGTCGCGGTGCGCCGGCCACCTTCCAGTGCGGCCCGCTCGCCCAGGAGCGCTCCCGGGCCGTACTCGGCGAGCGGCTCCCCGTCGACGTCGGTCCGCACCACGCCGTCGAGCACGAGGTAGACGGCGTCGCCCTCGGCGCCCTGCTCGACCAGCGTGGCGCCCGCCTTCACCTTCTTGATGCTCGGCTTCTCGCCGCCCCTCATGATCTGGGTCGACAGGGCTCGCTCGAGCGCGGTCTCCGCCGCGGTCACGAGCGCCGGTGAGTCCTCGTCACCCCACGGGCTGTGCTTCCCGAAGGCCCCGCGCCACCACTCCTTGAACTCTGCGAGCCCGCTCTTGGCCGCCAGCGCCCCGTCACCGTCGTAGAACCAGTGGCGCGGGAACGGGCTCTGGCCGACGACCTCCCACGACGACGTGCCGTCGACGTCGATCGTGAGGGCGAGGGTCGTCCAGACGGTCGGTGCCTGGAGCTGGACGAAGGGCGGCCGGTTGACCCGCCGTGGCGCCGGCAGCCCGGTGCGCCCGCCGACGGTCTGCACGAACCGGGCGCTCGTGGCGCCGACCTCTGGGTCGTGCTGGATGGTCGGGAACAGCACGGCCTGGAAGTCCCGGCGCAGCCCGCCGACACGAACGGTCGTGGCGCCGATCACGCCCCCGCCCTCGTAGCCCGCCCCGACGATCGCACCGTCCTCGACCTCGACCCACGCGCGGAGGTCGTTCGCGAAGCGGAACCGGTCGGCGTCCCGCAGCGCCTCCAGCTCCTCGATCCCGGCGATCCGACCGGGGGGCGGGTCGTCGTAGTGGGTCACCCCCCGATCGAAGGCCATGCGGCCGAGGCCGCGGACCGCCTCCGACGGGATCCACGAGATCGATGTGACGGCACCTCCGTAGCGCATGGGACCTCCTCCTCAGCCAGAACGTACGAGACCCGTCAAGCGACCAGAAGGGTGGCCGCCGGTGTCCTCTGGGGGGGTTGGCACCCCCACGGCTCCGCATGCCTGTCCCCTGTCCCGTCACCACGCTTCGCGGTCAGATGGCCGGGACACGACCACCCCCAGGAGGAGCACCACCATGCACACCCGACGCTTCGGCCAGCTGGCCGCTCGCACCTTCCTCGCCGGCGCACTGCTTGCCGGCGTGGCGGCGTGCGGAGACGACGATGACGACGCTGCCGTCGACGCCCCCGCCGGCGACGGCGAGCAGGCCGCCGGCGGCGGCAACGAGGAGTTCTGCACCGCCCTCGTCGACTTCAACGCCATGGTCCCGCAGGTGGAGCTCGACGAGGAGAGCACCGAGGCTGACATGGAGGCGGCGTACGACCAGCTCGAGCCCGTGTGGGCTGGGGTGCGGGACAACGCCCCGGAGGACGTGCAGGCCGAGATCGACGAGCTGGACCCCATCATTCAGGGCCTCGCCGAGGGCGACGGCGAAGCGTTCAACGACGACGAGACGTTCGAGACCTACAGCGAGATGGTCAGCAAGGCCATCCCGTCGTGCGACTTCGAGACCGCCTCGGTGCGGGGCGTCGACTACGCGTTCGAGGGCATCCCCGAGACGCTGCCGGCGGGCACGGTCGCTGTCGAGTTCGAGAACGCCTCCGAGGAGGAGGAGCACGAGATGGTCGTGTTCAAGAAGAACGACCCGGACCAGTCGACCGAGGAGCTGTTCGCCCTGCCGGAGGAGGAGGCGATGGGCATGATCACCTTCGCCGGCTTCGCGTTCGCCCCGCCCGGAGGTTCGAGCTCGTCCCTGCTGGCGCTCGAGGCGGGCTCGTACACCGTGGTCTGCTTCATCCCCGTCGGCGGCGAGGAGGACGGCCCGCCCCACTTCACCCAGGGCATGACGGCCGAGTTCACGGTCGAGTAGCTCCGGCCGATCAGGGGGGTGTGGGCGACGTGTCCGAGGAGCAGGTGGCGGCGGGGAGGATCACGGTCTTCCTCGCCGACGACAACCTCATCGTGCGGGAGGGTGTGCGCGCGCTGCTCCAGCGCCAGCCCGACCTCGAGGTGGTCGGCGTGGCAGCCGACTACGACGAGCTCGTCGCCGGCGCCGATGCGCTGGCCCCCCAGGTCCTCGTGACCGACATCCGGATGCCACCATCGTTCCAGCGGGAGGGGATCGAGTACGCCATCAGCCTCCTCGCCGACGGCTCCTCCGGCTACGGCTACCTCTTGAAGGACCGCCTCGCCGAGGGCGACCAGCTCGTGCAGGCGGTGCGGGCGGTGGCGACGGGCGGCACCGCCCTCGACCCCGCCATCGTCAACGCCCTCGTCTCACCCGTCACCTCCGACGGCGCCCTGAGCCGCGACGAGGAGGACCTGCTCCGGCTCGTGGCCGAGGGCAAGCCCATCAAGGCGATCGCCGCGACGTGGCGGACGACGCCGGAGGCGGTCGCCGACGACGTCGAGAAGCTCTTCCTGCGCATCGCCCAGGATGCGAGCGCCGGCGCCGAGGGTGGCCTGCGACGGCTCCGCCTCCTGCACAAGGCGATCGTCGACCGGGAGGAGCAGGGGGAGACGCTGAGCCGCTGCCTGCCGGGGGGCCTGGCCGAGAAGCTCCGGCGGGACGGCCACGCCATCGGGGAGACCGAGACGCTCGTCGCCACGGTGCTGATGTCGGACATCCGCGGCTACTCGACGATCGCCGAGCGCACCCCGCCGACGCAGCTCGCCGCCCAGCTGAACGAGCACCGGGCTGCGATGAACCACGCGATCATCGCCGAGAGCGGCACCGTGATGCAGTTCGTGGGCGACGCGGTCATGGCGGTGTTCGGCGCCCCGTTCCCGCAGGCCGACCACGCGCAGCGGGCGGTCGCGGCGGCGGATGCGATGCACCGCTCACAAGCCGTGCTGAACGACCGATGGACGGCGGAGGGCCGGGACCCGTTCGGCCTCGGGATCGGGGTGTCGACGGGGGAGGCGGCGGCCGCCCTCCTCGGCTCGGAGGAGCGCATCGAGTACACGCTGGTGGGCGACACGGTGAACCTCTCGCAGCGCCTGCAGCAGTGGGGCGAGGCGGGCGAGACGGTGCTGAGCGAGCAGACGTGGGCGGCGCTGCCGTCGAAGCCGGAGGCGGAGCTGCTGCCGGCCGCGAAGGTCAAGGGACGGGAGGCCGCGGTGGCGGCCTACAAGATCAGGAGCGTGGGACGTGGATGACGTGCTGGTGGTGTCGGGGGTCCGCAAGACCTTCGAGGCGGAGGGTGCTCCGGTGCGGGCCCTGCGGGGAGCGGACCTCACGCTGCGACGGGGAGAGTTCGCCGCGGTGATGGGCCCCTCCGGGTGCGGGAAGAGCACCCTGCTCAACCTCGTCGCGGGGCTCGACACCGCCGACGAGGGCGTGATCACCCTCGCCGGTGAGGAGGTCACCGGCCGGACCGAGGACGAGCTGGCGCGGATGCGCCGGCGCCACATCGGGATCGTGTTCCAGTTCTTCAACCTGCTCGAGGGCATGAGCGTGCTCGAGAACGTGGCCCTCCCGGCGATCGTGGCCGGCATGAAGCGCAAGCAGGCCGAGACCCGGGCGCGCGACCTGCTGGACCTGCTCGGCCTCTCCGACAAGGCGAAGGCGGCACCGGGCGTCCTCTCCGGCGGGCAGCGGCAGCGCCTCGCCATCGCCCGCGCGCTCGCCAACGAGCCGACGCTCGTCCTCGCCGACGAGCCCACCGGGGCGCTCGACTCGGAGGGTGGCCAGGAGGTCCTCGAGCTGTTCCGCCGTCTGCACGAGGGCGGCCAGACGATCCTGCTCGTCACCCACGACGACGATGTCGCTGCGGCCGCGGAGCGGGTCGTGCAGATGAAGGACGGCCGTGTCGTGTCCGAAGGGGTGACGGCGGGGTCGATCGTCGAGCCCGACCCCGTCCCGGTCTGAGCGTCGGGTGGATGCCGTCCGGGTGCTCCTCGGGGCCGACCTCCGCCGCAGGTGGCGGTCGTGGCTCGCGCTCGCGCTCCTGGTCGGCTTGGCGGGTGGCGTGGCGATGGCGTCGGTCGCCGGCTGGCGCCGAACCCTGACCGCGATGGAGCGGTTCGTGGAGCACAACCGGCCGACCGATGTCTACGTCTCCGGCCAGCTCGACCGGGATGAGCTCGAGGCCATCCCCGAGGTGGTGGCGACCGCGGGGGGCGGCTACATGCTCATGGTCCCGGTGGGGGAGGACGGCACCCCCGACGCCGACCAGCTCGGGGCGATCAACCCCTTCAGCGTCGACGACCAGCGCCTCGGCCGGACCTACGAGCGGCCGATCGTCGTCGAGGGCAGGCTCGCCGATCCCGAGGAGCCGCTCGAGGTCGTCGTCGACGAGGATCTGGCTCGCACCTACGGCGTCGAGGCGGGGGGGCGGCTCGAGATGGCCGGCTACGGCATCGATCAGGGCGAGGCGGTCCTCCAACGGCTCGGCACGCTGGCGCCCACCGGGCCGATCTTCGACTTCGCGGTGGTCGGGGTCGTGCGCTTCCCCGCGGACGTGGTCACGAAGCCCTCGGTCGACGACGTCGTGTACCTCGGCAGCCGGGACCTCTACCTCACCCCCGCCTTCGACCTGGCCCACCGGCGCGTCGATGTGCTCGACATCGGTGCTCTCTTCGGTGACCCCTCGGCCCAGGACTTCGAGGTGCGCCTCCGCGACGGCAGGCGGAGCGAGGCAACCCTGGCCACAGCGGTGCGTGCGATGGACCCGGCGGCACAGATCGAGCTGGAGTCCGGCGACAACCTGGTGGCGCAGCGGGACGCCGAGCGCGCCATCTCGGTGCAGGCGACGGCGCTCCTCACGTTCGGCGTGCTCGTGGCGACCGCCGGGCTCGTCCTCGCAGGGCAGGCCGTGCGACGCCAGCGCGAGGACGGCGCTGCGACGAGGGACACGTGCGTCGCGCTCGGCCTCACGCCCCGGGCGGTCGCCCTCGTCCGCCTCGGTGGCCTCGTCGGCGCCGGGTCGGCCGCCGCACTGGTGGCGACGAGCGTGGCGGTGGCCCTCTCGCCGCTCGCGCCGGTCGGCTTCGCACGTCGTGCCGAGGTGGACCCAGGCGTCCACGTCGACGCCCTCGTCCTCGGGCTGGGTGCGCTCGCCGTGCTGAGCTCCTTGGTGCTGCACGGCCTGGTCGGCGTGGTGCTGCCGCGGCGGCGCGAGGTGCGTCGAGCAGCGGTGGCTGCGGGACCGGGGGAGTGGGCGGCGCGGCTGCGGTTCCCGGCGTCGGCGGTGGCGGGTGTCCGGGCAGCGTGGGTGCAACCGGGAGGCCGGACCGTGGCCATCACCGTCCTGGTGGCCGCGACAGGCGTCGTCGGGGGGAGCGCGTTCGCAGCGAGCCAGGGCAAGCTGGTGGCCGACCCGAGCCTGTGGGGATGGACGTGGGATGTGGTCGTCGGCAACCCGAACGATCCGACCCCGGTCGAGCGCGAGCTCCCGGCGCTGCTCGACGACGAGCGCATCAGCGACGTGGCGGTCCTCGCCGGGTTGGGCGGCGGCGCTCACGTCGTCGCCGCCGACCGGTCCGTCATCACCTACCCGGTCACGCTCGACGTCCGGTGGGGCAGCGTGGCCCCACGGCTCCTCGAGGGAGCGCTGCCGCTGCGGGAAGACGAGGTGGCGCTCGGCGCCGCCACCGCCGGGCAGCTCGGCGTCGCGGTCGGAGACGAGGTCGAGATCAGCCTCCAAGAGGGGGTGGGCACGTTCACCGTGAGCGGGCTCGCCGTGTTCAACCAGGGGTTGCAGGCGGAGCGGATCGGAGAGGGCGCGCTGGTCGCCCCGTCCGCCCTCGAGCGGCTCGGCGGTGAGGTCGAGTGGAACATGGTCGTCGTGGGATTCGCCCCGGGCGCTGACGACGAGGCGGTCGTCGCCATGCTGCGGGACCGCTTCGGGAACACGGTGCTCCGCTCGGTCGCGCCGCACGACGTGGACCAGCTCCACCGGATCCGCCACCTCCCCACTGCGTTCAGCCTCGTGGTCGCCGCCGCGGCCGCCGCCACGCTCGCGTTTGTGCTGGGTCTCACCGTGCGTCGGAGCCGTCGGGAGCTCGCGCTCCTACGCACCCTGGGCTTCGTGCGGGGGCAGCTCCGAGCGACCGTGGCCGCCCAGGCGACAGCGCTGGTGGTCCCCGCGGCCATGCTCGGGGCGTTCCTCGGCGCCGTCGTCGGCCGAGCCGTCTGGGGTGCCGTGGCGAGGGAGATGGGCGCACCGTCGGTCCCCGTGCTCCCCGTCAGCACTGCGCTGCTCTTCGTCGTCGCCGCCGCGGTGCTCGGCAACGCCATCGCGCTGCTCCCGGGGCGCATCGCCGCAGCGACCCTCCCCGCAGCCGTGCTGCGGGCGGAGTGAGGAGCGCGCCGTGCTGAGCGGCCCGTGGCGGTGGGCGGCAGCGGAGCTGCGCCTGCGGTGGCGGGCGACGCTCGTCCTCGTGCTGCTCGTCGGCCTCGGCGGGGGCACCGCTCTCGTGGCGGCGGCGGGCGCCCGCCGGACCGAGACCGCTTTCTCGCGCTTCCGCGAGGCCTCGCTCGCCCTCGACCTGCGCGTCCAGATCGGCGAGGAGGAGCAGGGCGCCGGCATGGGCGAGGCAGGCGAGGAGGTGCTCCGCAGGCTCGAAGCGTTGCCCGAGGTCGCGTCGGTCGGCAGTGTCGACCTCTTCATCGGCAGCAACCCCGAGTCCGACTACGACGTGGGCATCATCGCAGGGCCCGACCCGATCGAGGCCACGCTCGGGCGCCCGCGCCTCGTCGCGGGCCGGCTCCCCGATCCGGGTTCCGCCTCCGAGGTCGTGACGAACGAGGTCACCGCTGCGGAGGCAGGCCTCGCCGCGGGTGACACCTTCACCATCGCCACGTTCACCCAGGCCCAGGTGGCGGCGATCGAAGAGGAGTTCACCGGTCTGGGCGGACCCGAGCTGCAGCTCCGCCTCGTGGGCATCGTGCGCACCCCGGACGACCTCGTCGAGGAAGCGGCAGGCGGCTTCTACGGAACGCCTGTGTTCCAGGCGCGCAACCTCGGTGCCGCCGGCTCGTACGGCGGGCTGATCGGCGTGCGCTTCGCTCCGGAGACCGATCCGGCCGTCGGGCTGCAGGAGGTGCGGAACACGGTGCGCTCCGTCGAGGGGATCGCCGAGGTGGACATCGAGCCCGCAGTCGA
>JBBDQT010000009.1:7909-9292 GCA_040905815.1 Acidimicrobiales bacterium
TCCCTCGCGCTCGGTGCCGTGGCGGTCATCGTGCTCACGATGGTGCTCGGGGCGGTGTCGAGCATCCGCCTGAGCTCGCTCCGCCGGTCCGAGCGCGCCGCTGCGCCGGCGGCTCCGTCACGCCGCTCGACCGCCGTGGCTGCGTCCGCGCGTGCCGGTGCGCCGGCCCCGGCGGTGCTCGGGGTCGCAATGGCACTGGAGCCCGGGCGAGGGCGCAGCGCGGTCCCCGTGCGTCCGGCCATCGCCGGGGCGATCCTCGGGACCGCCGGGATCGTCGCCGCCCTGACGTTCGGTGCCAGCCTCGACCACCTCGTCGGCACGCCCGCGGCGTACGGGTGGACGTTCGATCTTGCGCCGTCGGTGTACGAGGAGGAGCGGGGCGTGCTCGTGGCCTCGGACGACATCAGCGACGTGGGCGTGATCGACCTCGCCCAGGTCGAGGTGGGTGGTCGGGCAGTCCAGGGCATGGCGCTCCGCCAGCTGAAGGGCAGCCCGGGTCTGCGGGTCGTGGTGGGCCGGCCACCGGCAGCCCCTGGCGAGGTGGCCCTCGGCGGCGCCGACCTCGCGATCCTCGACCTCGCGCTCGGCGACCGCGTTGCGGTGGCGCGGGGCGACGGCGGCGAGGTCGTGCTCGAGGTCGTCGGGCGCGCCATCTTCCCCGTGCTCGACGGCAACCCCTTCGACAGCGGAGCGCTGCTCGACGCCGACCTGCTGGAGGAGGTGGCGCAGTCCGCTGGGTTCGACCAGGTCGTGATGAGCTGGTCGCAGGGGGTGGACGAGGAGGTCGGCGAGGCGTCGCTGCGGGAGCAGCTGCCGGATGCGCTGCCGGTGTACGCGTACCCGACCCGGCCCGGTTCGGTGGCCAACCTCGCCGGCGTGGCACCGCTGCCGCGGGTCCTGTCGGGCTTCCTCGTGGTCGTGGCGCTCGCCGCCATCGGCCACGCCCTGGTGGCCGGCGTCCTGCGTCGCCGTCGTGACCTCGCCGTCGTCCGGGTGTTCGGCTTCGTCCGCCGCCAGGTGGCGGCGACCGTCACCTGGCAGTCGCTGACGCTGGCGGCGATCGGCCTGCTGGCCGGCATCCCGCTGGGGGTGGCCGCTGGCCGAACCCTGTGGCGCACCGTCGCTGCTGGTGCCGGCGTACCCGCGAGCGTGGTGCTGCCGTTGCCGTTGCTCGCCGCCCTGATCCCGATCACGCTCGCCGCCGGGGTCGCCTTTGCCGTGCTCCCCGCCAGGGCCGCAGCGCGCCATCGCCCGGCTGACGGGCTGCGGGTCGAGTGATGCCGGCCGTCGCGCTCCTCTCACGGGCGGAGCTCCGCCGCCGCTGGCCGGTGCTCGTGGCGCTCGGGCTCCTCGCCGGCGTCGTGTGCGGCGTCGTCCTCGGAG
>JBBDQT010000009.1:9392-13215 GCA_040905815.1 Acidimicrobiales bacterium
CCTCGCGGTGGCGGTGCCCCTGACCGTCGTCCTCGGCGTGCTCCTCGCCGCCCTCCCCGCCCACCGCGCCGCCCGGCTGGGCGCGGCCCGAGCACTGCGAGTCGAATGATGGCCACTGCCTCCCCCCACCCGGACATCGCTCAGCCGGCGGCGCTCCCGCAGGAGGTGCACCCCGATGGGCGCTGAGCAACCGCAGTCCCCGGTCGCCGCACTGCTCGCCGGAGCCCGCAGGGAGGTCCTCGACGACCACCCGCAGCCGACCTTCGAGCCACGGCACCGTCCGCCGCGCGAGCAGCGTGCGGTGCGGCGGCACCCCTCCGGCGAGGTGGCCGCGGGCGGGGTGGAGCCCGCCTGGTCGGCGGCGGTGCTGCTGGCGCCGGTCGCCGTCGCCGTCGCCCTCGGCGCGCTCGCTGCCGCAGCGGCGGACGGAGTGCACGCACAGGAGGTCCTGCGGGCGGTGCTCGTCGTCTCATGGGCGGCTGCTGGTGCCCTCCTGGCCACGAGACCCGCCCTCGTCCGGCTCGGCACGCTCGTCCTCGTCGCCGCCCTCCTCGGTGGCTTCGCCACCCTGGGCGCGGCCGGCGATGCCGACGGGTGGACGGGCGCCGCGGGTGTCGCCGCCCGTGGTGCCGAGCACCTGGGGCTGTCCTTCATGCTCGCCGCCGCGCTCCACATCCTGGTGGCGCTCCCTCGTGGCCACCTCCCGACCGTCGTGCGGCGCAACACGGCGCTCGCCGGTTGGGGTGTCGGTGCCGCCGCCGGCGCCTCGCTGTGGGCGGCGGACGTCGGCGCCACGGCGACCGTCTGCTGGGTCGGGTGGGGCGTCGTCGCGCTCCTGGGCCTGCCGGCCTCGCACCGCAGCTACCTCTCCGCGGCCGGCACCGACCGCCAGCGCCTGCAGTGGCTGGGCTGCGGCGTCGCCGTGACGGCCGAGGTCGTGCTGGTGGTGGCGGCGCTCCACGCCCTCGTGGAGTGGCCGGAGCACGCGATGGTCGTGGCGGGCGCTGCGACGCTGTTCATCCCAGCGGCGCTCGCGGCGGGGGCGTCGGCCCGCCTCATCGCCCGGGTCGACCGCCTCCTCGTGCACACGGTGTCGATCGCCGGCCTCACCACCGTCGTGGTCGGCGTCTACCTCGTGATCGTGCTCGGCCTCGGCCAGGTGCCGGGCGAGGAGGAGCGGCACCTGCTCGTCCTGTCGATGGCGGCAGCCGCGCTCGCGACGATCCTCTATGTCCCGGCCCGGAACCGCCTCACCGAGGTGGCGAACCGCCTCGTCTACGGCGAGCGCACCGCGCCCGACGAGGTGCTGCGGACGTTCGGCTCCCGCCTCACCCGAGCGATCCCGATGGACGAGCTGCTGCTGCAGCTGGTGGAGTCGCTGCGCAAGACGATGGCGCTGCGCCGGGCGGAGGTGTGGACCGGCAGCGGCGGGGTCCTCGAGCGCAGCACCTCGGTGCCCGACGCCGGGCCCGGGCGGCTCGAGATCGGCCCCAAGGAGCTGCCGGTGGTGGCACGGGCTGGGGTGTCCGGCAACGCGTGGCTCACCATCTGGCTGCCGGCGCTGCTCGCCGACCGCTCCGACAGCCAGGTCCGGGTCGCCCCGATCACCCACGCCGGCGAGGTGCTCGGCCTGATCGTCGTCGAGCGTGCCGCTGACGGCGACCAGCTCGGGGAGGAGGAGGACCGGGTGCTCACCGAGCTCGCGCGCCAGGTCGGCCTCGCGCTCCACAACGTCCAGCTCGACTCGGCGCTCCAGGCCTCGCTCGACGAGGTGCGACGCCAGGCTGAAGAGTTGCGGGCGTCGCGCTCCCGGATCGTCGCAACCGCGGACGCCGAGCGCCGCAAGATCGAGCGCAACCTCCACGACGGGGCGCAGCAGCACCTGGTCGCCCTCGCCGTCAACCTGCGACTGACCAAGGACATCCTCGCCGACGACCCGGCGGCGGCGGCCGAGATGCTCGAGCTGCTGGCAGCGAGCGTGAAGGACACGATCCAGGAGCTGCGGGACCTCGCCCACGGGATCTACCCGCCGCTGCTGGTGGACAGCGGGCTCGTCGAGGCGCTGCGGGCGGCCGCGAACCGCAGCCCGCTCGGCGTGCGGGTGGAGGTCGACGGGGTGGGCCGCCACGACACCGAAGTGGAGGCCGCCCTCTACTTCTGCTGCCTGGAGGCGCTCCAGAACGCGGCCAAGCACGCGCCCGGCTCCACCGTCGTGCTCCGCCTCGAGCAGGACGAGACGTCCCTGCGCTTCGAGGTCGCCGACGACGGCCCGGGCTTCGACCCATCGAGCGCCAGCAGCGGGCACGGCTTCGTCAACATGAGCGACCGGCTCGGGGCCATCGGCGGCACGGTCCGCTGGGACAGCACCCCGGGAGTGGGCACCACGATCAGCGGCATCGTCCCCCTGCCCTGAGGCGGGCAGGCGGACTCAGGCGGTGGCGAGGCCCTCCCGGGGCTCGGCCCGCTCGTCCCAGAGGCGGCGGAGGACCTTCGGGCCCATCGCCTCCTTGTTGACGTAGGCGGTGGCACCGCTCAGGGCGGCGTCTGGAGGGAGGTCGGCGAGGGAGTACGTGGAGCAGAGGAAGACTGCGATGTCGGGCGCCGCCTCGAGCACCTGGCGGGTGGCCTCCACGCCGTTGATCCCCGGCATGTTGATGTCCATGAGGACGAGGTCGGGGTGCAGGGCGGCGGCCATGGCGACGCCCTCCTCCCCAGTCGCCGCCTCGCCCACGAGCTCGAACCCGGGCGTCAGCCGGATCACGTTCCTCGCCGCGAGGCGGAACGGCGCCTGGTCGTCGACGACGAGCACCTGCACGGGGGCGACCTCCTCCATCTCGGTCCCATCGTCGCATCGCTACTCTGGCGGTGCGGGGGGGTGGACAGGCGTCTCGGTGGTGTGGCTACCCACCCCCGGCCGGTCGGCCGGCCAGCCAGAGCAGCACCGCCTTGACGCGGCGGTTGACGTCTCGCTCCTCGGAGAGGCCGAGCTTGGAGAAGATCGCGTTGGAGTGCTTCTCCACGGCCCGCTCGCTGAGGATGAGGGTCGCGGCGATGGCTGCGTTGCTCTTCCCCTGCGCCATCTCGCCCAGGACCTCCCGTTCCCGGGTCGTGAGCCGGTCGATGTCGGAGGCCGGGACCCGGGTGTTGGCCGAGACGAGCTGCTCCACGACCTTCGGGTCGATGACGGAGCCGCCCTTCGCCACCGACCGGATGGCGTCCAGGAGGTCGTCGACGTCGCTCACCCGCTCCTTCAGCAGGTAGGCGCGGCCGGTGGAGCCCTCCGCGAGCAGCGCGAGGGCATAGGCGGGCTCCGCGTACTGGCTGAGGACGACGACGCCGACTTCGGGGTGCTGGTCGCGCAGGTGGTTCGCGGCCTGGATCCCCTCGTCGGTGCCCGAGGGCGGCATGCGGATGTCGGTGATCACGACGTCGGGCTTCGCCTCGTCGATGAGCACCAGGAGCGACGGCAGGTCTGTGGCCAGCCCGGCGAGCTCGAGGTCGACCCCGCGGTCGATGACCCGGGCAATCCCCTCGCGGACGAGCAGGTTGTCCTCGGCGAGGACGACGCGCAGCACGCCGACACCGTAGTGGCGGCCCGCAGGGACCGGGCCGGCGGGGAGATCGACAGGATCAGGACGATCGGGAGGAATAGAACACGACGCCGACGAAGTTGGTACCTGACACCTCCCGGCGCGCCCGCGCCGCGGATCGGGTGGACACGTCGGAGGCGGCTGTGACGGGACGACGCACGTTGATCGGGATCGTGGCGGCCATGCTGCTGGGGGTCCTCGCCCCGCAGGCGCTGGCAGGCGTGACGGTGGAG
>JBBDQT010000010.1:0-2142 GCA_040905815.1 Acidimicrobiales bacterium
ACGAGGTACTTCGCCCGCCGTCCGACGCCGAGGCACGTTCGCCCCAGCAGCGTCGCCGGATCCGGTGCGAACGTCTTCAGCGCCACGAACGACAGCGGCGTGAACCCGGTCAGCGTCGCGCCACCGACGGCCTCCTCGAGCCGCTCGGCCAGCGCCTGCATCTCCGGCAGCTCAGGCACGCCCACTCCGCCGGATTGTGGACGCCAGCACCGGTACAGCCGGTGCCAGCGCCCAGAAGGCGCGACCGGGGCCACGACCTCGCGCTTTCTGGACGCTCGTACCGGTACAGCACGTGCCAGCGTCCATAAAGTGCATCGGGCTCAGGCGGCGCCGAGCGCTTCGCGGGCGGCAGCCTGGCGCTCAGCCAGCCACGCCGGCGGTCCGGCATCCGGCCGGAGCAGCTCAGGCCGGCAGGCGAGCGCGACCAGGAGCGCGATCTCCGCCAGGTAGTCGTCGACCCGGACGCTCTCGGCCACGATGCCGGGTTCACCGTCCGAGGCGTTGTGGTAGCCGCCGAGCGGCACGGCGATGCCCGACGCCCGGAAGCCGGCGGCGCAGAACGCGGTCGCCTCGCACGCCCCGCCGTCCATGAGCTTGCGCTGGAACCGGAAGCCCTCGTCGTCAGCCGCCAGCCCGGCAGCGGCGGTGGTGAGCGCGGCGGTGAGCCCTGGATCGAAGATGCTCATGCGATCGCCCACCCGCACGATCACGCCTCCCCCCTGCGGGGCCTCGGCCAGCGCCTTGGAGCACTCGAGCGACAACACGTCGGCTGCCGCCGGCACCGTCCCGAGGCGGATCGCCTCGAGCGCCCCGAGGAAGCCGATCTCCTCGGCCCGGGTGAACAGGCCCCAGACCGCCACGCCGGGAGGCCGGCGCGCAGCGACCTCGGTGAGCGTGGCCAGGGTCGCGGCGACCCCCATGAGGTCGTCGCACACCCGCCCGGTGACGCGCTCGTCCACCACATCGAAGCCGGGGAAGCCCCACATGGCGAAGCCGTCCGGGGGAGCGTCGCCGGCCACGAGCCTGGCGGTGCAGCCGGTCAGGCGACCACCCGCCTCGTGCGCGTCGACGAGCACCGCCTCGCCGACGCGATCCACCTCACCCCGGGCGAAGAGGTGGAGCGGAGAGTCCGGCAGGGCGTGCGCCGCCAGCAGGCCGCCCCGGAACTCCAGCGTGAGGCGATCTCCCTCGACGCCGGTGACGGCGAAGCCGGGGTGGTCGAGGTGGGCGACGAGGACGAGGGGTCGGTCCACGTCGGCGTCGACGCCCTCGTACCGGACGACGACGTTGCCGGCCGCGTCCTGGTGCACCTCCAAGCCGAGCCCCGCGCCGACGGCTCTGACGTGGGCGGCCGGGAGCTCTTCGAACAGCGGCGCGGTCGGGTTGGCGAGCAGTGCCTCGGCCAGGGCCAGCGCGGCGACGTCGTCCATGCGGCGACGTTACCGGCCAAGCTGGCGGCACCCCGGAGCGAACTGGCGGTTGGATCGCACCCTGAGGGTCGGTTCTGACCGCCAGTTCGGGATGTTCGCTGGCCGGGTGACTCAGTCGGCCTCGGTGATCGTGATCGACTCGATGACCACGTCCGTCTTGGGTCGGTCGCCGCCTCCGGTGGGGACCGACTCCATCTCCTCGAGCACCTCGAGGCCCTTCACGACCTTGCCGAACAGCGAGTACTGCGGCGGGAGCCCGACGCCGGAGCGCCCGCTCACGATGAAGAACTGGCTGCCGTTCGTGTTCGGCCCGGCGTTGGCCATCGCGAGCGAGCCGATCTCGTAGCGGCCCGGCGCCGGCAGCTCGTCGGCGAACTTGTAGCCCGGGCCGCCGCGACCGGTCCCCTCCGGGTCGCCACCCTGGCACATGAAGCCCTTGATGATGCGGTGGAACACGACGCCGTCGTAGAAGTGGTACCGGGACAGGACCACAAAGTTGTTCACCGTGCTCGGCGCCGCGTTCGCATCGAGGGCGGCGACCATCGTGCCGAGGCTCGTCTTGATCTCGGCCGTGTAGCGCTTCGACGGGTCGATGCACATGGGCGGCGGCCCGCCGAACTTCGTCTTGCGGGGGCTGGAGCCGTCGGCGGCTGGGCACTCGGTGGGCATGTGGGACCTTCCTGGCGTCGGGCGCCGCGGTGGGCGAGTCGTC
>JBBDQT010000011.1:0-2135 GCA_040905815.1 Acidimicrobiales bacterium
TCCGGCGAGCACGGCGCTCCTCGCCGAGCTGCTCCCGCAGCGTGGTGACCGTCTCGCGCAGGGGCTCCAGCTCGTCCTCGGTGCGGGCCAGAGACGCCTGGACCGCTTCCAACCGGCGCGACGCCGACGCCTCAGCCCTCGCCGCCGCCTCGGCGGCCTCCGCCTCGGCCGCAGCCGCGGCGTGCTCGGCGAGCGCCTCCTGCCACCCCTCAGGGCGCCGGAGGTAGAGCAGCGACGGCTCGTCGAGCTCGTCGGCGATGTCAGCGAGCTCGATCATCGTGCACACGTGGGCCCGGAACGCCTCGTCGTCATCGAGCACCCGGCGGACGGTCGAGACAGCGCGGTCGCTCAGCTTCGCGAAGCCCACGAAGGGCCGCAGCGGGCGCGGGACGGGGGTGGGCGGTGAGCTGGCGAGCCCCGCCTTGGCCACCTGCACCGCCGCCTCGCAGGCGGGTCGGAGGAGCGCATCAGGCGTGCTCAGCCCGCCTGCTCCTGCTCAGCGGCGTCCTCGACAGGTGGGGCGTCGGCAGGTTGGTCGTCGGCGATGGGCTCCACGCCACGAGGCGACCCGCACCACCGGCACGAGACCTCCTCGACGAGCTCCTCGAGCACCTCGGTCCCCTCGATCGTGAGCTCGCCACCCACGGTGTAGTGGTGGAACTGCCGGGTCCTGCGTGTGGCCGTCACGTCGAACCGGGTGAGGTTCCCGCAGGCGGTGCAGCGGTAGCGGGTGGTCACGCCCGGATCGTACCGCCGACCGCCCCGGCCGGGCCGGTGAGGGGAACACTTGTTCCCCGTACACCCGTTCGCTACCGTCCCGCCATGGCGTACCACCAGCGGTCATTCGACGACATGGGCACCCCGTTGCACGACGTCACGTTCGTCGTGGTCGACGTGGAGACGACCGGTGGCTCTGCGGACGACTGCGCCATCACCGAGATCGGGGCGGTCAAGCTGCGGGGTGGCGAGTGCCTCGGCACGTTCTCGACGCTCGTCAACCCCGGGGTGGCCATCCCGCCCTTCATCACGGTGCTGACCGGCATCACCTCGGCGATGGTGGGCCCCGCACCGAGGATCGAGGCGGTGCTGCCGTCGTTCGTCGAGTTCGCCGAGGGCGCCACCCTCGTCGGCCACAACGTCCGCTTCGACCGCGCCTTCATCGACGCCGCCCTCGTGCGCCACGGCTGGCCCCGGCTGCCGCACCGCTTCGTGGACACCGTCGCCCTCGCCCGGCGGCTCCTCGGCGACGAGGTCCGGAACTGCAAGCTCGCGACCCTCTCCGAGCACCTCCGGCTCCCCCACCGGCCCACGCACCGCGCCCTCGACGACGCGCTCGCCACCGGCCACCTGCTCCACGCGCTCTTGGAGCGGGCCGGGAGCCTGGGCGTGGTGGGCCTCGACGACCTGCTCGAGCTGCCGACCGTCAAGGGCCATCCCCAGCTCGCCAAGCTCCACCTCACCGACGGGCTGCCCCGCGTGCCCGGCGTCTACATCTTCCGCGATGCGGGCGGTCGCGCCCTCTACGTCGGCAAGGCCACGAACCTCCGGAGCCGCGTGCGTTCGTACTTCAGCGGGGAGGAGCGGCGGAAGGTCGGCCAGCTCCTCCGCGAGACCGTCGCGATCGACGACGTCGTCACCGCCAACCCGCTCGAGGCCGCCGTGCTCGAGGTCCGCCTCATCCACCAGCTGCTCCCGCGGTTCAACCGCCAGGCCACCACCTGGAAGCGCTACGCCTACCTCAAGCTCACGCTCGGCGAGCGGTTCCCCAGGCTGTCGGTGGTGCGAGCGGTGCGCGACGACGGAGCGCTCTACCTCGGCCCGCTGTCCTCCAGCGCCAACGCCCGCCGGGTAGCGGAGGCCATCCAGACGGCGAGCCCGATCCGCCGCTGCTCCGGGAACCCCAGGCGATCCGGAACGCCCTCGGCCGCGTGCGCTCCAGCCCAGATCGGGGTGGCCGCCTGCCCGTGCGACGGGACCCTCACCGAGGCGGCGTACGCCCCGATCGTCGAAGCCGTGGTCCGTGGCCTCACCGTCGACCCGTCGCTCCTGCTCGACCCCCTCGTCGGCCGGATGGAGGCGCTCGCCGCCGCCGAGCGGTTCGAGGAGGCGGCAGACGTGCGGGACCGGGCCAGTGC
>JBBDQT010000012.1:0-2134 GCA_040905815.1 Acidimicrobiales bacterium
GCGGCCGTCGGTGCGGCCTCGTCCGAGGATGAAGCCTCGGGAGGAGCCGGCCCCGGGCTCAGGTCGAGCCGGCCTCCTTCTTGGCGCGGCTGGGGGCGACCCGCTTGGGCTCGCCCGCCTGCTTGGCGAAGTTCGGTGGCCACGGCGCGTCGCCGAGACCCTCGGCCTCGTCCCGGCGGGACAGCTCGAGGAGCGCCTCGAGGGAGAAGGTCCCGTCATCGATGCCGGCCCCGACGTCGCCGCGCTCGGCGTACCGGACAGGGACGGTGGCGATCGTGAGGTCGGCGGGCTCGACGTCGGCGACCTCGTCCCAGGTGAGCGGACAGCTGACCCGGCCCTCGGGGTTCGCCCGGACGGAGTACACCGAAGCGACCGTGCGATCACGGGCGTTCTGGTTGTAGTCCACGAAGACGTTGTCGCCCCGCTCCTCCTTCCACCACGCCGTGGTGGCGAGGCCAGGCGCCCGCCGCTCGATCTCGCGGCCGAGGGCGAGCGCCGCCCGACGCACGGCGAGGAAGTCCCAGTCGGGTCGGATGCGCACGTTCACGTGGATGCCGCGCGAGCCCGACGTCTTGGGCCACCCCACAAGGCCGCCGTGGTCGGCGAGGACCTCTCGGGTGAGCAGGGCGACCTGGCGCACGTGGTCGAAGGGGACGTCGGGCTGGGGGTCGAGGTCGATGCGCAGCTCGTCCGGGTGATCGACGTCTCCCCGTCGCACGGCCCAGGGGTTGAGGTCGATGCAGCCTGCGTTGGCGGCCCACGCCAGGTGCGCCACGTCGGTCGGGCACAGCTCCTCGGCGCTCCGCCCGCTCGGGAACGTGACGGTGACGGTCTCCATCCAGTCCGGCCGGTTGGCGGGCACCCGCTTCTGGAAGAAGAACTCACCCTCGGCGCCGTCGGGGTAGCGCTTCAGGACGGTCGGCCGCTCGTAGACGCCTCGCAGTGCGCCCTCCCCCACCGCCACGTAGTACTGGACGAGGTCGAGCTTCGTCTCACCCCGTGCCGAGAAGAACGGCTTCGACGGGTTCGTGACGGTCACGGTGTGACCGTCGACCTCGAGCTCGACCGGTGGTTCCTTCGCCACGGCTCAGCGCCCGACCCGGGCGGTCCTCGTCAGCGCCGGGCGTGCCGAAGGCTCGGGGACCGGTGGGCGACGACGGCGCAGCCGGGTGGCGTGCACCTTGAGCCCCACAAGGGCGGGCACGACGTGGGCAGCGCCGGTGGCCACGCACGTCACGCACACGCCGCCAGGCTAACCACGGTCGAGCGCACACTCGTGGCGACGCCGTCGGGGCCATCCGTCAGCACCGGCGGGACGACCGGCAGGACCACTCAGCGAGAGAAGTCGGGGTGGACAGCTCACGGTCGGCGTGCTTCGGCCGATCAGGATGACTTGCGGCGAGAGGAGGGAGGTGTGGGGGTGGCGGTCGACGAGCTCGTTGACGTGTTGAGCCGCGAGCGTGGGCTCTTGGAGAACCTCGTCTTTCGCCTCATCGAGGCCCGTGGCCTCCTCGCCACCGGTGAGGCGCGCTTCCTCGGCTGGGCGGCGTCGGACATCGAATCCGCAACTGCTGCCGTCCGAGAGGTCGAGCTGCGACGCGCGACCGTGCTGAGCGACCTCGACCTGGGCGGGCCGGCGACGATGGCCGTCCTCGTCGACACCGCCGTCGAACCGTGGTCCAGCCTCCTCGACGACCACCGTGTCGCGCTCGGCCGCCTCGCCGGCGAGGTGGGTGCCGCGCTCGAGGCCACCCACGAGCTGGCCGCAGCCGGCCTGGACCGGGTGCTGGCCGCCGGGCATCGGGAGGAGCTCGGTGAGCCTGACGAGATCGGGGACCACCTCGGCGCGCGGTGGGCGGGTTCACACCGCGACGACGGCCGCCGTGAACCGGGCTCCACGCTGCAGCCTCGGCGGACCCAGCCGTTCGCGCAGCTCGACGACCTCGACCGGGAGATCACCGCCGCGGGGTACCAGGCGGTGTTGGCGGCGACGGACCGCATGGCCCTGCCGTCGCTCGTCGCCTTCCTCGCCTGAGCCACACCATGTGAGATCGGGCCCGGCGAGCGGAGCCGCCGGACGAGGACCGTTCAGACGGCTTCGGCGACCTCGAGGCGGTCGCGCCAGGAGCTGGTC
>JBBDQT010000013.1:0-1352 GCA_040905815.1 Acidimicrobiales bacterium
TGTTCGACACCCAGGGCGCCGACGCCCTCCGCTGGTACTTCTTCGTCGCCGGCCAGCCGTGGACGTCGCGACGGGTCTTCGAGGACGGCATCCGGGAGTCGACCCGGCAGACGCTGGTGACGCTCTGGAACGTGTTCTCGTTCTTCTCCACGTACGCCCACCTCGGGGACTGGGAGCCGGCACCCGACTGGTCACCGGCGTCGCTGCCGCCGGAGGCAACCCACGTCCTCGACCGCTGGATCCTGGGCGAGGTCGACGACACGATCCGGGCCGTCACCGCCGCGCTCGAGGGCTACGACGCCCTCGCCGCCGCCCAGCGGCTCAGCCAGCTCGTCGACGACCTCTCCAACTGGTACGTGCGGCGCAGCCGGCCACGGTTCTGGAAGGCCTCCGAGCCCGTCGCCTTCGCCACGCTGCACCACTGCCTGGTGCGCACCGCGCAGCTCTTCGCGCCCTTCACGCCGTTCCTGGCGGACGAGCTGTGGGGGGCGCTCACCGGTGAGCTCTCCGTGCACGCCGCGGACTGGCCCGCCGCCCCGCTACCCGGCGACGAGCGTCTCGGCGAGGAGATGTCCGCCGCCCGCTCCCTCGTCGCCCTCGGCCGCGCCGCGCGCACCGACGCCAAGATCCGCACCCGCCAACCGCTGCGCCGGGCGCTCGTCCTCCATCCGGGCGTCGAGCTCTCCGACGAGGTGCGAGCCGAGATCGCCGCTGAGCTCAACGTCAAGGTCCTCGAGGACGTCGACACGCTCGGCAGCCTCGTGACCTGGACGGTCGTCCCGAACTTCCGCGCCCTCGGCCCCCGGCTCGGGCCCAAGGTCAACGACGTCAAGACCGCGCTCGCCGTGGCCGACGGCTCCGCCCTCCAGCGGGCGCTCGAGGCCGACGGCCAGGTCGAGGTGGCCGGCGTGGTGCTCACCCCCGACGACGTGCAGGTCCGTGCCGAGGGCCACGGAGATCTCGCTCTCGCCCAGGACGGCCCGTGGGCGGTCGCCCTGGACGTCGAGCTCGACGAGGACCTGCGGGTCGAGGGGACCGCCCGCGAGCTCGCCCGGCTGATCAACGACCTGCGCAAGGACGAGGGCTTCGACATCGCCGACCGGGTGGAGGTCGTCATCGCCGGCTCCGGCCGGGTCAGCGCCGCGGTGGCCGCCCACGGTGCGTGGATCGCCGGTGAGGTGCTCGCCACGTCCCTGGTCGCGACCGAGGCCGCACCGGTAGGTGAGGCCCCGCTCGAGCTCGACGGTGCGCCGGTGGCGGTGCGCCTCAGCCGCTAGGCCCTCAGCGCTTGCGCGCCGCCGGCCGCTTGGCCGGCGCCTTCTTCGCTGACGCCTTCTTCGCCGGGGCCTTCT
>JBBDQT010000013.1:1452-12888 GCA_040905815.1 Acidimicrobiales bacterium
GCCTTCTTCGCGGGGGCCGGTGCGGCTCCGGCGAGCCGGTCGTTGATGGCGGAGACGATCATCTTGCGGTTCGCCCCGGCCACCTCCCGCTCGCGGACCTCGACCAGCTCGTCCTCGCTCAGGGCGGGCAGCAGGTCGCGCACCTGGCCGACGCGCAGCTCGTCGTAGTCGAGGATCGGGAAGTCGTCACCGGCGTCGTCCCAGTCGTCGTCGGCAGCGGCCCACTCCTCGTCGCCCACCGCGGGGACGGGGATCGGCTCGCCGCCCTCGTCGTCGTCGCCGGCGGACGCCGTCTTCCGCAGGGCCTCGAGCCGGTTGATGATCGACGTGCGGTTCCTGCCGGCCCGCTCGCGGGCTTCGACGACGTCGAGCTCGTCGGCGTACAGCTCGGGGAGGAGCGGGATGATCTCGCCGACGCGCAGCTCGTCGTAGTCGGCGATCGGGAAGAACTCGTCGTCCGCGTCGACGTCATCGTCGGCGGCCACGACCGCGGGAACGACCGGCTCGGGTCGCTCGGGGACGGCGGGCACCGTCTCGGTGACCGCGTCGCCGGACACGGGTGCTGAGTTCTGGGTGGGAGGCGCCGGGGCCTGCCGGCCCGGCGTGGCGCCGCCGGTTCTCGCAGGGACGTCCTCTCGCTGCTTGGGGAGCGGCGCCGGGGCCGAGGGGGCGTCGCCCTTGGGGCGCGCCACCTTCACGGCGACGGCGAGGATGATCCCGGCCACGATGCTGGCCCCGATCGAGAAGTAGATGAGGGTCAGCCCTCCCTGGTCTTGCAAGAGGCCCACCACCAGGAGGCCGGTGGCCACCAGCACCAGGACGAAGCTGATCAGAACAAGCACGGTCGGGCTCTCCATCTACTGTCGGGCAGGACGCGGGGCATCCTAGGTTGAGCGTGGGTGGTGCTGCGCACGGAGCAGCAACCGGTGGTGATCGTCAGCGTCGCTTCCGCCGGCGGAACACCGACGAGGATGACACGTCGGCGTCGGAGTCTTCGCCCTCGTCGTCGCCGTCACCTGTCCCGTACACGGTGTGCTCCCGGGGGCCCAGAGGCTCGTCGTCGGTGACCGCCCTGCGAAGCTCGGCGAGGAAGGGGTCGTCGGCGGCGGCGGTTGCGAGGGCGCCGTCCTCCTCGCCGTACCGGCCGTCGTCGTCGGGGTCGGCGAGAGCGTCGAAGACCCCCGTGGCGTCGCCGCGGTCGTCCCCAACCGTGTCGTCCTCCGCCATCTGCGCCGCCCCGTCGTGCTGCTCGGGGAGCTCGATGTCGACCACGTCGGGGGGGTCGGGCAGGTCGCCTTCGCTGCCCTCGAGCCACGACAGCTGCTGGCGGAGCTCTGCGACCATGCGCGCCCTGATCTCCGTGGACCACGTCCGCAGCGCCTCGACGTCGCCCTCGAGGGCATCGCGCTGGGCGAGCAGCGGGGCCAGCTCGCTCGCGACCCGGGCCTCCGCCTCGCTGATCGCTGCTGCGGCCCGCTCGTCGCCTGCCCGGCGGATCTCCTCGGCGTCCGCCTCGGCCTGGCTCATCAGCGTCGCCGCCGTCTCGCGGGCTTCGTCGAGGGCGGCGTCGGCGGTCCGCTGCGCGAGCACGAGGGTGCGGCGCAGCTCGTCTTCGCCGCCCGACTCCTCGAGCACCCGCCGTTCGGCGCGGTTCGCGCGGTCGACCGCATCGGCGAGCTGCTTCTGGAGCTGCTCGAGGGCGACCGCAAGGCGCTCGAGGAAGTCGTCGACCTCGTCGGGGTTGTAGCCGCGCCACTTCTCGCTGAAATCGACCTCCCGCAGGAGCTGGGGGGAGACGTCCATGCCGCGAGCGTAGCGAGGGGACCCGGGCGGACCTGGGACCCCGGTCGCCAGCGGGGCTACAGGCCGCAGAGGATCGGGAGGACGAGGAGCTGGAGGAGGAGCACGACGATGATAGGTGAGAGGTCGAGTCCCATCCCTCCCATGCGCATCGCGGGGACGGCGCGACGCAGCGGACCGAGGACGGGCTCAGTGATCGCGTAGAGGAAGCTCACCACCGAGGCGAACCCGCTCCCGGGCTGCACCGGGAACCAGCTGACGACGATCCGGGCGAAGACCGCGATCAGGTAGAGGTTGCCGATGGTGCAGAGGATGTTGCTGCCGAACACCTCAGCGGCCGCCGTGCTGCAGCTTGCGCCGCTCCTCGGCTGACACCTCGACGTTGGTCGGGGTGAGGAGGTACACCGAGGTCGTCACCTTCTCCATCTGCCCTCGCATGCCGTAGCAGAGCCCGCTCGCGAAGTCGACGAGCCGGCGCGAGAGCTCGCGGTCGACGCCCTCGAGGTTCAAGATCACCGGCGTGTTCGCCATGAACTTGTCGGCGACCTCCTGGGCGTCGTTGAACGACACGGGCGACACGGCGAAGGGCCTCGAGCTGGCAGGCGCGGCGGTGAGGGGGCGGACGACGGCAGATCGAGCCGTCGGCACGGCGACAGGCGGTTCCGGCGGGGCCGGGCGCTCGCGGGGCAACGGGCGCACGGCGCCGCCGTGGGCCTCGGGCGGTTCGGGAGGTGCGTAGCGCCCCACAGGGGCGGCGGGACGCTCGTCGTAGTCGTAGTCGTAGTCGTAGTCGTCGTACTCGTCGTCGGGTCCGAGCCCCAGGTAGAGCATCGCCTTCTTCCACATGGTCGTCATCGTGCGAGAGACCCTCCTTGGCCGTTGGACCCTAGTGTCGCAGCCCGGTCGCAGCGCCACGCGGACCGGGTCTCGGCCCGAACAGGGCGGTCCCCACCCGGACCATCGTGGCGCCCTCCTCGACGGCCGCCTCGAGGTCGCCGCTCATCCCCATCGAGCGCTCGACGAGGCCGAGGTCGTCGGCGAGCGAGCGCAGGAGGCGGAAGCCCGGCCGGGCCGCCTCGGCGCCACCTGGTGCGCCCACGCACATGAGCCCGCGGACCTCGAGGCCGGCCGCGGCGACGTCCGCCACGAAGGCAGGCGTGGAGGCGGGGTCGGCCCCGCCCTTGTGGGGCTCACCGCTCACGTTCACCTGGACGAGCACGGCGGCGCCCGCTGCATGGCGGGCGAGCTCCTCGACGACGCTCGGCCGGTCCACGCTCTGCCACAGGTGGACGGTGCCGGCGAGCCTTCGGACCTTGTTCGACTGCAGCCGGCCGACGAAGTGCCAGCGGACGTCCGGTCCCGATGCTGCGCCGGCAAGGGCCTTGATGGCGAGCTCGGGGGCATAGCTCTCGCCGAGGTCGCGCAGCCCTGCGGCGATCGCCGCCGCGACCGCGTCGGAGCCGAAGCCCTTCGTCACCGCCACGACCGTGACCCGCTCGGGATCCCCCGCTCGGGCGATGCGGGCTCGCACCGTCTCGGCCCGCTCGGCGACGGCAGCGGCTTCGACGACAGCCCGAGGGCGGCCGCGGTCGTTCACGACAGCCACGCCAGCGCGGCATGGCGCTCCTGGTCGGCCCTCGCGCGATGCGACCAGTGCCGGTCGGCACCGCAGGCCGTGCAGGTGGAGACGACCGTGTCCACCTCGACGTCGACCGCGGCGAGCGACGCCGTCACCGCGGCCGGCAGATCGAGTGCCAGAGCCCCGCCGGAGGAGGTCGCCTCGACCCCGTCGCCGGTGGCTGCCGCGACCCGGGCGAGCTCCTCGGGGTCGAACTCGTAGCAGCACGGGTGCACGCACGGGCCGAGCAGCGCCCTGACCGACCCGGTGCCGAGCGCCCGCATGGCCGCGACCGTCGCCGGGAGCACGCCCGCGACGAGGCCCCGCCAGCCGGCATGGGCGACACCCACCACACCGTCGGCGAGCAGGACCACCGGCGCGCAGTCGGCGACCTGGACGGCCAGCACCGCGCCGGGGACGGCGGTGACGGCGGCGTCGGCCTCCGCCCCCGCGTTGGCCCCCGGCTCGGGGACGGTCACGACCTCGGCGCCGTGGACCTGGCGCAGCCACGTCCACGGCAGGTCGACGACCGCAGCCCGACGGGCGGCGACGCCGGCGCTCTTCGCGGCCAGATCCCCGTCGGCACGGGACGTGAAGCGGTGGTGCGCCGTGAGCCCGGCCGCAGCCGGCGCCGCTGCGATGACGCCTCCTACTTCAGGAACGACGGGACGTCGAAGTCGTCGTCGCCCAGGTCGTCGAGGTCGTCGAGGTCGTCGACCTCGGCCGGCGCGAAGACGTCCGAGCCGGCGACCCGGAGCTGATCTCGCTCCTTGCCCTCGTCCCAGCGGTCGAAGCCGGCAGCGATGACCGTGACCCGCACCTCGTCGCCCATGGCGTCGTCGATGACCGCCCCGAAGATGATGTTGGCGTCCGGGTGGGCGACGCCGTGGATGATCTCTGCTGCCTCGTTGACCTCGAACAGGCCGAGGTCGCTGCCGCCGCTGATGCTGAGGAGGATGCCGCGAGCGCCCTCGATCGAGGCCTCGAGCAGCGGGCTGGCGATGGCGGCGCGGGCGGCGCTGACGGCGCGCCCCTCGCCGGAGCCGAACCCGATGCCCATCAGGGCCGAGCCGGCGTTGGTCATGATCATCTTCACGTCGGCGAAGTCGGTGTTGATGAGGCCGGGGGTCGTGATCAGCTCGGTGATGCCCTGCACGCCCTGGAGGAGGACCTCGTCGGCCATCTTGAAGGCGTTCAGCACGGACGTCTTCTCGTTCGAGACGGTGAGCAGCCGGTCGTTCGGGATGACGATGAGCGTGTCGACCTTGTCTTTCAGGTTCTGGATGCCCTGCTCGGCCTGGACCGACCGCCGGCGACCCTCGAAGGCGAACGGCCGGGTGACCACGCCGATCGTGAGCGCGCCGAGGCTCTTGGCCACCTCGGCCACGACCGGCGCACCGCCGGTGCCGGTGCCACCGCCCTTGCCAGCGGTGATGAACACCATGTCGGCGCCCTGGAGGGCCGCCTCGATCTCGGCGCGGTGGTCCTCGGCGGCCTTCTGGCCGACGTCGGGGTCGCTGCCGGCGCCGAGTCCCCGGGTGACGTCCTGGCCGATGTCGAGCTTGAGCTCGGCGTCGCTCATCAACAGCGCCTGGGCGTCGGTGTTGATGCCGATGAACTCGACGCCCTTCAAGCCGGCGTCGATCATCCGGTTCACGGCGTTGACGCCGCCGCCGCCGATGCCGACGACCTTGATCACCGCCAGGTAGTTCTGCGGGTGAGCGGCCATGTGGGTTCCTCCTGGGAATCGCGGCCGGCGTCGTTGCGCTGGACCGTTCTGGTGCCTGGATCGGTGTCGCTGGGCGTTTGTCTGGAAGTGGTGGAGCCTGAACGTGCAAAGGGCCGGGCGCACCCCTGTGGGTCCACCCGGCCTTGACCTCATGTTGAGGTCGACATGTGCATCAACCTTTGGTTGTGGTCGAGATGGTACGCGGTTCTCATCGTCGGGTCAAGGCCGGAGCGCTCGGCACCTCGAGGTCGATGACGGCAAGCCCTGCGAGGTCGACCGAGGCAACGACGGTCGCGAGAGCGGCGAGCTTGGCGGTGAGCTGGTCGTCGCGCCCGAGGAGCACGAGCGCCGGCGGTGCGCCCTCCTCGAGCCGGACCTCGAGGCGCAGCCGGTCGTCCTCGTCGACGACCAGTCGCTCCACCACGGGGTGCAACGCGGCGGGGATGCCATCGGCGACCGCCACCGCTCCTCGGGCCGAGTCCGGCATCGTCGATCCGGGGGGACCGGGCGCGGGAAGGCCCGTCACGAGGATCACGCCCGTCGCGTCCGCGGCGACCTCCTCCAGCACCCGTCCCTCGGCGTCGACGAGGGACGCCTGGCCGTCGGGGTGGAGGACGGCGGCGACCGGCTCTCGCTCGACGACAGCCACCTCGACGGTCCCCGGCCAGGAGTGCTCGACGGAGACCTCGGCCACCCACGGCAGCGCCCGGACGGCCTCGGCGGCGCCGGCGGCGTCGAGCGCCACGAGCGGGTCTCCCCGCTCGATGCCCGTGGCGACCTCGACCGCCTTGGGGTCGACGTGGGACGCGCCGGTGACCACCACGTGGTCCACGTCGAGCAGCGGCGAGATGGCGATGCCGGCGGCTCCGAGGGCCACCGCAGCAGCGCCCCCGACCATGCCGAGCCGCTGCAGCCGCCGGCGCCCCTCGTCTCGCTGGACGGCGATCCGGCGGGCCCGGATCCGGGGGTCGATGGCAGGGACCGGGCGCCGGTGCTCGGTGAGCGAGGGGGGAGTCAACCCTCTACCTCACCTTTAGGGTGAGGTGGTTCCGGCGCGGTGTCGGCGAAGCCGGCGAGGCGCACCTCTGGCCGCAGCTCGACACCGGTCTCGACGCGGACCCGCTCGGCGACGAGGTGGATCAGGGCGAGCACGTCGTCGGCCGAACCGTCCGGATCCGCCTGGATGAAGTTGGCGTGCTTGGGTGACACCTGTGCGGTGCCGTGGCGCAGGCCCCGGCAACCGGCCTCGTCGACGAGGCGGCCCGCCGAGTCGCCCGGCGGGTTCGTGAAGACCGACCCTGCGTTCTGCCCGCCGGGCTGGTGCTCCCTGCGCCAGCGGACGATCTCCTTGACCGCGGCGGTCGCCGCATCGGCATCGCCTTGGGCCAGGGCGAAGGTGGCGTCGACCACCACGGTTCCGGCGCCGACGGCGGAGCGCCGGTACCCGAGGGCCAGATCGGCAGCCACCACAGTCCCATGATCGCCGGTGCGCAGGTCGAAGGCGTGGATGCTGCGCAGCGTCGCCGCCACATCCGAGCCGTGGCCGCCGGCGTTCATCCGGACACCGCCGCCGACGGTCCCGGGGACCCCGACGGCCCACTCGAGGCCGGTCAGGCCCTCGGCCGCGGTGCGCCGGGCGAGGACCGGCAGCGAGGCCGCTCCCCCAGCGGTCACGTCGGTCCCCTCGACGGCGATCGCCTCGAACGACGGGCCGAGGACGACGGCGATGCCCGGGAAGCCGGTGTCGGCCACGAGCAGGTTCGAGCCCTTGCCGACCACGAGCGTCGGGAGCCCGCTCGCGGCCACCGCGCTGGCGACGCGGGAGAGGTCCGGCACCGACTCGGCCTCGACGAGGATCGCTGCAGCGCCGCCCACCCGGTACGTCGTGCGGGCACCGAGCGGGACGTCCCGCTGCGCGAGCCCGCCGAGCCCGCCGAGCTCGGCGAGGGCGGCGTCGAGGCCGACGGGCGGCGCGCCCATCAGGCGCTCGCCGCCGCACGGGCGCCGAGCACGGTGACGAGCTCGTCGGGGAGGGTGGTGAGGTCACCCGCGCCGAGCGTCAGGCACAAGTCGCCCGGTCGCAGCTCGGCGGCGAGGTAGGCGAGCACGTCGGACCGCCTCGGGAGCCAGGCAACCCTGCGCCAGGGGTGGGCGTCGAGCACGGCGTCGACGACGAGCTTGCCGGTGACACCGGGGATCGGCTCCTGGCCGGCGGCGTAGATGTCGGTGACGCACAGCACATCCGCGCCCTCGAAGGCGTGGGCGAAGTCGCGCCAGAGGTCGCGGGTCCGGGTGTGGCGATGGGGCTGGAAGACGCAGACGATGCGCTCCCACCGCCCCGCAGCAGCGGCGTCCAGCGCGGCGGAGACCTCGGTCGGCAGGTGGTCGTAGCTGTCGACGAAGGTGACGCCGGCCGCCTCGCCCCTGCGCTCCCACCGGCGCCGCACGCCGGGGAACTCGCTGAGGGCGGTGGCCACCGGGCCGAGCTCGGCGCCGAGGGCGAGGGCGGTCACCACCGCGGCCGCCGCGTTCCGGGCGTTGTGCAGCCCGGGCAGCGCCACCTCGACGCGGCCGAGGCGCTGCCCGGCGTGCTCGAGGTCGAAGCCCACACCATCCGCGCCCGCCACCACGTCGACCATCCGATGGGTCGCGGCTTCCGACGTCCCGTAGGTGAGGCACTCGAGCCCCTCGGCGACCTGGACGGCCATCGGATCGTCGGCGCACAGGACCCGAGGCCCGGTTGCCTCGGCGAGGAACCGGCGGAAGCCCGCCTGGAGCGCGGCGTAGGACCCCCAGTGGTCGAGGTGGTCGGCCTCGATGTTGGTGACGATGACCGCCTCGGCGCCCAGCTCCACGAACGTCCCGTCGCTCTCGTCGGCCTCGACCACGAACCACCCTCCGCTCCCCCACGACGCGCCGCTCCCCAGGCCCCGCACCTCGCCGCCGACGATGAACGACGGCTCCATGCCCGCGGCCCGCAGTGCGAGGGCGAGCATCGCCGTCGTCGTCGTCTTGCCGTGGGTGCCGCTCACCGCGACCGTCCGCCGGGCGTCGCAGATCGCCGCCAGCGCCTCGGCCCGGCGCAGCACCGGCACACCCGCGACGTGGGCGGCGCGCACCTCGGTGTTCGTCGCCGGGATGGCGGTGGAGCAGGCCACCAGGTCGACGCCGTCGACGTGGGAGGCGTCGTGGCCGACGACGACGTCGATCCCGAGGCGGCGCAGGTGCTCGAGCGTGGCCGAACCGGCATGGTCGCTCCCCGTCACCGTGTGGCCCATGGTGGCCAGGACCTCGGCGATGGCGCTCATGCCCGCTCCGCCGGCCCCCACGACGTGGACGCGCCGGGGCACGGAGAGGTCGATCGGTGGCCTGACGTGGGGAGTGGCGATGGTGGTGCCTCCGGAGATGCGGGCGGGTCGCGTCGTGGGCCGGAAGGCTAGCGAGCGACCCCCGTCCGCCTGGCGGCGCCGGGGCGGGTGTCCCGGCCCGCGCTGGGGACAGCGACGGTGAGGCGCCCGTGCCCGGGAGGTGCGCCCCACGGTGGCAGACTCGCCGTTGCATGGCTGCAGGCGGACCGACCATCGTCATCGCCGCCGGTGGAACAGGCGGCCACATCTACCCCGGGCTGGCGCTGGCCGGCGCGATCCTCCGGGCGGCGCCGTCGGCGGTGATCTCGTTCGTGGGGACCGCTCGCGGCATGGAGGGTGACCTCGTACCGAAGGCGGGCTTCCCGCTCGACCTCATCGACATGGTCCCGTTCAACAACCAGGGATGGAAGAAGGCGCTCGTGCCGGTGGCGCTCGCCAAGGGCTCCTGGCAGTCGAGGGCCCTGCTGCGCCGCCACGGGGCCGATGTCGCCGTCACCATGGGCGGCTACAGCGGGATCCCGCTCGTGGTCGGGGCACGGCTGGCGGGCGTCCCCGCACTGGTGCACGAGCCGGGCGCCGTGGCGGGCCAGGCGAACCGCCTGGCGGCCCGCTTCACCCCCCACGTCGCGACCTCCTTCCCCCAGACCCGCTTCACCGGCCGGGAGGTGCGCTTCACCGGTTACCCGCTGCGCCCGGAGATGACGGCGTTCGACCGGGCCGCGCTGCGCCCTGCGGCGCGGGCGGCGTACGGCATCGACGACGGAACCCGCATGATCCTGATCACGGGGGGCAGCCAGGGCGCCCTGTCGCTCAACCGCCTGGCGCTCGGCCTCGCCGAGCGGTGGGCGCACCGGGACGACGTCCGCCTCGTCCTCAAGGCCGGCTCCCGGACCCACGAGGAGATCGAGGCGGCGCTCGCCACGAACCCCGGCCGCCACCTCGTGGACCTCGTGCGCTACATCGAGCGCATGGAGGACGCGTACGCGGCCGCCGACCTGGCGATCGTGCGGGCCGGGGCGGGCACCGTCGCCGAGCTCGCCGTCGCCGGCGTGCCGTCGGTGCTCGTGCCGCTCGCCCACCACGAGCACGACGAGCAGCTGCACAACGCGGAGCCGCTCGTGCGCGCCGGCGGGGCGCTGCTCGTCCGGGACGCCGACGCCGCCCCCGAGGTCGTCGGGCCGCTCTTGGAGGAGCGCCTCGACGACCCGGCCGCGCTGGCGGCGATGCGCACCGGGATGACCGCTGCGGGGCGCCCCCGCGCCGCCGACGAGCTCGCCGCGTGGGTGCTCGAGCTGGCGGGGGCCCGATGAGGACGGCTGGCGCGGGCTCCGGCGACCCCGCGGTGCCGGAGCTCGACGGCGCCACGACGCTCGCCGAGGCGCTGACCGCCATGGCCTCGACCGGCATCGCCGTGCTCCGCGACGCCGACGGCACGCTGCTCGGCACGGTCACCGACGGGGCCCTCCGCAGCGCGGCGCTCCTGGGCGCAGACCACGGCTCGGCGATCAGCGACGTGAGCCGGAGCGTCCCGATCTGGGTGCGGCGGGGAGACGACGACGCCGTGGCCGCCGCCCTCGTCGGCGAGCACCACCTCAGCATGGTGCCCGTCGTCGACGGCGGCGCGGTGGTCGGCGTGCGCACGGCGACCGAGGTCGGCCTCGATCGGGCGCCCACCACGGCGGTCATCCTGGCGGGCGGTCGCGGCAGCCGCCTCGCGCCGCTCACCGACAAGGTGCCCAAACCCCTCCTCTCCGTCGGTGGCCGCACCATCCTCGAGCGCATCCTCGAGAACCTCGCCCTCGCCGGCATCACGGTCGTCCACCTCGCCGTCAACTACATGGCCGAGGTCTTCGAGGAGCGCCTCGGCGACGGGAGCGCCGCCGGCGTCCACCTCACCTACCTCCACGAGCACGAGCCGCTCGACACCGCGGGCGCCCTGTCCCTCCTGCCGACCACGCCGCCCGGCCCGGTGCTGGTGATGAACGCCGACCAGATCAGCTCCCTTCGCTTCGACCGGTTCGTCGAGCACCACACCCGAGCCGGCTCGGCGATCACCGTGGCGGCCTTCGACCACGCCGTCGACGTCCCCTACGGGGTCCTGCAGCTCGACGGCGCCGGCGTCACCGGCATCGAGGAGAAGCCGACGCTGCGGATGCCGTGCAACGCCGGCATCTACGTGCTCGACCCCGAGGTGCTCGCGCTCGTGCCGCCCGCCACGCCATACCAGATGCCCGCGCTCATCAGCGCGGCCATGGAGCGGGGCATGGCGGTCGGCGCCTTCCCGATCATCGAGCGGTTCATCGACATCGGCACGCGCGAGGAGCTCGACAAGGCGCTCCTCTGGTTCGCGACCGGCGAGGAGGAGTAGCGGGCATGGCACGCGACTGGTCAGGCGTGAAGGTCACGGTCACGGGCGGGGAGGGCTTCATCGGCAGCACGCTCGTGGAGCGGCTCGCGCGCGAAGGAGCCGAGGTGACCGCGCTGACCCTCTACGACCCCCTCGGGCGGCCGGGCTGGCTCGACCCCGAGGTGCACACCGACGTGCGGTTCCTCCCCGGCGACGTGCGCGACCCGGAGCGCACCTTCGAGGCGGTCGACGGGAGCGAGGTCGTGTTCCACCTCGCCGCCCTCATCGGCATCCCCTACAGCTACGTGGCCCCCGACAGCTACGTCCAGGTCAACGTCCAGGGCACCCAGAACGTGGCGCTCGCCTGCCGGAGGGCCGGCGTCAGCCGCATGGTCCACACGTCGACGAGCGAGACGTACGGCAGCGCCATCACCGTGCCGATCTCGGAGGACCACCCCCTCCAGCCGCAGTCGCCCTACTCGGCGAGCAAGATCGGCGGCGACATGATGGCGCTGTCGTTCCACCACGCCTTCGAGCTGCCGGTCGCGGTCGTGCGCCCGTTCAACACCTACGG
>JBBDQT010000014.1:0-2077 GCA_040905815.1 Acidimicrobiales bacterium
GCGCGGATCGACCGGCAGATCCGGGAGGCGCAGGAGCAGGGGCTCTTCGACGACCTCCCAGGCATGGGCAAGCCCCTCGCCGGTCTCGACCGCCCCCACGACGGGATGTGGTGGGTCAACAAGCTGCTCGATCGCGAGGACATCCGAGGGGCGCCGCCGACGCTCGCGATCCGCAAGGCACGGGAGGAGGCACTCGAGCGAGTCCCCACCGCGGGGTCCGAGGCCGAGGTGCGGGACCTGGTCGACGGCGTGAACCAGAAGATCCGCCAGATCAACCGTCTCGCTGCCGACGGCCCGCCCTCCACTACGATGCCGATCGTCGTCGAGGACGCGGTCCGGTCCTGGCGCGCCCGCTGAGCCGGCGCGCACCCCCACCCCAGAGCCCGTTCTGGCGATTGGATCCGACACCCAGGCGCGGTCCTGACCGCCAGTTCGGGGGGCTCGGGGCGGCGGCGCTCCCGGGCGGCTCCGGTCAGGGCTCGGTGACGGCGCCCCGCTCGGCGCCGGTGGCGAGGCGGGCGTACTTGGCCAGCACACCTGAGGTGTACCGGGGCTCTGGGTGCTTGAGGGCGGCGCGGCGCCTCCCCAGCTCGGCGTCGTCCACGAGCAGGTCGATGGAGTGGCGGGTCACGTCGATGACGATCCGGTCGCCGTCGGCGACGAGCGCGATGGGGCCGTCGTCGACAGCCTCGGGAGCGACGTGGCCCACGCAGAAGCCGTGGGTGCCACCTGAGAACCGGCCGTCGGTGACGAGCGCGGTGTCGCCACCACGGCCCGCTCCCTTCAGCGCGCCGGTGACCGCGAGCATCTCCCGCATGCCGGGGCCGCCCTTGGGGCCCTCGTAGCGGATCACGAGCACGTCGCCGGCCGCGATGCGGCCGGCCATGATCTCGGCCATCGCGCCGTCCTCGTCGTCGAAGACCCGGGCATTGCCCTCGAAGCGGTCGAAGTCGATGCCCGCCACCTTCACGACCGAGCCCTTCGGCGCCAGCGTGCCGGTGAGGATGGCGATGCCCCCGATTGCGTGGAGCGGAGCGGAGACCGGGTGGACGACCTCGCCATCGGGCTTCGGCGGGTCGAGCTCGATGAGGTTCTCCGCCATCGTCTTGCCGGTGACGGTGATGCAGTCGCCGTGCAGCAGGCCGGCGTCGAGCAGCTCGCGCAGCACGACCGGGACGCCGCCGATCCGGTCGACGTCGGCCATGTGGTAGGTCCCGTGAGGCTTGGTGTCGGCGATGTGGGGCACCCGGGCGGCGACCGTGTTGAAGTCGTCGAGCTGGAGGTCCACCCGTGCCTCGTAGGCGATGGCCAGGAGGTGGAGGACCGCGTTCGTCGAGCCCCCGAGCGCCATCACCACGGCGATGGCGTTCTCGAACGCCTCCTTGGTCATGATCTGGCGGGGCCGGATGCCGAGCTCGAGGAGCTTGATGACGGCCTGGCCGGCGGCGTAGGCGTCGTCGTCACGCCGCCTGTCGACGGCGGGCACCGAGGCGCTGCCCGGAAGCGACATGCCGAGAGCCTCGGCGACCGACGCCATGGTGTTGGCGGTGAACATGCCCGCGCAGCTGCCCTCGGTCGGGCAGGCGTTGCGCTCGATGGCGTCGAGCTCGGACTGCTCCATGGCGCCCGAACCGACCGCTCCGACCGCCTCGAAGACGCTGACGATGTCGAGCGCCCTGCCGTTGAGGCGCCCGGGGAGGATCGACCCGCCGTAGACGAACACCGACGGGACGTTCAGCCGGGCCGACGCCATGAGCATGCCGGGCAGGCTCTTGTCACACCCGGCGAAGGTCACCAGCGCGTCGAGGCGCTCGGCGTGCACGACCGTCTCGACGGAGTCGGCGATGACCTCCCGGCTGACGAGGCTGGCCCGCATGCCCTCGTGGCCCATGGAGATGCCGTCGGAGACGGCGATGGTCGTGAACTCGAGCGGGAAGCCCCCGGCGGCCCGGACACCTTCCTTGGCCCGCTTCGCCAGCCGGTCGAGCGGGAGGTTGCAGGGGGTGACCTCGTTCCAAGACGAGCACACGCCGACCTGGGACTTGTCCCAGTCACCGTCGCCCATGCCCACGGCGCG
>JBBDQT010000015.1:0-2039 GCA_040905815.1 Acidimicrobiales bacterium
CGACCTCGAGCAGCATGTCGGCGCACTTGTGCTTGATCGCCTGGAACGAGCCGATGGGCCGTCCGAACTGGACACGGTCCTTGGCGTACTGGACCGCCATCTCGAGGATGAGCTGGGCGCCCCCCACCTGCTCGGCGGCGAGGCCCACGGCGGCGAGGTCGAGCATGCGCTCGAGGGTCGCCCAGCCGCCGCCATCGGTGCCGATGAGGGTGGCGGGGGTTCCGGAGAGCTCCAGCTTGGCCTGCTTGCGGGTCTGGTCCATGGTCGGGAGCAGGGTGCGGGTCATGCCTGGGGCGTCGCCCTGGACCGAGAAGAGGCTGACGCCGGCATCGGTGCGGGCGGCGACGACGACGAGGCTGGCGGTGTGGCCGTCGAGCACGAAGGACTTGGTGCCGTCGAGGGTGTGACCGTCGCCCGACTTCGACGCGGTCATCGTGATGCCCGCCTCGTCCCAGCGGCCGTTCTCCTCGGTGAAGGCGACGGTGGCGATCGTCTCGCCGGAAGCGATGCCCGGGAGGAGCTCGCTCTTGGCCTTGTCGTCGCCCGAGTGGAGGATGGCGTTGGCGGCGAGGACGACGGTGGAGAAGTAGGGCGCGGCCAGCAGGCGACGGCCCATCTCCTCGAGCACGACGACGAGCTCGACGTAGGTGTAGCCGGAGCCCCCGTACTCCTCGGGGATGGCGAGGCCCTGGAGGCCCATCTGCTCCCCCATCTGCTTCCAGACGGCTTCGTCGTAGCCCGCCTCGGTCTCCATGAGCCTGCGGACCTCGGCCTCGCTCGACTTCGCCTCAAGGAAGGCCCGGACGGTCTTGCGGAGCTCTTCCTGCTCCTCGGAGAAGGCGAAGTTCACCTGGTGGCCCCCCTGTGCGGCGCGCGCTGGCGGTCGGAAACGGTCGCTCGACGTTCTACTAGACCGGTCGGTCAAGAGCCACACCCGGCGGAGATCACAGGCCACACGCGCCGGCTCGCCTGGCGGCACAATGGAGCGATGGCACCTGGGACGCTGCACTGGGCCGACGAGCGGGCGGAGATCCACAAGGTCGTGGTCGGCCCCTTCGACAACAACGTCTTCGTCCTGCGCTGCAAACAGACGGGGGAGGCGGTCCTCCTCGATGCCGCCAACGAGCACGAGCGGCTGCTCGACCTGTGCCGAGACCTCGGCGTGCGCAAGGTGATCGAGACCCACGGGCACTGGGACCACATCCAGGCGGTGCCCGCCATCCGGGACGCCGGGTTCTCGGTCGCCGTCTCCGCCGAGGACGCCGACATGCTCCCGTCCTACGACGAGGTGCTCGAGGACGCCTCCGTGGTCGAGATCGGCGACCTGCGGCTCCACACCATGCTCACCCCCGGCCACACCCCGGGCTCGATGTGCTTCAAGCTCGAGGGCGCGCCCGTCCTCTTCAGCGGCGACACGCTCTTCCCGGGGGGGCCGGGCAACACCGAGAAGGACCCGGCCCGCTTCGCGCAGATCATCGAGCAGGTCGACACCAAGCTCCTCGCGCTGCCGCCCGAGACGCTCGTGCTCCCCGGCCACGGCGCCGACACCACCGTGGGCGCCGAGCGCCCGCACCTCCAGGAGTGGGTCGACCGGGGCTGGTGAGGCCGGGCAGGATGTCGCCATGCCCACCGCCTCGTCCCCCATCGCCTCCCGCGCCAAGCTGCTCAAGGTCTTCCGGATCCTCGCCGGGCTCATCGCCGGCCTCGTGCTCGTCCAGGCCTGGATGGCCGGCCACTCCGACCTGCTCTTCGGGGAGCTCAGCATCGTCGCCCACGGCATCGTCGGGAACATCTCGTACCTGTTCGCCGTCGGCGCCCTCGTGGTGGCGATCGTCGCCCGCGCCAACAAGGCAGCCGTCGGCGTGGCCGCCGCCATCGTCGTGCTCATGACGGTCCAGATCGGCCTCGGCTACACCGGCCGAGAGTCGAACGACGCTGCGGCGTGGCACATCCCCATCGGCGTGACCATCTTCGGCCTCGCCATCCACCAGGTGTCGGTGGCCCGGGCCCTCGCCAGGGGCACCGCCGCCTTCGACGCC
>JBBDQT010000016.1:0-12443 GCA_040905815.1 Acidimicrobiales bacterium
GCTCCCCGGAGTCCACCCACGCACCCGGACAGCATGCCAGCGCAGGGGCGGGGCACCGGTGCATGCACCACCCCGACCGACCTCGTGCGCGCCGGGGTCCGATGTGTCGGGATCCGGCTCACCGCTCTACAGGGTCCGTGCTGCCGGCGTCGAGCGGCGACCAGAGCGTGCCTGCGTTACTCTCGGTAAGCATGTGGCGAGCTCGGGTCCTGCGCGCATGGTCGTTCCTCGCCGTCACCGTCACCTCGGTGGCGGTGCCCTCGTCGCCGGCGTCAGCCGACGCTTTCGACCCGGCTGGCGGCACGCCGCTCGAAGACCTCGTTCCCGCGACGATCGTCGCCGTCATCGGAGTCGCCGTCCTGACGGTCCTGGCCGTCGTGTACCGGCGCGGTGAGGCCGGCTGGCTGCGGGACCTGGCTGACTTCAGCGAACGGGTGTCGAACATCCCGCGGTACGCGGCACTTCCTGCTGCGGTCGGAGGTGGCGCGTTGGTCATCGCCGTCTTCGGGTTCTACTGGGACGTCTCGACCCACATCGACAACGGGCGAGATGCCGGCCCGTTCGCGAACCCGTCTCACTACTTCATCCTCGCCGGGCTCGTCGGCATCGCGCTAGCCGGGCGCTAGCCGGATACCTCTCCGTGCTGATCGGCACCGGCCGTCCGACCCCGACCAGCGTGCGTCTGGCCGACGACTGGCACGCCCCCGTCGGTGGTCTGCTGTTGCTGCTGTGCGGCGTCTTCGCGCTCGCCGGCTTCCCACTCGACGACGTCTGGCATCGTCTGTTCGGCCAGGACGTGACCCTGTGGGGACCGACCCACATCCAGATGGTCGGCGGCGCGTCCCTCGCGACGCTGGCCATCTGGGCGCTGTCCCGCGAAGCGATGGTGGATCGACCGCAGTCCCGAGAGGCAGCTCAGTCGCTCCTCGTCCGAGGGATGCAGGTGGCGCTCGGCGGAGCGTTCCTGATCGGGCTGTCCACGTTGCAGGGCGAGTTCGACTTCGGCGTCCCGCAGTTCTCGTTGCTGTACCACCCGGTGCTCTTGATGCTCGCCGCGGGCATCGGCCTCGTCGCCGCGCGCATCCGGCTCGGACGGGGCGGCGCGCTCGCGTGCGTGGCGTTCTTCCTGCTCGTGCGGGGCGAGCTCGCGCTGCTCGTCGGACCGGTGCTCGACCGCAGCCTGTTGCACTTCCCGCTCTACCTCGTCGAGGCCCTGTTGGTCGAGGGCGCGGCGCTCGTCATCAGGCGCGACCGTCAGGTCACGTTCGGCGCGGTTGCAGGAGCGCTCATCGGCACCGTTGGGCTCGCGGCCGAATGGGGATGGTCGCATCTGTGGATGCCCCTGCTGTGGCCGGCCGCCCTGTGGCCCGAAGGAGCCCTCTTGGGCCTGGCCGCAGCGGTGTCCGGTGGTGTCCTCGGTGGTCTCGTCGGACGGGTGCTCGCCCCCGCCGAGGTCGGCCGCCAGCCGGTGCGCTGGCCGGTCGGCGCAGGTGCAGTCGTGGTCGCCGTCGCCTGCCTCACGTACCCCTCGATCGACACCGATGGACCCGACATCCGCGCCGAGGTCGTCCTGGAAGACGTCGGAGCCGAGGCCGGGCGCACGGTGCACGCCACCGTCGCCCTCGATCCGCCCGAAGCGGCCGAGGACGCCTCGTGGTTCGAGGTGCTCGCGTGGCAAGGACGTGAGTGGAGCGAAGGCGGGCTCATCCGGACCGGGCTGGAGCACGACGGCGGCGGCGTCTACCGGACCGTCGAGCCGGTACCCGTCCACGGCGAGTGGAAGACCGTCCTGCGCCTGCACCGCGACCGGTCCCTGCAGGCGATGCCGATCTACCTCCCGGAGGACCCGGGGATCCCCGCCGCAGAGGTGCCCGCGGACCGGAGCTTCACGCGTCCCTTCCAAGCCGACAAGTCCCTACTCCAACGCGAGGCCGTCGGCGGGACCCCCACCCTGCAGGCCTTCGGCTACCTCGTGTTGCTGCTCATCACCGCCACCTGGCTCGCCGCCATGTCCTGGGGCCTCCACCGGATCAACCGCGCCATCACCTCGGAGGCCACACCGGTGAGAGACCACGTCGTGACGTGACCTCTCAGGCGAGGTGAGGCGGCAGGCCGGGCCCGGGCCCGCCAGTACGCTGCGGGAGTGGCGAGCCGACGCGGAGACCCGGCCCGAGGTGCGCCGGTGGCCCGCGCCTACACGCCGAGCGCGCTCCCCTCGGTGGCGGCCAGGGGGCTCGCCTTCATCGCCATCCTGCTGGGCGGGTTGTGCGGCGGGCTCATCGGCTACGCCATCACCGACCTGCAGTGCGGCACGCCCGAGGTCGCCGTGGAGCTCGACGCCGAGGGCAAGCCGGTGGACGTCGACGCGCTGCCCGAGCGGGATCCAGACGACGCCGCAGGCTGCCGGACGGTGGCTGCCGTGGGCGGGCTCGTCGGCGCCGCCGTCGGTGCCGGTGGGGTGGCGATCGTCTCGGTGCTCGTCCTGCGGGCGATGGCCGAGTGGCGCCGTGAGCTCGAGATAGACGCCGAGGCGGACGCGGACGAAGCGGACGAACAGGCGGACGAAGGGACAGACGACGAGGACGTGACCGGCAGACCGTGAGCGCTCAGTCGCTGACCGGCTCCCGGCGGAGGACGAGGCGGCGGAAGCCCTCGGCGTGGGCGACACCGGCCTTCCGCCCCTCCTCCCGGGTGCGCTGGTGCACGAAGTCGGGCAGCCACTCGTCGGCGTCGGCCGCGAGCTGGCTCCGGTGGCAGAACAGCGCCGCGACCTTGGCCTCGACCGAGGCGCTGACGTCGACCCAGATGTCCGGCTCGAGCGTCCCCGAGAGGAGCAGCCGCGTCACCTGGTGGGCAGGCCCCTCGTCCGGGAAGTAGTGCGGAGAGCCGGCGGCGGGGGCGGCGGCGTCGAGGGTGGCCCAGCCGATCGCCCGGTGGTCGACGTGGTTGACGTACGCATCGCCGAAGAACGTGGCCGTCGGGTCAGGGCACACGACCGTCTCCGGCCGGTGCCGCCGCACCAGCCCCACGATGGTCCTCCGAAGGTCTGTCGTGGCGTCGAGCTCGCCGTCAGGGTGGCCGAGCAGGTGGACGCCCGCGAGGCCGAGGACCTGCGCTGCCTCGCGCACCTCCTCGGCCCGCTGCGCGGCGAGCTCGGCGGGGACGGTGGCCGGATCGGCTGAGCCCTTGTCACCGCTGGTCGCAACCACGACGTGGACCTCGCTCCCGGTCGAGGCCCAGCGGGCGAGCGAGCCACCGCAGGAGACCTCGGGGTCATCCGGATGGGCGTAGACGGCGAGCACGACTGCGGGCGCTGCCTCCAAGAGCTCGCTCACGTGATCAGCACGGGCACGACGCGATGGCGGCGACCGCCCGCTCGATGCCGTCGTCGTCCACGTCGTGGTGGGTGACGAGGCGCAGCGTGCGCGGCGCCACGGTGCCGATGCGCACGCCGTGGCCCACCAAGTGGGCGATGACCCCTGCGGTGTCGTCGTGGGCGACGCGCACGATGTTCGTCACCACCCGCGCCGGCTCGATGCTCCCCGGCCAGCGCTCGGCGGCCGCCTCGGCGAGGCGCCGGGCGCGGGCGTGGTCGTCCGCCAGGCGCTCCACCATCTCGTCGAGGGCGACGAGCCCGGCTGCGGCGAGCACGCCGGACTGGCGCAGCTGGCCGCCCATCCGCTTACGCTCCTGGCGGGCGGCATCGATGACGTCGCCGGGGCCGGCGAGCAGCGCACCCACCGGTGCGCACAAGCCCTTCGTGAGCGCCGTCCAGACGGTCGTGCAGGAGGCCGCGTAGTCAGCGGCGCTCGTGCCGGTGGCGACCACGGCGTTGAGGAGCCGGGCGCCATCCATGTGCACGGGGAGCCCGAGGGCGGCGAGCGCGGCGATGTCGTCCACCTCGAGCGGCACCCCGCCCGCGTACATGTGGGTGTTCTCGATGCACACGAGGCTCGGGGCCACCCAGTGGTGAGCGGCCGCCTCGACGAGCCATGCCACCTCGTCGGCGGGCACCGTGCCGCTCCTGTCGTCGAGGGTGACCATCTGGACCTGCGCCTGTCCGGCCGCCGCCGCCTCGAAGCCCGACAGGTGCGACATGAGGCCGATCAACGCCGTGGTGCCGGGACGTCCGAGCACGCGGAGGGCGAGCTGGTTCGCCATCGTGCCCGAGGGCACGAGGACGGCCGCCTCCTTGCCCACGAGGTCGGCGTAGCGCTCCTCGAGCGCCTGCACGGTCGGGTCCTCCCGGTAGGCGTCGTCACCCACCTCGGCGGCGGCCATGGCCCGGCGCATCGCATCGGTCGGCCGGGTGAGGGTGTCGGAGCGGAGGTCGACCACGCCGTCTGGCATCAGGCCGACCCTAGAGCGTTCGTGGGGTGACACCCGCGCCCGACGGTAGGTTGCGCCCGTGGCCGAGCCCCGCCCCACCGCACCCCCCGACGACGAGCTGCTCGACGAGCTGACCTCGCTGGCGGTCGACCTCGCCCGCGGGGCGGGTGCCCTCCTGATGGAGGGGCGAGCGTCGATCCCCGGGCTCCTCGCCGCCGACGAGGTCGCCACCAAGACCTCGTCCACCGACATGGTGAGCGAGGTCGACCGGGCGTCGGAGCAGCTCCTCGTGGGCGGCATCGTCGCCTCCCGGCCCGGCGACGGCATCCTCGGGGAGGAGGGCGCCGACCGCGAGAGCTCGACGGGCGTGCGCTGGGTGATCGACCCGCTCGACGGGACGACCAACTACCTCTACGGACTCGCCGGCTTCGCGGTGTCGATCGGCGTGGAGCACGACGGACGGGGTGTGGTCGGCGTGGTGCTCGATCCCGTCCACGACGAGCTGTTCGCTGCGACGGTCGGGCGAGGAGCCACGTGCAACGGCGCGGCGATCTCCTGCACAGGGGCGACCGACCTCGCCCACGCCCTCGTCGGCACCGGCTTCGGGTACCGGTCGGAGGTGCGCGCCGAGCAGGCCGAGATCCTCCGCCACGTGCTGCCGAGGGTGCGCGACATCCGCCGGTTCGGGGCTGCCGCGGTCGACCTCTGCGCGGTGGCGTGCGGACGCCTCGACGGCTACTACGAGCGAGGCCTCCAGCCGTGGGACCTCGCCGCCGGCATCGTGATCGCCGCCGAGGCCGGTGCCGTGCTGACCGGCGCCGGCGGCGGTCCCGCCGGCTCGTCGCTCACGCTGGCGGCCGGTCCCGGCCTGCACGGGACGCTCCGCGACGCTCTCATCGACGCCGGCCTCACGGACGCCTGAGGCAGAGCCGACCGCCCCGTCGGACACGGCGATGTCCCCCTCGCGGAGGGTGTCACCCCGCGCGACCCTCAGATGCGGCATCCTCAGGGTGTGGGAACGAGGATCCTGACCGTCGAGGACGACGAACGGATCCGCACCGCGGTGCGGATGGCCCTCGAGGACGAGGGGTGGGACGTCGAGGAGTCCGAGTCGGGCGAGGAGGCTCTCGCCCTGTTCGGCAAGGAGCCGACCGACGTCGTGCTCATCGACCTCATGCTCCCCGGCATCGACGGCTTCGAGCTGTGCCGTTCCATCCGCCGCACGAGCGACGTCCCGATCCTCATGGTCACCGCGCGCGCCGACACCCATGATGTCGTGGCGGGGCTCGAGGCGGGCGCCGACGACTACGTCACCAAGCCGTTCCAGCCCAAGGAGCTGTCCGCTCGCATCCGGGCACTGCTCCGGCGGGCGCGCTCCGGTGAGCCGGGCCGGTCCAGGATGCGCTTCGGCGAGCTCGAGGTCATCCCCGACGAGGGCGTCGTGCGACGGGGCGAGACCGAGATCCACCTCACCAAGACCGAGTTCCGCCTCCTGTGCGAGCTGGCGTCGGCATCGGGCCGCGTCTTCAGCCGGGAGCAGCTCCTCGACCGGATCTGGGGCTACGACTACTTCGGTGACGGCCGGCTGGTCGACGTCCACGTCCGCCGCCTCCGGACCAAGGTCGAGGTCGACCCCGCGAACCCCCAGCACGTGCTCACGGTGAGAGGGCTGGGCTACAAGCTCCAGGGCTGAGGTGGCGACCGCCGTGCGCCGCAGCAACGGGCGCGCCCGCCGCCTCGGGCTCCGCTCTCGCCTGACGGCCGCCTTCGCCCTGGGGGCCGCCCTGCTGTCGACGCTGCTGGCGGTGGTCACCTACACGCTCGTGCGCGACAACCTCGTCTCCCAGCGGGAGACGTCGGCGACCGACCAGGCCTTCCGCGACGCCAGCTTCGTGCGCGACGGGCTGCGCCGAGCAGGCGCCGAACCGGCCCAGCTGCTCGCCAACCTCGAACCCACCGGGGCGAGCCCCTTCGTCCTCATCGACGACGTGCCGTACTCCACCGACCTCGACATCGGGCTCAACGAGTTCCCCGAGGCCGTGCGGGAGGCCGTCATCGACGGTCGGCCGAGCCGGATGCGCTACAGCCTCGACGGCAGCGCCCGCGTCGCCATCGGCGTCCCCCTTCCTGCGGTGAACGCTTATTATTTCGAGAGCGCGTCCTTCGAGGACGTCGAGAGCGCCCTCAACTCCTTGACGCTCGCCCTGCTCGTCGCCGGCGGCCTCACCACCATCGCCGGCGCGAGCCTCGGCGCGGCGGCCGGCCGCAGCGTCCTGCGACCCCTGGCCGAGGTGCGCCAGGCCGCGGCCGCCATCGCCGGCGGCCGGCTCGACACCCGGGTGAGCACCGTGGACGACGCCGATCTCGGCGCCCTCGTCACCTCCTTCAACGACATGGCCCGGGCCCTCCAGGAGCGCATCGAGCGCGACGCCCGGTTCGCCTCCGACGTGAGCCACGAGCTGCGCTCGCCGCTGACAACCCTCTCCGCCTCGATCGAGGTGCTGCAGGGCCAACGGCACGAGATGCCGAAGAGGGCCCAGGCGGCGCTCGACCTGCTCGTCGCCGACGTCCAGCGCTTCACGGCGATGGTCGCCGACCTGCTCGAGATCTCCCGCTTCGACGCAGGGAACGCGAGCCTGCAGCTCGACAACGTGCGCATCGCCGAGCTCGTCTCCCTGGCCGTCGGCCTGCACCGCACCCCGGTCCAGGTCGAGATCGAGCCGGCGGCGTCGGCGTGCATGGTCCAGGTCGACAAGCGCCGCCTCGTCCGTGTGCTGGCCAACCTCCTCGACAACGCGGAGGCCTACGGGGGCGGGGCCACACTGGTGAGCGTGGAGGTCGCCGACAACGACGTGCGCATCGCGGTGACCGACGAGGGACCCGGTGTCGACGCCGCCGACCGGAACCGGATCTTCGAACGGTTCTCCCGCGGCGGGACCGTCGCCGGTCGTCGGGGGGCCGGTGAGGGGGTCGGCCTCGGGCTGGCCCTCGTCAAGGAGCACGTCGGCCTGCACGGCGGGCGGGTGTGGGTCGAGGACGGACCGGACGGGATCGGCGCCCGCTTCGTGGTGGAGCTGCCGCTGGCGTTCCCGCGCTTCGAGCTGTCGGCGGAGCTGGACCTCGGACCTGCCGCGGTGCCCGCCGCCGAGGTGGAGCGATGAGCGCCCGGCGCCGTGCCGGTGCCACGTTGCTGACGGCCACGGTGGCGCTCACCTTCGCCGCCTGCGGTGTCCAGCTCGACAGGGCGCCTCGGGAGCTCGCCGTCGAGTCGGTGCCGTACGGGCTGCTGGAGACGAGCGCCACGACGACCTCCGAGCCGAGGCCGCTGCCGACGTTCCGTCCGACGACCGTCTACCTCGTCGACAACGAGGGGTACCTGGTGCAGGTCCGCCGTCAGCTCCCCGGCGAGCAGACGGTCGAGAGCGCCATCCTGTCCCTCCTGACCGAGCCGACCGAGGCCGAGAGCGACAGCGGCCTCGGCACCGCCATCTCCTCGAGCACCGTGCTGCGCGGCGTGAGCGGTCTCGAAGACGGGCTCATCACGATCGACCTGAGCTCGGAGATCAGCGATGTCTCCCCTCAGAGCGTGCGCCTCGCCCTCGCGCAGATCGTCTTCACCGCCACCGCGGTGGCGGGCGTCGAGAAGGTGGTCTTCCAGGTGGACGGACAGCCGCGACAGGTGCCGAACGGCGCCGGAGAGACGACCGAGGAGCCACTCACACCGGGCGACTACCGGCAGTTCGTGCGACCGCCGCCGACGACGACCGTCCCCGCAGACGTCCCCCCGCCGAGGCCCGGGGACTGAGGTCCAGCCCAGTGACCGCTGCCTGGCAGCGGCTCGCGGTCGCGCCAGGTGGATGACGGGATGCGAGCCACGTCTGCGCGCCGTCCGCCCAGCCCGTACCCTTGGCCACCGGTCCCGCTGGGGCCCGCGAGCAAGGGAGCCTGCCATGGCCGGACTCGGAGCACCGGAGCTCCTCATCATCCTCGTCGTCGTCCTCGTGCTGTTCGGGGGCGCCAAGCTCCCGAAGCTGGCGCGGTCCCTGGGGCAAGCCCAGAACGAGTTCAAGAAGGGCACGAGCGAGGCGGAGGCTGCGGAGGATCCCGCGACCGACCACCACAAGGCGGTCTAGCGATCAGCTGAGTCCGAGGTCGCTCAGGAGACGACCTGGTTCAGAAGAAGACCTGGGCGACGTCGTGGTAGAGCGTCGGGTCCATCGTCTTCAGCTCGCCCACCGCATCGGCGAGCGCGACCCGCACCACCGCGTCGCCGCGCAGGGCCACCATCTTCCCGAAGTCACCGTCGTGGACGGCGTCGATGGCGGCGATGCCGAACCGGGTCGAGAGCACCCGGTCGAAGGCGGTCGGGGTCCCGCCCCGCTGGATGTGGCCGAGGATCGTCATGCGGGTCTCGAAGCCCGTCCTGGCCTCGATCTGCTCGGCGAGCACCTGTGCGATGCCCCCGAGCTTCACGTGCCCGAACGCGTCCACCTCGGCGTCCTGCAGGACGAGGCTGCCCTCCTTGGGCTGCGCTCCCTCGGCGACGACCACGATGGAGGCGAAGCGGCCGGCGTCGTGGCGCGCCTCGAGGCGGGCGCACACCTCGTCGATGTCGAACGGCTCCTCCGGCACGAGGATCATCGACGCACCGCCTGCGATCCCGGCGTAGAGGGCGATGTGGCCGGCGTGGCGCCCCATCACCTCGCAGACGATGACCCGGTCGTGGCTCTCGGCGGTCGTGTGGAGGCGGTCGATGGCGTCGGTGGCGACCTGGACGGCGGTGTGGAACCCGAAGGTGACGTCTGTCGCCGACAGGTCGTTGTCGATCGTCTTCGGCACGCCGACGACCGCGACCCCCTCGCCGTGCAGCTTGTTGGCGACGCCGAGGGTGTCCTCGCCGCCGATGGCGATGAGGGCGTCGATCTGGAGCGCCGCGAGGGTCTCCTTGCACGCCTCCACGCCCCCGTCGATCTTGTAGGGGTTCGTGCGGGACGTGCCGATGACGGTGCCGCCCCTCGGCAGGGTGCCCCGCATCGCCTCGACGTCGAGCGTGGTGATCTCGCGCTCGATGACGCCTCGCCAGCCGTCGAGGAAGCCCAGCACCGCGTCACCGTGCACGCGCTCGCCCTTGCGGACGACGGCACGGATCACCGCGTTGAGCCCTGGGCAGTCGCCGCCGCCGGTCAGCACACCAACTCGCATGGGGGGACCTCCTTCGACCGGGTTTCGTGAGCGAGCCAGCCGACCATCAAGGCGGGCAAGCCAGGTGCCGACACCCTAGCGATGAGGCGTGGGCTGGTCGTCGTGCTCTGCGTCGCCCTCGCGCCCCTGGTCTCGGCGCCCGCCCACGCCGAGGAGGCCGCGCCCCGGCCAGCCACCGCAGCGCTGGAGGTGGAGGGCCACGCCCTGGTGGCGAGCCGGACCGAGCTCCTCGCCCAGATCGCCGCCTTGTCCGACGCCTCGGAAGGCGCCCACGCCCGCTTCGTCGCCGCGCAGCAGCGGTCGTCCGCCGCGGAGGCGGCCGCCACCGAGGCCCGGAGGCGCCTCGTCGAGCACGCGGTGGCGTCCTTCGTGCACGGAACCTCGCTCGGGGAGGCGGCCCGGGCCAGGGGCGGGATCTTCGCCGACGCCGTCCACCAGGTCGACCGGGACGTGGTCGAGCGGGCCGCCGTGTCGGGGGCAGACGCACGAGCCGAGCACCTGGCTGCGGAGCAGGCGCTCGCCGCTGCTCGACGAGCGGAGGTCGAGATCGCCACGGCGCGGGCGGCGCTCGAGGCGACGATCGCGGACCACGAGGCCCGCTCGGCCGCCGCCCAGGCCGAGGAGGCGCGCAACGCCCTCGCCCGGCGCCTGGCGGAGGAGGAGCAGGCGCGAGAGGAGGCTGCTCGCGTCGCGAGGAGGCGGGAGGAAGCGGCCCGTCGAGCGGCGGCTGCACGAGCCGGTGAGGTCGGTACGAGGGAGGCGCCGACCGGATCGTTCACGGTGCTCCCGGGCACGCCCACCGGTGAGTCCGGCGGGCTGCCCCCCGCCGGCGGCTACACGAGCCACCAGCGCGACCGCTTCGCCCGGGCGACCGCCGCCCAGGCCGAGCTCATGGCGGCGCATCCCTTCGGGCCCACAGCCGGGCTGCCCCCGGGCATGACGTTCACCGGCCAGGTCGTGGAGGGGATGGCGTCCTGGTACGGCCCCGGCTTCGACGGCCGGCCCACCGCGAGCGGCGCCATCTACGACCAGCGGGGCTGGACCGTCGCGAGCAAGGAGCTCCCCCTCGGCACCGTGCTGCTCGTCACCCGTGGCGACCGGTCCGTCCTCGCCCTGGTGAACGACCGCGGACCGTACGTGGCCGGCCGGTCGCTCGACCTCTCCCGGGCAGTCGCCGAAGAGCTCGGCACCGTCGCCCCCGGCGTCGCCCACGTCCGCGCCCAGGTCGTCCAGCTCCCCTGACGGGAGGACGTCGCAGGTCAGCGGTCCCAGGCGAGGGAGCGCTCGACGGCGCGGCGCCAGCCGGCCCAGCCCCGATCCGCGGCGGCGCGGCCGGCGCCGGGTTCGAACTCCCGGTCGAGGCGCCACTGGGCCCCGACGTCGTCGAGGCTGCTCCAGACGCCCTCGGCGAGACCGGCCAGCCAGGCGGCGCCCAGGGCGGTCGTCTCCTGGACGACGGGCCGGGCGACGGGGACCTGGAGCTGGTCGGCCTGCATCTGGAGGAGGAGGTCGTTCGCCGATGCCCCACCGTCGGCCCGGAGGCTGGTGACGGCGTGACCGGAGGCCTCGCTCATGGCGGCCACGACGTCGCGGGTCTGGTAGGCGATGGACTCGAGGGTGGCCCGGGCCAGGTGCGCCGCGGTCGTGCCCCGGGTGATGCCCACGACCGCGCCGCGCGCGTGCGGATCCCACCACGGGCTGCCGAGCCCGGCGAAGGCAGGGACGACGTAGGCGCCACCTGAGTCGGCGACCGAGGCCGCCAGCGCCTCGCTCGCCGCGGCGTCGGGGATCACGCCGAGACCGTCCCGGAGCCACTGCACGGCGGCGCCGGTGGCGAATATTGCGCCTTCGAGGGCATAGGTCGCCCCGGCGACGCCCTCGATCGACCACGCCACGGTGGTGAGGAGCCCCTCCACCGGCGGCGGCTTCACCTGGCCGACGTTCATCAGCACGAAGCTGCCGGTGCCATAGGTGTTCTTGGTCATGCCCGCCGTGGTGCACGCCTGGCCGAACAGCGCCGCCTGCTGGTCCCCGGCGATCCCGCTCACCGGGATGCCGGCCAGCACCCCGGACCCGTCGACGGTCACGCCGTAGCGGCCGCTCGAGGGGCGGACCTCGGGCAGCGCCGAGCGGGGGACGCCGAACAGCTCGCAGAGCTCGTCGGACCACGCCAGCCCACCGATGTCGAACAGCAGGGTGCGACTGGCGTTGGAGACGTCGGTCGCGAAGCTCGCGCCACCGGTCAGCTTCCAGAGCAACCAGGAGTCGACCGTCCCGAGGGCGAGGTCGGCGTCCGCCTCCACCCCACCCTCCTCGAGCAGCCACGCCGCCTTGGTCGCGCTGAAGTACGGGTCGAGGACGAGGCCGGTCCGCTCTCGCACCACCGGAAGGTGGCCTGCCTCCTCGAGCGCCTCGCACGCCCCAGCGGTCCGGCGGTCCTGCCACACGATGGCCCGGTGGCGCGGCGCACCGGTGCGTCGGTCCCACGCCACCACCGTCTCCCGCTGGTCGGTGATGCCGATGGCGGCGACCGGCTGGTCGAGCGCCTCGGTCAGCTCGGCCAGCGTCGCCTGGACGGCGGTCCAGATCTCCTCCGGGTCGTGCTCGACCCATCCCGGCCGCGGGTAGTGCTGGGTGAACTCGCGGTACGACCAGCCAGCGGGCTGACCCGCCTCGTCCACCGCGAAGGCGCGCACCCCGGTCGTCCCGGCATCGATCGCGATGACCACGCCCACGCCGGCGACCGTAGCGTCCGGCCGAAACGCGCCCGCCGCCGACAGGACCACGACCGGTTCCGGGTGCAGGCGAGTGTCCCCGGTGCTGCCAGCCGCACACCACGTACGTCTCCATGCCCGCTGACGGTACGGGTCTGTCGTGAACGGCCTGTTTCCCGCCCGCGACGAACCAGAGAA
>JBBDQT010000017.1:0-4899 GCA_040905815.1 Acidimicrobiales bacterium
GCCATCCGCCTCGGCGTCGCCGGCCACGACGTCACGCTGCTCGAGCGGAACCCGGAGCTGGGGGGCAAGCTCGCGGCCCGGAGCGTCGACGGCTTCACGTTCGACACGGGGCCGTCGCTGCTCACCCTGCCGCACGTCTTCGACGAGCTGCTGGCGCTGACCGGCACGTCACTGGCCGAGGCCGTCGACCTGGTGCGCCTCGATCCGATCTGCCGGTACTCGTGGCCGGGCGGTGCTCCGGGCGGCGCCGCGACGTTCGACCACCGGGCCGACCGCGGCGCTGCGGTCGCAGCCGTCGAAGCCGGCTTCCCCGGCGCGGGTGAGGCGTTCGACGCCTGGCTCGCACACGCACGGACGATCTGGGAGGTGGCGGAACGGTCGTTCTTCGCCGGTCCGCTCGAGTCACCCGTCGCCCTCCTCCAGCGGATGCAGCGACCGGGCGACCTCCTCGCCATCGACCCGCTGCGCACGCTGTCCTCGCGGGCCCGGCGGGTCTTCGACGACCCCCGGCTCGTCCAGTGGGCCGGCCGTTACGCCACCTACTCGGGCTCGTCACCGGAGCGCACGCCGGCCACGTTGGCCTGCATCCCGTGGATCGAGCAGGCGTTCGGGGCGTGGTACGTCCGGGGGGGCCTGGCTGTGCTCGCAGGGGCGCTCGAGAAGGCGATGGCGACCGCTGGCGTCGAGGTGCGGACCGGCGCCGACGTGGAGGCCATCCGCGCCGACGCCACGTCGGTGCGGGGGCTCCGGCTGGCGGGTGGCGAGGTGCTCGACGCCGACGTGGTCGTCGCCAACGTCGACGCGATCCACCTCTACGGTGACCTCCTGCCGGACCCCCGCATGCTCCGGCGGACGCTGCGGGCGACGCTCTCCTCGTCCGGCTTCGCGCTGCTGCTCGGCGTCGAGGGCGGCGACGCTGGAGCCCGATCGCCGGCCCACCACGAGATCAGCTTCGCCGCCGACGGGCCCAGCGAGTTCCGTCAGATCTTCTCCGAGGGGCGGGCGCCGACCGACCCGACGATCTACCTCTGCAACACCTCCGTCACCGACCCGGGTGCTGCGCCACCGGGCTGCGAGGCGTGGTTCGTGCTCGTGAACGTCCCGCCCGCCGGCACGGTTGACTGGGACCGTGAGGCCGATCGGTACCGCGACCAGCTGCTCGACCTGCTGGCGACCCGCGGCTTCGACGTGGCCGGTCGCACGAGGGTGTGCGAGGTCGTGACCCCGCTCGACATCGCCAGCCGGACCAGGTCGTGGCAGGGCTCCATCTACGGGACCTCCTCGAACGGACGGCGGGCCGCGTTCCTCCGCCCGTCCAACCGTGGACCCAAGCAGGGGCTCTACCTGGCGGGCGGCTCTGCGCACCCCGGCGGGGGCCTGCCGCTCGTCGCCATGAGCGGGCGGATCGTGGCGGACATGGTGGCGGCCGACGGGTGGCCGACATGAGCCGCACCGAGCGTCGCAGGAAGCCGTTCTGGCTGCGCCCGAAGTGGGTCGTGGGCCACGCGCTGGTGGTCGCCCTGGTGATCACGTTCATCAGCCTGGGCTTCTGGCAGCTGGACCGGCTCGAGGTGCGCAAGCAGCGGAACGCCGACATCACAGCGCGGGCCGAGATGCCCGCCGCGCCTGTCACCGACGTCGTCCCACCGGGAGCGACGATCGACGGCGTCGGCGATCTCCAGTACCGGCGGGTGACGGTCACCGGCACGTACGACGCTGATGCCGGGCTTCTCGTCCGGCCCCGCTCGCTCGACGGTGTCTCGGGCTGGCACGTCGTCACGCCACTCGTCCTCGGCGACGGCCGAGCGGTCCTGGTCACCCGCGGGTTCGCGCCGTTCGCGAGCGACCTCGACGTCGTCAGGGACGCGGTCGTCCCGTCGTCCGGCGAGGTGACGGTCACGGGCCTCGCCTTCCCGACACAGGAGCGCCAGGGCATCGGCCCGACCGATCCGGAGGACGGCGTCCTCGAGGAGCTCGCCCGGGTCGACATCGGACGGGTCCAGCAGCAGTATGAGCGCGACCTGCTCCCGGTGTACGTCCAGCTCGAGACGCAGGACCCGCCCCAGGATGCGGACCTCCCCCGGGTGCTGCCCGCGCCGGTCACCGATGAGGGCCCGCACCTCTCCTACGCCGTGCAGTGGTTCCTCTTCGCCGGCGTGGGCCTCGTCGGTTGGCCGGTGCTCCTGCGCCGGACGAGCCGCGACGAGCACCGAGCCGACGGCGGGCCTCCCGTCGCCGGTCCGGGCCCCGACGGCAGCGATGGCGGCGGGGGCGGTGGCGGCGGGGGCGGTGGCGGGTCCCGAGGTCCGACGCCGGTCGCGCCCCGTCCTCCCGTCACCGCCGGCGTCGGTTGACCTCCCAAGCTCTCCGTTCCTCGAGGGGCGAGCGGTGAGCGGGCTGGTGCGGGCCGCGTTCCACGGAGCGCGTGCCCTTGCGGCGGGAGCGGCGGTGGTCCGCATCGGCCAGGGGGCTCGGCGAGCCGCGCCGCTCAGGCCGCGGCCGGAACAGGCGCCCGTCCGGAGCGTCTCAGTGGTGGTCCCCGCGCGCGACGAGGAGGGCCGCATCGGACCGCTCCTCGCCGCGCTCGCGGTGGACCCGCAGGCGAGCGAGGTGATCGTCGTCGACGACCAGTCCACGGACCGGACAGCCGAGCTCGCCACCGCTGCAGGGGCGATCGTCGTCCGTGGAGAGCCGTTGCCGGCCGGTTGGGTGGGCAAGCCGTGGGCGTTGCACCAGGGCCTGCGGGCGGCGAGCGGGCACTGGGTGGTGACGCTCGATGCCGACGTCGTCCCCGCGCCCGGGATGATCGGCGCGCTCGTGGAAGAGGCCGAGTCGAGCGGCGCCGATCTCGTGACCGCCGGCGGACGGTTCGTGTGCGACACGCCGGGCCAGCAGGTGCTCCACCCGGCCATGCTCGTCACCCTCTTGTACCGGTTCGGTCCCCCGGGTGCCCGACACCGCGCGGCGCCGCACCGCGTCCAGGCCAACGGTCAGTGCACCATCGCCCGGCGACGTCCCCTCCTCGCCGCCGGCGGCTTCGAGCCCGTCGCCGGCAACCTCACCGATGACGTCGCCCTGGCCCGCCACCTCACCCGGCGCGGTTGGCGCGTCGGCTTCGCGGACGGCACGCGGCTGCTGGACGTCCGCATGCACAGCTCGGGCGCCGAGGTCTGGCAGCAGTGGGGCCGCTCCCTCCCGATGCCCGACGTCACCTCCCGCCGCTGGCAGCTGCTCGACCTCGCCGTCATCTGGCTGGCCCTCACGCTGCCGCTGCCGCGCCTGGTCGCCCGCCGTGGGGACCGGCTCGACATCGCCCTCCTCGCCGTGCGGTTCGGGCTCCTCGCCGGCATCGCGCCCGCCTATGCCCGGAGGGGGCCGTGGTGGTGGCTGTCGCCGCTCGCCGACGTCCCCGTTGCCACCCGCCTCTCGTGGGGCGTCGTCCGTCCGGGCCGCACCTGGCGAGGCCGCACCTACACCTGAGCCCACGAGGGTCGAGGGGGGGTGGCCCGCCGCGTCAGCGGCCGGCGCGGCGGGGGGTGCGGGCGGCGAGGGCGAAGCGGATGCCGATGATCGTCATGAGGGCGCCGGTGGCGGCCGTGTGGTGGGGTGAGTCGAGGACGAGCTGGAGGAACGGGAAGCCGAAGACGCCCACGCGCGCGCCGAGGGCCGTCCGGCCGGTGGCCGCGAGCGCGACGAACACCGCGACGGCGATGAGCGCCGGCAACGGGGCGAGGACGCACATACCACCGGCGAAGACGAGGACCGAGCGGCCGCCCCTGAAGGCCGCGAACACCGGCCACGCGTGGCCGACCATCGCCGCCGCCAGAGCGGCGTAGCCCACGCCCCAAGCACCGTCCGGTCCGAGGCCGACGCCGACCGCTGCGGCGAGCACGCCCTTGGCCACGTCCCCGGCGAGCACGGGAGCGGCGGCCCGGTTCCCGAGGTGCTCCCGGACGTTCCACCACCCCGGGTTGCGGTCGCCGACCGTCCGAGGGTCGAACCGGCGCCGCCGGCCCACGAGCACGGCGACGGGGACCGACCCGAGCAGGTAGCCCACGACCACGCCGACGACGGTGGCGACGATCGTCGAGGTCCGCACCAGGGCGAGCCTGCCATGCACGCCCGTTCCGGGTGCAGCACGGGCGCCGGTACGGTCGGGCGGCGATGGGCACCGTCGCGTCCTTCCACCTGACGCGTGAGCGGCCGCTCGGCGCCGTGACCGCCATGGCGCAGATGGTGGGGCAGGGCCGGCTCGCCCGGCGGGTGCCCGGGCTGCGCTTCGCCCGCCGGCTCGGGACGGGCCGCGGTCGGGCCATGGGGCTCCAGGGCGACCTCCGCCGGTGGGCGCTGTTCGCGGTGTGGGACGACGAGGCCGCGCTCGACGCGTTCCTCGCCGACGACCCCGTCGCCAGCCGGTGGCGTGACCGGAGCCTCGAGCTGTGGTCCGTCCGGCTGGCGCCGCTCGCCGTCCACGGGACCTGGGGCGGCGCCGACCCGTTCACCGGCCTCGACGACGACGCCGCCCACCGCGCCGCCGCCACCCACGACGGCCCGGTGGCGGTGCTCACCCGGGCCCGCATCCCCGCCCGCCACTGGCGGGCGTTCTACGCGGCGGTGCCGCCCGTCGAGGCGCACCTGCACGGGGCGCCCGGCCTGCTCGAGGCCACCGGCGTGGGCGAGCGGCCGGTCGGTCTGCTCGCCACGTTCAGCCTCTGGCGGTCAGCGGAGGACATGGAGGCGTTCGCCTACCGGGGCTCCGTGCACGAGGAGGTCGTGCGGGCGACGCGCGCTGGCGGCTGGTTCGCCGAGGAGCTCTTCGCCCGCTTCCGGCCCTACGGCTCGACCGGCACCTGGGACGGGCGCGATCCCCTGGCGGCGGGGGACGGGAACGGGTCGTAG
>JBBDQT010000017.1:4999-12402 GCA_040905815.1 Acidimicrobiales bacterium
GGTGGCGCCGGCGACGAACGTGAGCAGGCCCGCGGTCGCGAAGACGACCGGGTACCAGTCGTTGCGCTCCCACCGGGAGACCTCCGGCGAGTGGTGGCTCCCGTGCCAGGCGATGCCCGTGCTGCCGTGCATGACCCACCGGTGCGCGGCGTACGTGAGCGGCTCCATCACGACGAACGTGGCGAGGATCACGAGCAGGCTCACGGCACGTCCGAGGATACCGGGCGCTCGCTGCGCTTACGGGTGCGCTCCCAGAGGATCAAGGTGAGCGCGATGAGGCTGAACCCGTACACGTAGTCCTCCACCGGGATGTCGAACGGGAAGCGCCAGCCGGTGATCTCGTCCTCGTCGTAGCGCACGATCGGGGCGGACAGCTTCGTCAGCCAGCCGTCGACCAGCACCTGGAAGAACAGGCAGATGGCGTAGGCGATCCAGAAGCTGGCTCGCCGGAGGAGGCCGGTCCGCAGCCACAGCGCCTCCAGCGCGACCACCACCCCCACGCTCGCCACAGCGGGCACCGTGTAGAGGAGCATCAGCCGACGACCCGTCGGTCCCGGTCCGAGTCTGACCCGCCTCGCTTCGCGGCGATCCGCTCGAGCGACCGGCGGACCGCCTCGTAGGCGAGGATGGACGCGATGGGGATCGTCACGAAGAACGCCGCTTCCTCGACGGGGAGGTCGAAGGGCAGCCGCCAACCGGTGACGTAGTCGGGGTTGAAGTCCCACAGCCCGGCGCGGATGGCGAGGACGTCCCAGGCGGCGAAGACGAGCGCCGGAAGCGCGATGACCTTCACCAGCCGCAACGGGTCCCGCCAGACCCGCGCTCCGTAGATGAACTCGAGCGGGAGGGTGACGGCCAGGCAGGCAGCCATGAGCAGCAGGTACTGGTAGCGGTCCACGGCGTCGCCAGGCTACGCGGCGGCCAGGGGGCCCGCCCGGTCAGGTGGAAGACGATGCTCGGCGATAGGACTACGATGTCCCCACCAACCCATCCGGGGAGCTCGGGGCAACCGGGCTGAGAGGACGGTCTGCCACCGCTGTCGCGGAGAGGCGCTGCCGTCGACCCGACGAACCTGCTCCGGGTAATGCCGGCGGAGGGAGCCCATGGACCCGACCACACCAGACGGCGCGAGGACCGCGCCGGCGCCCGATGTCGGGTGCACTAGACCACCCGTCGGCGCGGGCGGCACCTGCATCGTCGTCACCGGTGGCGACCCCGCCGACGAGTCGGTGCTCGACCACCTCCCCGCAGGCGCCCTCGTCATCGGCGCCGACAGCGGGGTGGCCCACGCCCTCGCCCTCGGCCTCCACGTCGACCTGGCGGTGGGGGACTTCGACTCGCTCGACGAAGCCACCCTGGCCGAGGCGGTGGCCGACGGGGCCGCGGTGCAGCGCCACCCTCGGGCCAAGGACGCGACCGACCTCGAGCTCGGGCTCCTCGCCGCCGTCGGCGCCGGGGCCCGCCAGGTCGTGGTCGTCGGCGGCCACGGCGGGCGCCTCGACCACTTCCTCGCCAACGCCCTGCTGCTCGCCGCCCAGCCCTTCGCCGACATCGTGGTGGAAGCCCACATGGGGCCCGCCTGGGTCGCCGTGGCCAGACCCGAACCGGTCACCACCGTGACCGGAGCCGTAGGCGACATCGTGTCGCTGCTGCCGGTGGGCGGACAGGCCACCGGCGTCACCACGACGGGGCTGGCGTACGCCCTCACGGGCGAGGCGCTCGCACCAGGCACCACCCGCGGCGTGAGCAACGAGCTCGCCGCCCCCACCGCCACCGTCGGCCTCGACGGAGGCACCCTCCTCATCGTCAAACCCGGAGAGATGACCCTGTGATGAACCGCACCCCCCTCGCCGCACTGCTCCTCGCCCTCACGCTCGCCCTCGCGGCGTGCGGATCGGACGACGGCGGGCCGACGGTCACCGAGACCGGCGAGGACGGCACCGAGCCGACCGCCAGGACCGGGGAGGACGTCACCCTCCGCCTCTTGACCCACGACTCCTTCGCCGTCAGCGACGAGGTGCTCGACGCCTTCACCGCGGACACCGGGATCACCGTCGAGCTCGTCCCCCTCGGTGATGCCGGCCTGGTCGTGAACCAGGCGATCCTCACCAAGAGCAACCCGCTCGGCGACGTGCTCTTCGGGATCGACAACACGCTGCTGACCCGGGCCCTCGACGAGGACATCTTCGTGCCGTACGAGTCCCCGCTCCTGGAGCACGTGGACGAGGTGCACCTGCTGGATCCCGAGCACCGGGTCACGCCGATCGACCACGGCGAGGTCTGCCTGAACTACGACAAGGCCTTCTTCGAGGGCTCCGAGCTGGAGCCACCCGAGGACCTCGACGACCTTGCCGACACCGCCTACCGCGGGCTCACGGTCGTGGAGAACCCGGCCACCTCCTCCCCCGGTCTCGCCTTCCTCCTCGCCAGCATCGACCGCTACGGCGAGGACGGCTGGCGGGACTGGTGGTCGTCGCTCCGCGAGAACGACGTGCTCGTCACGCCCGGCTGGGAGGACGCCTACTACGGCTCGTTCTCCGGAGGCGCCGGCGAGGGCGACCGCCCGATCGTCGTGTCCTACGCCTCGAGCCCGCCCGCCGAGGTCATCTTCGCCGACCCCCAGCCCGACGAGGCGCCGACCGGCGTGGTGGAGGCGAGCTGCTTCCGCCAGGTGGAGGGGGCCGGCATCCTCGTCGGCACCGATCACGAGGCGGAGTCCCGCCAGCTCATCGACTTCCTCCTGTCCGTCCCGTTCCAGGAGGACATCCCACTGCAGATGTTCGTCTTCCCGGTCAACCGGGATGCCGAGCTGCCGGAGGCGTTCGTCGAGCACACGGTCGTGCCCGAGGACCCGCTGTCGCTGCCGGTCGAGGAGATCGGCGCCAACAGGGAGCGCTGGATCTCGGAGTGGACCGACACCGTGCTGCGGTGAGCGCTCGCGGGCTCGCACCGCGCGGGGGGGCGGGCCTGCGGTGGCTGGTGCTGGCGGTGCCGCCGGCGCTGTTCCTGGGCGTCTTCTTCGCCTGGCCGGTCGCCGCCATCGTCGGCCGAGGCCTCACCGGCGGTGCGGTCCTCGACGTCGTCACCGACCGCGGCCTGCGCGGGGTGGCGTGGTTCACGCTCTGGCAAGCCGTCGCCTCGACCCTGCTGACCCTCCTGCTGGCCCTGCCGGGAGCCTACGTGCTGGCCCGGTACGACTTCCGAGGCAGGCAGGTCGTGCGGGCGCTCGTCACCGTGCCGTTCGTGCTGCCGTCGGTCGTCGTCGGCGCCGCGTTCCTCGGACTGCTCGGACGGGGTGGACCCCTCGCCGGCCTCGGCCTCCAGCAGTCCGTGGCGGCCGTGCTGATCGCCCACGCCTTCTTCAACTACGCCGTCGTGGTGCGCACCGTCGGAGGCCTCTGGGCCCACCTCGACCCTGCGCTCGAACAGGCGGCACGCGTGCTCGGCGCGACCCGTTGGAAGGCCTTCCGCCACGTCACCCTCCCGCTCCTGCGACCGGCGATCGCGGCGGCCGCCACGATCGTCTTCCTGTTCTCCTTCACCTCGTTCGGCGTGGTGCTCGTGCTGGGCGGCCCGACCCGCGTGACCATCGAGGTGGAGGTGTACCGCCAGACCGCCCAGCTCCTCGACCTCCGCACCGCCGCGGCGCTGACCCTGGTGCAGCTCGGGGCAGTCGTGGCGCTGGTGGCGGTCCACGCCTGGGCCCAACGCCGGCGGGCCGGCTCACTGCGCCTGCGACCGGCGAACGAGGTGCTCGTGGCCCCTCGGGGACGCCAGCGCGCCCTGCTCGCCGCGAACCTCGTGGTCATGGCTGTGCTGCTCGGCGTCCCGGTCGCCAGCCTGGTCGAGCGGTCGTTCGCCGCTACCGGTGGCGGCTACGGCCTGGCCAGCTGGAGGGCGCTCTCGACGAGCCGCCGGGGCAGCACGCTGTTCGTCTCGCCACTCGAAGCGCTGGCCAACTCGCTCGCCTACGCCGTGGGCGCCACGGCCATCGCCGTCGTCGTGGGCGGTCTCGCGGCGTACGCCGTCGCCCGCCACACCTCCCTCGCCGCCCGGGGCTTCGACGTGCTGCTCATGCTGCCGCTCGGCACGTCCGCGGTCACCGTCGGGTTCGGCTTCCTGATCGCCCTCGACCGACCGCCTCTCGACCTGCGGGGATCCGCCTGGCTCGTGCCGATCGCACAGGCACTGGTCGCGACGCCGCTCGTCGTGCGCACCCTCGTCCCCGTGCTCCGCGCCGTCGACCACCGGCTCAAGGAGGCGGCCGCGACCCTCGGCGCCTCCCCGTGGCGGGTCCTGCGGGCGGTGGAGCTCCCCCTCGTCGGCCGGGCGCTGCTCGTGGGCGCGGGGTTCGCGTTCGCGGTGTCGCTCGGCGAGTTCGGCGCCACGGTGTTCCTCGCCCGACCGGACCGGCCGACCCTGCCGGTGGCGATCGTGCGCCTGCTCGGGCAGCCCGGGCCGCTCAGCCTCGGCCAGGCGATGGCCATGAGCACGATCCTCCTCGTGGCCACCGTGGTGGCGATGCTCGCCATCGAGGGCAGGAGGGTCGGCGAGGTGAGCGAGCTGTGACCGGGCTCGAGGTGACGGGGCTCACGGTGCGCTTCGGCGCGCTCGAGGCCGTCCGGGACGTGGACCTCACGGTGGCGACCGGGGAGGTCGTGTGCCTGCTCGGGCCGAGCGGCTGCGGCAAGTCGACCCTGCTGCGCGCCGTCGCCGGGCTGGAGGCCCCGACGACCGGGCGCATCACCTGGGACGGCGCCGATCTCGCCGGCGAGCCACCGCACCGGCGGCGCTTCGGCCTGATGTTCCAGGACTACGCCCTCTTCCCGCACCTCGACGTGGCGGCCAACGTCTCGTTCGGCCTCCGGATGCAGGCGCGCGCGACCGATGACGTCGTCTCCCGGACGGCCGAGGTGCTGGCCCTCGTCGGCATGGACGGCGCCGGGACCAGGTCCGTCGGGAACCTCTCCGGCGGCGAGCAGCAGCGGGTGGCGCTCGCCCGCGCCCTCGCGCCGGAACCGCGGCTCCTGCTCCTCGACGAGCCGCTCGGGTCCCTCGACCGGACGCTCCGGGAGCGGCTGCTCGTGGAGCTGGCGACGCTGCTCGACCGGCTCGGCACCACCGCGCTCCACGTCACCCACGACCAGGAGGAGGCGTTCTCCCTCGGTGACCGCGTGGCGGTGATGGACGCCGGCCGCATCGTGCAGGTCGGCTCGCCGGCCGAGGTCTGGCGATCCCCGGCGTCCGCCTTCGTCGCGCGCTTCCTCGGCTTCACGGTGGTAGAGGCGACGGTGGCAGACGGCGTGCTCCGCAGCGCGCTCGGCCAGCTCCCGCCACCGGCCGACATCGCGGAGGGCGACGCCTCGATCGTGCTCCGACCGGACGCGGTGCGGCTCGACCCTTCGGGGGCGCTCACCGGGCGGGTGCTCACCAACACCTTCCGGGGAGAGCACGTGCTCGTCCGGGTCGACACGGCGGCCGGGCCGCTCGAGGCGACCGCTCGGGGCACGGACCCGCCCGCACCGGGGACGACCGTGGCCATGACGGTCGAGACGTCCCTGCTCAGCGTCCTCCCATCGAGGTCCCCGTAGGATCGGGCCATGACGGCGAGGGACGACTGGGCTGCCGCATACGCGGCGTCACCGCTGCGCGACGCCGACTTCGAGACGATGTCGGGCATCCCCCTCGAGCCGGTGCACGAGACGCCCGACGGGCTGTTCCCCGGCCAGTTCCCCTACACCCGGGGCCCCTACGCCTCGATGTACCGGTCGAAGCTCTGGACGATGCGGATGTTCGCCGGGTTCGGCACGCCCGAGGACACCAACGCCCGGTTCAAGGAGATCCTCCGCTCCGGCGGCGACGGGCTCTCCACCGCGTTCGACCTGCCGACGCTGATGGGCCGCGACTCCGACGACCCGCTCAGCCTCGGCGAGGTCGGCAAGGCGGGCGTCGCCGTCGACACCCTCACCGACATGGCCGACCTCTTCGCCGACATCGACCTGGGCACGGTCACCACGTCGATGACGATCAACAGCCCCGCCGCCATCGTGCTCGCCATGTACGTGGCGGTGGCCGAGGACGGCGGCACGCCCCGGGCGAGCCTCGGCGGCACGCTCCAGAACGACATCTTGAAGGAGTACCAGGCCCAGAAGGAGTACATCTTCCCTCCCCGGGCCTCGATGCGGCTCGTGACGGACGTGGTGCGGTTCACCACCGCGGAGATGCCTCGCTGGCACCCCGTCTCGGTGTCCGGCTACCACATCCGCGAGGCGGGCTCCACGGCGGTCCAGGAGCTGGCGTTCACCCTCGCCAACGGCTTCGCGTACGTCGAAGCGGCCATCGCAGCCGGCCTCGAGGTCGACGAGTTCGCACCCCGGCTCAGCTTCTTCTTCAACGCCCACATCGACTTCTTCGAGGAGATCGCCAAGTACCGGGCCGCCCGGCGCATCTGGGCCCGGTGGCTGCGGGACCGCTACGGGGCCCAGCTGGAGCGCTCGCTCCAGCTGCGGTTCCACACCCAGACGGCAGGCGTCTCCCTCACCGCCCAGCAGCCCGAGGTCAACATCGCCCGCGTCGCCATCGAGGCGCTCGCCGGCGTCCTCGGCGGCACCCAGTCGCTGCACACCGACTCCTTCGACGAGGCCCTCGCCCTCCCGACCGAGACGGCGGTGCGCCTGGCGCTGCGCACCCAGCAGGTGGTCGCCCACGAGACCGGCGTCGTCCACGTCGCCGACCCGCTCGGCGGCGCCCCGTTCGTGGAGTGGCTCACCGACGAGGTCGAGCGGCAGGCTGAGGAGGTCTTCGCCCACCTCGACGGCCTCGGTGACGGCTCCATCCTCGAAGGCGTGCACCGGGGCATCGACGACGGCTGGTTCACCAGCGAGATCGGAGAGGCGTCCTACACCTTCGAGCGCAAGGTCAACACCGGCCGGCGCGTCGTCGTGGGCGTCAACCGCTTCACCGAGGGTGACGACGTGGTCCCGACCATCCTGTCGATCGGCCCCGAGGTCGAGGAGCTCCAGCGCAAGCGCCTCGACACGGTGAAGCGGACCCGTGACGCGGCCGCGGTGGCCGCAGCCCTGGACCGGGTCCGCACCGAGGCGGCGGACCCCGCGGTCAACCTCATGCCCGCGTTCCTCGACGCCGTGCGCACCAACGCCACCCTCGGTGAGATCATCGACGCGCTCGCCGACACGTTCGGCCTCTGGACCGAGCCCCCCACCATCTGACCTCCCCCGCCCCCCGTCGAGCTGGCGGTGCTCGTGATGGCACAGGCGCGGTCTCCACCGCTAGAACGGGGAAGCTCGACAGGTTCCCTATGCTCACCTGCGCACCGAGACGAGCAACGGGGGGGACACGTGACGGGTTGGAACATCGCAGACATCTGGGAGGCGGTCGCCGAC
>JBBDQT010000018.1:0-3983 GCA_040905815.1 Acidimicrobiales bacterium
GCGGCGGCACCGGACGTCCTGGTCACAGACGATGCCGCCGTCAGTCGGACCCATGAGGCGTCGTTCCTCCTCATCGACGACGATCCCGACACCGTCTTCCTCTCGGAGGTGGAGCTCCAGAGCGGCGACTGCCGACTGTACGTGTCGACCGACCGGGCACAGACGTGGTCGTCGGTCGAGGACACGGTCGACTCCCCGGTGGAGACCGAAAAGCCCCCGGGCGCCGACCAGTCGCCCGAGACCGACCCCCACAGCGATTGCACCCTCGGCAGCGGCTCGCAGAACATTCGCACCGAGCTGGAGCAGGCACCCGACGGGACCTTGTACTACCTCTTCAGCGGCAACCACGTCGACCCGGCCGAGCGATCCCGGTCCGTGATGCTCGCGCGCTCGGGCGACGACGGGGCCTCGTGGGAGAGGGCGGTCGTCGACGACGGAACGGAGTCCGCGCGCGACGAGGTCGAGGTGAACTTCCAGGCCCACATGGCGATCGACCCGGACAACCCCGAGCTGATCTACGTCATGTGGCGGCGCTCACAGGGTGGGGACGATCCGAGGCCGCCCACCCGGCCCTTCATGGCCGTCTCGGAGGACGGTGGAGTGAGCTTCACCGATCCCTCCGAGATGCTCGACATCAACCCCGGTTTCGACGGGCCCCGCCCGATCGTGGTCGGCGGCGAGCTCTTCGCCTTCTACCGGGAGTCCGCGCCACGCACCGAGGACGACGAGCCGCCCGAGGACACCGAGCTCTTCGTGACGAGCTCGGACGACCGAGGTCAGACGTGGCGGGAGGCGACCCTCCTGGCCTCCGCCCTTGACGCCAGCGAGCCAATTCCCCACTACGACCGAGACGCGGGCACCTTCCACGTCGTGTTCCACGACAACCGCAACGGCGACCTCGACGTGTTCCACACCAGCTCACCTGACGGCTCCGAGTGGACCGAAGCGGTGCGCTTGAACGACGACCTGCTGGAGAACAACGTCGGCCAGTACTACCCGCAGATCTCCCAGAGCCCGAGCGGTCGCCTGGACGTTGCCTGGTACGACTACCGGACGGACCTCAACCCGCCGCCAGGTGGCGAGTACCGCACCCACGGCGACGACGACGTGGTCGACCCCGGTGAGCCGCTCGGCCTGGGCAGCAACCTCGGGGTGCAGCAGAGCGTCTTCTACACCAGCTCCGACGACGACGGCCGGACTTGGACCGAAAACATCCAGGTCAACGACGGGCGCATCGACCGCACCATCGGCACCTGGAACAACGACTACTTCGTGGTCGTCCCCGTGTCGATCGCCTCGTGGGACGACCGGGTCGTGGTGTCGTGGTCCGACACCCGCAACGGGACCAGCCTCTCCGGGACCCAGGACATCTACACTGCAGCGGTCACTCGAGCCGAGGACGACGGCTGGGACGTGGCCCAGCTGTTGGCCATCCCGGCCGCTGCGCTCGCGGGCATCGGGGTGACGCTGCTGGTGGTCACCGCCGTCTTGCGGTCTCGCAAGGAGGTCGCTTCCATCTGACGCCATCGAGACGACGGCTCGATGTCACCCCTCGGAACGTGGCCCCGGTCTGGGTGCGGGCTAGATCTCCACGTCGGCGGCCTCGGGGTGGCCGTCGTCATCGGTGGCGGCGGCGATGGTGGCGAAGATGCCGGGGGGCTCCCGCCACGAGGACGGGACGACGCCGGCCTCGGCGTCGCGCACCGCTCGCCACACCCGCTCGGAGGTGCAGGGCATGTCGACGTGGCGGACGCCGAGCTGGCTCAGGGCGTCGACCACCGCGTTCTGCACCGCGGGGGTCGAGCCGATCGTCCCCGACTCGCCGATGCCCTTGGCGCCGAGCGGGTTGAGCGGCGTGGGCGTCTCGGTGTTCGACGCCTCGAACGAGGGCATCTCGGCCGCGCTCGGCATCGCGTACTCGGCCAGGGTGGACGTGAGCGGGTTGCCGTCGGCGTCGTAGGCGTAGCCCTCCCAGAGCGCCTGGGCCATGCCCTGGGCGATGCCGCCGTGCTGCTGGCCGGTGACGATGAGCGGGTTCAGGATCCGACCGCAGTCGTCGACCGCGATGTGGCGGAGGGGCTCGACCCGTCCGGTGTCCAGGTCGACCTCGACGACCGAGACGTGGGCGCCGAACGGGAAGGTGGCGCCCTCCTGGGTGAAGTCGAACGTCACCACGAGCGGATCGCCGTCGGACGCGGCCGTCGTGGCGAGGTCGGCCCAGCTGAGCGCGCTGGCGGGGACGCCGGCGACGCCGAGCCGGCCGTCGTCGGTGAGGACGATGTCCTCGACGGAGGCTTCGAGCCGGTCGGCGGCGAGCTGCCGGCCGCGCTCGAGGACGCCCACGGCCGCCTCGGACACCGCGCTCCCGCCGATCTGGAGCGAACGGGAGCCGCCTGTGCCGCCCCCTCGGGGCACGCGCGCGGTGTCGGACTGGACGAACGTGATGCGCTCGAGAGGGATGCCGAGTCGGTCGCTGACGAGCATGGCGAAGCTCGTCTCGTGCCCCTGCCCGTGGCCGGAGGTTCCGACCATGATCGTGGCGCCGCCGCCGTCGCCGATCTCGACGGAGCCGAACTCCGACGAGCCGCCCCCTGCGGTGACCTCCACGTACACCGACACACCGATGCCGAGCACCGTGCGGTCCCCCCGGGCCCGGCGCTCGGCCTGCTCGGCGCGCAGCTCCTCGTACCCGGCGACGCGCAAGGCCTCGTCGAGGGCCGCCTGGTAGTCGCCAGAGTCGTAGACGGTGCCCATGAGCGTCGTGTAGGGGAAGTCATCGGGCTGGAGGAGGTTCCGCCGGCGCAGCTCGACGGGGTCGATGTCGAGCTCGTCGGCGGCCATGTCCACGATCCGCTCGAGGAAGGCGGCCGCCTCGGGGCGACCGGCGCCGCGGAACGCGCCCATCGGGGTGGTGTTCGTGAGGGCGATCGCGACGTCGTAGCCGATCTTCGGGATGCGGTAGACGCCCTGGGCCATGCTGCGCGTGGGACCCATGGCGAGGCCGCCGCCGAAGCCGGCGTAGGCACCGGCGTCGCCGATCACCCGGCAGCGCAACCCGGTGATGTCCCCGGCCCGGGTGAAGCCCATCTCGATGTACTGGACCTGGCCCCGCCCGTGCGGCATCGACACCATGTTCTCCGAGCGGGTCTCGACCCACTTGACCGGCCGCTCGAGGAGCCGGGCAGCCGCGATGGCGACGCTGTGCTCGGCGACGATCCCCGCCTTGCCGCCGAAGGCGCCACCGACGTGGGGCGTGATGACGCGGACGGTCTTGCGGTCGATGCCGAACACCTCGCCCACGAGGTGCCCGAACCCGTGGGGCATCTGGGTGGAGACGTGCACGGTGAGCTGGTGGCCATGCCCGTCGTCTCCGGGGACGATGGCGATCGCGTTGCCCTCCAGCGGCGCCACCGCGACCCGCTGGTTCTCGAAGCGCCCGCGCACGACGACGTCGGCCCCCTCGAGCGGGTCGCCGTGGTCGCCCCCGTGGCGCCCGGCGGCCAGGTTCGAGCCGAGCTCCTCGAACTGCAGCGGTGCGCCGGGGGCGAGGGCGGCCTCCATGTCGACGACCGCGTCGAGCGGCTCGTACTCGACGACCACCGCCTCGGTCGCGTCCACCGCCTGGGCTCTCGTCTCGGCCACCACGACCGCCACCGCCTCCCCCGCGAAGCGCACCTTGCCGTCGGCCAGCGGCGGCCGGGCGCACGCCTCGTTCAGGACCGCGAAGGCGTGGTGCGGGTCGACGGCGAGGTCGGCCGCGGTGAGCACGGCCACCACACCGGGCATGCCCCTCGCCTCGTCCACATCGACGTCGCGGATCTCGGCGTGGGCGTAGGGAGACCGCACGAACGCGAGGTGGAGCACCCCGTCGATGCGCAGGTCGTCGACGTAGCGGCCCCGCCCCGTGAGCAGGTCCGGGTCTTCGACACGCAGCACCGAGGTGCCGAGGATGGATCCAGCCACGCCGGCACCTTAGGTGCGCG
>JBBDQT010000018.1:4083-12360 GCA_040905815.1 Acidimicrobiales bacterium
CCGTTGCGGCCCGCACCCTGTCGGCCGGGGCCGCCGGTGGGCTTGCGGGTGCGGCGCTGGTCTTTCGACGGGTTGTGGTGGCGACCCTTGAGCGCGGGTCCGGGGACCACGTCGTTGCGCACGGCGGCGCGGACCTTGGGGGCGCCGTCGACGAGGACCGGGGGCAGCGGCTGGACGATGCCGGGGGCCATGCCGAGCTTGCGCTGCAGCTTCTTGGCGTCGGCGGCCTGCTCGGGCAGCACGAGGGCGATGACGGCGCCGGTCGCGCCGGCGCGGCCGGTGCGCCCCGAGCGGTGAACGTAGTCCTTGTGGTCGGCAGGCAGGTCGTGGTGCACGACCACCCCGACCTCGTCGACGTGGATGCCGCGAGCAGCGACGTCGGTGGCGACGAGCGCCTGCACCCGGCCGGCCATGAAGGCGGCGAGGGCCCGCTCCCGCTGCTGCTGGCTGCGGTCGCCATGGAAGGCGGCGGCGGTGACGCCGTGGTTGCCGAGCTGCTTGGTGAGGCGGTCGGCGCCCCGCTTGGTGCGGCAGAACACGATCGAGGTCCCATGGTGCTCGATGGCCCGCACCGTGAGCTCGGTGCGCTGCTCCCGGGCGGCGGCCCAGAAGGCGTGCTCGGTGAGGTCGAGCTCCTTCGCGGCGGCCTTGACCTCAGAACGGACGGGGTTGCGCTGGTAGCGCTTGACGAGCACGTCGACGTCGCCGTCGAGCGTCGCCGAGAAGAGCAGCGTCTGACGGTCGGTGCGGACCTGGTCGAGGAGGCGCTTGACCTCGGGGAGGAACCCCATGTCGGCCATGCGATCGGCCTCGTCGATGACGACGATCTCGACCTCGTCGAGGCGGATGTCACCGCGCGCCACGAGGTCGGCGAGGCGCCCCGGGCAGGCGACGACGATGTCGACGCCCCGGCGGAGCGCGCTCAGCTGGGCGCCGAAGCCCACGCCGCCGTAGAAGGCGGCGACGCTGCGGCTCCGGAGCGCGGCGAGGGGCGTGAGCTCGCCTTCGATCTGGGCGGCGAGCTCGCGGGTGGGGGCGAGCACGAGGGCGCGGGGGCGGCGGGGACGGGCCTGGGCGACCCGCGTGACGAGCGGGATGCCGAAGGCGAGGGTCTTGCCGGAGCCGGTGGGGGCCTTGCCGCACACGTCCTTGCCGGCGAGGCCGGCGGGGATGGCGCCCACCTGGATGGGGAACGGCGACTCGATGCCGCGGGAGCTGAGGCGGGCGACGAGGTCGGCGGGCACGCCGAGGTCGGCGAAGGACTGTGACATGGGGAGGGACTCCAAGGTGCCGCGCCACGGTGGCGGGCGGGTGGGGCTGCGACGGGCCTGGACCGGCTGCCACCCGTGAGCCGACCGGAGCCGGGTCTGCTGCCGTCGCGGGCAGCGGGGGCATGGCCAATCGAGACGGGACTCGAGCGGCCCATCGACCTCGGAGGCCGATGGTCACCCAGCAGGTGCCGGGTGACGCAGGGACGACCCTACCAGTCAGGGGCACGCGATGATGGGGCCTGATGGCTGACGACGAGATCTGCACGGCGCTCACCGAGGCGCTGCCCCCGGACACGGTGGTCACCGACGCGGACATCGTCGACGGGTACCGGGCGGACCGGGCCATGACAGTGCGTCCCGGTCACCCGCGAGCGCTCGTGCGGGCGAGCTCCACCGCCGACGTGCAGGCCACGATGCGGATCGCCTCTCGCTACGGCGTGCCGGTCGTGACACGCGGCGCCGGAACCGGCCTCTCCGGCGGATCGGCCGCCATCGACGGCTGCATCCAGCTCTCGACGGAGAGGATGCGCGCCATCACCGTCGACGCCGCCGCCATGGTGGCGACCGTGCAGCCGGGGCTGTTGAACATGGAGGTGAAGGCGGCAGCACGCGAGCACGGGCTCTGGTACCCGCCCGACCCGTCGTCGTTCGAGATCTGCTCCATCGGCGGGAACCTCGCCACCAACGCCGGCGGGCTCTGCTGCGTGAAGTACGGCGTCACGACCGACTACGTCCTCGGCATCGAGGTCGTGCTCGCCGACGGCCGGGCCGTGCGACTCGGGGGCCGCACGATCAAGGACGTGGCCGGCTACGACCTGAAGCGGCTCTTCGTCGGATCCGAGGGGACGCTCGGCGTCATCACCGAGGCCACGCTGCGCCTGCGCCCCACCCCCTCACCCGTCGCCACCGTGGTCGCCACCTTCGACGACGTGGTCGATGCCGGAACGGCCGTCACCCGGGTGATGGGATCACTGCGCCCGACCGCGCTCGAGCTGATGGACAGGGCCGCGGTCGCTGCGGTCGAGCGGGTGAAGCCGATGGGCCTCGACCCGGACATCGGCGCGCTGCTCCTCGGCCAGAGCGATGGGGGCGGCGACGAGGCGTCCCGCATCGGAGAGGCGTGCGAGGCGGCCGGAGCGACCTATGTGGCGGTCACCGACGACGCCGACGAGGGCGAGATGCTCATGGGCGCCCGGCGCATGGCGATCCCGTGCGTCGAACGCCTCGGGGCCGTCCTCATCGAGGACATCGGCGTGCCGATCTCCCAGATCGCCGCCCTCGTCGCCGCCGTGGCCGAGGTCGCCGAGCGCACCGCGACGGCCATCCCCGTCATCGGCCACGCCGGGGACGGCAACTTCCACCCCCTCGTCACGTTCGACGCCTCCGACCCCGACGCCGTGGCCCGCGCCGAACGGGCCTTCAACGACATCATGGACGCAGCTCTCGCCCTCGGCGGGACGGTCACCGGCGAGCACGGGGTGGGGACGCTGAAGGTCCGCCACCTCGTCGAGCAGCTCGGCCCCGACGTGATGGACCTGACCCGGTCGGTGAAGGCGGCGCTCGACCCCCAGGGCATCCTCAACCCCGGGAAGTGGGTGTAGCTCGGGTCAGCGGGTCAGGCGAGGAGGCTCGCTGTCTCCTGCACCGAGCGCTCCAGCTCCCGGAGCTGCTCGAGGCTGAGGGTCTCCTCCACGAGCAGCAGCTCGGCGATCGCCCGGAGCAGCGCGTGGTGCGCGCCCAGCAGGTCCCGTGAGGTGGCGAGCGCACGGTCGAGGATGCGGTCCACGGCCGCGGCGACCAGGTCCGCCTGGTTGCCCTCGAGGCGGGAGGGCTGGCGGAACGCCACGCCGATGTCGCTCATGCCGTAGTGGACGACCATGCGCAGTGCGAGGTCGGTGGCGGCCTGGAAGTCACCGGCGGCACCGGTGGTGAAGTCGCCGGCGAGCAGCTCCTCCTCTGCGGACCGGCCCGACATCTTGACGACGAGGGAGGCCTCGGCCTCGGAGCGGGTGAGGAACTCGTCGTCGGTGCCGTCCATCCACGTGGCGCCGCCGGACATACCGCGCGGGATGATCGTGACGGAGACGGGATCGCCCGCTGCCTCCAGCTTCAGGGCAGCGAGGGCGTGTCCGGCCTCGTGCCAGGCGGTGATCCGGCGGTCCCGGTCCGTCACCGTCGCCGACCTGCGAGCCCGACCGAGCATGGAGATCTGCAGGGCGGCGTCCAGGTGCTCCTCGAGGATGACGCCGGCCTCGGCCCGCGCTGCCTCCATGCACGCCAGGTTGACGAGCTGCTCGAGGTCGGCGCCGCTCATGCCGGTGGTCCGGCGGGCGAGTGAGGAGAGGTCGGCCAAGGTCTCCATCGACCGGCCGGCGAGATGCAGGCGGATGATCTGCTCGCGCCCGCCCCGGTCCGGGTTCGGGACCGCGATGCGCCGGTCGAAGCGGCCGGGGCGGAGCAGGGCGGGATCGAGCGTGTCGGCCCGGTTCGTCGCTCCCAGGACGATCACGCCCGACGCGGCGAAGCCGTCCATCTCGACGAGGAGGGCGTTGAGCGTGCCCTCCCGCTCGTCGGTCGAGCCGTTTGAGGGACCGGACGAGCGGGTCTTGCCGATGGCGTCGATCTCGTCGATGAAGATGATGGCGCGCCCCTGCTTGCGGGCCTTGGCGAAGACGGCACGGACCCTGCTGGCGCCGACGCCGACGAACGTCTCGACGAAGTCGGAGCCGGCGAGGGAGAAGAACGGGACGCCCGCCTCACCGGCGACCGCTCGGGCGAGGAGGGTCTTGCCGGTCCCCGGACCGCCCTCGAGCAGGAAGCCGCTCGGGACCTTCGCGCCGGCCCGGGTGAAGCGCTCCGGTCGGTGGAGGAGTTCGACGACCTCCCGCAGCTCGTCGACGACCTCGTCGAGTCCGGCCACGTCGTCGAAGCGGGTGGCCGGCACGCTGACGGCGTCGCCCTTGCCCTTGCCGAGCTTGCCGACCCCGAGACCGCCCTTGCTGCGCAGGAAGAACAGGAGGAAGAGGATGATGACGAGCGGGGGGAGCAGCGACAGCGCGAGGTCAGCGGCGCGCGTCGGTTGCTTGTAGGGCTCCGCCTCGACGTCGACCCCTGCATCGGTCAGCTCGCTGGCGAGGGTGCCGCCGAAGTGCAGCGGGTAGCCGGCGACGGCGGAGGGCTCCTCGTCGCCGGTGTAGGTGATCGTCACCTCCCGGTCGGCGTCGTCGATGGTGACCGCTTCGACCTTGCCTGCCTCGGCGTCGGCGAGCAGCGTGGAGATGGTGACGTCACGCCGGTCCGGCTCCTCGCTGCCGCCCTGGCTGACGAGCACAGCCACGACGCCGACGACGACAGCCAGCGCCGCGGCGAGCGCCGCCCGGCGCGACGGCGGTGGTGGCCAGCGCCGGAGGGAGCGCAGCGAGGAGCGCAGTCGGCCACGCCTGCGGCTGGCGGCCACCTGGAGGCCGGGATCGTCGGGCGGCCGACCGGCCCAGGGGGCGGGACGGCGCCGGGACCGTTCCCCGTCGTTGCGGAACCGGCTGGGCGGTGTTGCCGAGGGCATGTCCATCAATCGACCGTCGCTGCCCCGCCTTGAGCCCGATCCTCAGGCGAAGAACAAGAGGGTGACCCAGTCGGCGACGACGGCGGGCCTGTCCTCGCCCTCGACCTCGATCGTGTACGTCTTGGTGACCTGGAGGCTGTCGGGACCCTTGGTCTGGACCGATTTGACGGTGCTGGCCGCCCGGATCTTGGCACCGACCTTCACGGGGCTCACGAACCGCACCTTGTCGAAGCCGTAGTTCATCCCCATGACGATGCCCTCGAGGCGTCCGGCGGAGGTGGCCGGGACCGAGCTCGCCAGGTGGGTCAGCATCGACAGGGTCAAGAAGCCATGGGCGATCGTGGTCCCGAACGGGGACTCCACCTTGGCCCGCTGCGGGTCGACGTGGATCCACTGGTGGTCGTCCGTGAGGTCGGCGAAGTCGTCGACCAGCTCCTGGGTGACCTCGAACCAGTCCCCCGTGCCCTCATCGGTGCCCTCGGTCGCCTTCAGCGCCTCGAAGGCGTCCTCGACGTTGCTCGCCATGTCCGCGGTCCCCCGTCGTCGTCGCTGCACGGGACTCGAGGACGGCCATCCGGGCCGCCCGCCCCGCTCGCGCGTGCGCAACAGGACCGTACCGACCCTCAGGACCCGTCGGCAAGGCGCTCAGCCCTGCTCCTCGCTGTCTGGCGAGAGCCAGGCCCGGACCAGCTGGCGGAGGCGGTCGATGCCGATGCCCTTGGCGGCGCTGACCCACACGACGTCCGACGAGGCGACCCCGCAGCCCTCGGCGAGCTCCCCTTTGCGCTTGTCCCGTTGCGACGACTTGACCTTGTCGTGCTTGGTCGCCACGACCGTGAGCGGCACACCCGTGTGGCGCAGCCACGACAGCGTCTCGCGGTCGAGCTTCGTCGGGCCCACCTCGCCGTCGACGAGCAGGACCGCCATGACGAGCTGACGGCGCTGGCGGAGGTAGTCCTCCACCACCTGCTGCCAGCGGCGACGCACCTGGACGGGGGCGTTGGCGAAGCCGTAGCCCGGGCAGTCGATGATCGCCGTCCCGTCGTCGAACGTGAAGCAGTTGAGGAGCTGGGTGCGCCCCGGCGTCTTGGAGGTCTTGGCCAGGTCCTTGCGGTGGGCGAGGGCGTTGAGCAACGACGACTTGCCGACGTTGGAGCGGCCGATGAGGGCGATCTCGGCCGGGGTGTCGGGAAGGGCGTCGTGGGCGGGCGCCGACGTGACGAACCGCACCTGCAACGGCGGTGTCACGGCGTGCACACCCCCGCTCTGCCGGTCAGCGGGGCTCCTGCGGCTGGTACCGGGCGATCTCGGCGCGTCCGACCACCATGTGGTGCACCTCGTCCGGTCCGTCGGCGAGGCGGAGCGTCCGCTGCGAGGTGTACATGTCGGCGAGGGGCGTCCACTTCGACACCCCCGTCGCGCCGTGCATCTGGATGGCCTGGTCGATGATCTGGCAGACCCGCTCGGGCACCATCGCCTTCACCGCGCTGACCCAGACACGCGCTTCGGCGTTGCCCATGAGGTCCATGGCCTTGGCCGCCTTCAGGACCATGAGGCGCATGGCCTCGATGTCGATCCGGGCCCGGGAGATGATCTCGGTGTTCCCGCCGAGGCGCACGATCGGCTTGCCGAACGCCTCCCGGCTGAGGCCCCGCTCGACCATGAGCTGGAGCGCCTTCTCAGCGGCGCCGATGGACCGCATGCAGTGGTGGATGCGCCCCGGGCCGAGGCGCAGCTGGGAGATCTCGAAGCCCCGGCCCTCGCCGAGCAGGATGTTCTCCTTCGGGACCCGCACGTCGGTGAAGCGCAGGTGCATGTGGCCGTGGGGCGCGTCGTCCCTGCCGAAGACGTGCATCGGCCCGAGGACCTCGACGCCGGGCGTGTCCATCGGCACGAGGATCTGCGACTGCTGCAGGTGGGCCGAGGCGTCGGGGTTCGTCTTGACCATGACGATCATGATCTTGCAACGCGGATCGCCGGCCCCCGAGATGAAGTACTTCTCGCCGTCGATGACCCACTCGTCGCCGTCGAGCACCGCTGCGGTCGAGATGTTGCGGGCGTCCGACGACGCGAGATCGGGCTCGGTCATGGCGAACGCCGAGCGGATCTCGCCGTTGAGCAGCGGCTGGAGCCACCGCTGCTTCTGCTCGGGGGTGCCGACCCGCTCGAGCACCTCCATGTTGCCGGTGTCGGGCGCCGCGCAGTTCAGGCACTCCGGGGCGAGCGGGTTCTTCCCGAGCTCGGCGGCGATGTACGCGTAGTCGAGGTTGCTGAGCCCCTGGCCGGTCTCGGCGTTCGGGAGGAAGAAGTTCCACAGGCCGTTCGCCTTGGCCTTGTCCTTGATGCCCTCGAGCAGCTCCAGCTGGCCGGGCGCGTAGCTCCACCGGTCCTCTCGGTCGGCCCCGAGGGCGAAGAACTCGACGCTCATGGGCTCGACCTCCTCGGCGATGAAGGTCCTCACCGCCTCCAGCAGCGGTCGAGCGTCGTCGGACATCCCCAGGTTGAACAGCTCGCCTCCGAAGTCGTCGACGTTCAGCGGGTTGGCAGGCATCGATCTCCCCTGTGCTCGTGTGGTCCCGATCATGGCAGCCGGGCACACTCCTCCCCCGGGCTCACGCAGCCGGCCCCGCGGCCGTCGTCGGCCTCACCCGTCCACCCGGTACAGGCCCCAGTCCGGGCCCTCGACGACAAGCGGGAACCGCTCCGGCTGCTCCCGCATCCAGAGGAGCTCGGGGGACTCCGGCGAGAACGCCATGACGTGCGTGACCCCTGCGGCCACGAGGCGGTCCTCCCACGCCTCGACGTCGAGCTCGGGAGCCGGCCGGAACGGGACGACGTCGATGATGTCACCCGAGGCCGTCGGGGACACGTAGGTCACCGTGTGCTGGAAGCGGCGACCCAGCACGGGATAGATGTGCCAGTGGTCGTTCGCCTGCCGCGGACCGGCCGTGACCGCGACCCGTCGGCCGGGATCCTCCTCTTCGAGGGCGGTCGCTGCCGGGAGCCAGTAGAAGGGCTTGGACGCGAAGACGACCGACTCGCTCACCGCTCGCTCCCATGTCGCGTCGCCGAGGCATTGGAGTGCCACGGTCGCGACCGCCACGATGACGACGACGGCTCCGATGAGCGGAGCACGCGGGAAGCGCGCGGCCGACACGGCGATGACCACGGAGCCGAGGAGCACCGTCACGACGGCGATCGGGAGCACCGTCAGCTCCCACCGGCCCAGGCCGGCGCCGACGCCGACGAGTGCGTGCGCCAACGTCGACGCCCACAGCACCGCCGCCAGCACCGCAGCCAGCGGGCTGCGTCGTGTCGAGCGGGACAGCGCGGCGAGGGCCACGCACGTGGCCAGCGCGACGACGGGCACGAGGAAGCGACCGTTCACGTCGGCCCACAGGAGCCTCACGACGGAGAACCCGGGGCTGTAGAACCCGGCCACGA
>JBBDQT010000019.1:0-12349 GCA_040905815.1 Acidimicrobiales bacterium
GCCATCGGTTCGGGCACCGTCCCGACGGGCTGCCTCCTCGAGCACTTCGCCACGAAGGGAGCGGACGACTTCCCCGGCTGGCTCCAGCCGGGTGACGTGGTCCGGCTCGAGGTGCGAGAGCTCGGCGGGACGCGCCAGGAGGTGCTCCCCGCACCTCCCGTGCACCGCCTCCGTACCGGGTTCTGACCGCGCCGCGTGAGGATCCCGTCCCAATTTCTCCACAACTGCTCACAGTCCGTCACCAGATGACCGATGGAAGAGCATGACGACCACCATCTCCCCCACGGCGTTGGCCAGCCGCGCTGTGCAGCGGCGGGTCGAGGCAGGCAGCTCGGTGACGTGCACGACCTGCGACGAGCAGGTCAAGTTCGCCGCCAAGCAGAACCGCCAGCAGGTCATCGCGAACGTCTACGTCGACGGCCGCTGGGCCCGCGTCGAGCACTACCACGCCGAGTGCTACGAAGCAGCCGGCGCACCTTACGGAAAAGCCGCTGAGCAGCCACTTCACGGTCATCGGCGAAGCGTCTAGACCGCCTCAGCCCTCAGCCGGTCCTCAGCAGGCTCCCCTGAACAGCTCGAGGACCCGCTCCGCCTGGACCTCGGCCGGCCCGTCGGTCGGCCGCAGCACGAGATCAGGGTGCAACGGCGCCTCGTACGGGCTGTCGATCCCCGTCATGCCCGAGAGCTCGCCCCGGCGCGCCTTGGCGTAGAGGCCCTTCGGGTCCCGCGCCTCACAGGTCTCGATCGGGGTGTCGACGAACACCTCGTAGAACGGGAGCCCGTCCGCCTCGTGCGCGGCGCGCACGGCATCACGTCCGGCCCGGAACGGGCTGATCACCGGCACGATGGCGACCACCCCGGCCTCCGCCATGAGCCGGGCGACCTCGCCGACCCGGCGCACGTTCTCGACGCGGTCGACCGCCGAGAAGCCGAGGTCGGCGTTGAGACCGTGGCGCACGTTGTCGCCGTCGAGCATCGAGCTCGGCTGGCCGTCGGCAACGAGCAGCCGCTCGAGCGCGGTTGCGACCGTCGACTTCCCGGATCCGGAGAGTCCGGTGAACCACAACGTCGCCCCCGACGCGCCGGTCGCCTTCCAGCGCTCGGATCGGGTGAGCTCGGTGGCATGCCAGGTGAGGTTGCGCCCGTGCGTGGCCGCCTCGACCACCCCGTCGTCCTCGCGCTCCAGGGACACGGCCGCCTAGGAGCCGTGGAGGACCATGCCGCCGGCCACCGTGGCGTTCGTCGTCTCGTCGACGAGGACGAAGCTGCCGGTCGTGCGGTTCCGCCGGTACTCGTCGGTGAAGAGCGGTGCGGTCGTGCGCAGCCGCACCCGCCCGATCTCGTTGAGGCTGAGCCCGGTGGCCGACTCGTCCCGGTGGAGGTGGTTGATGTCGAGGCGGTACTGGACGTCGGTGACGAGCGCCCGCACGGTCCGGGTCGTGTGCTTGAGCGCGTACTTGCCACGGGGCTGCAGCGGCACCTCGCCGAGCCAGCACAGCATGGCGTCGATGTCCTGGCCGACCGCCGGCTGGTTGGCGGGCCGGCAGATCATGTCGCCACGGCTGATGTCGAGGTCGTCGGCGAGCGCCATGGTGACCGCCATCGGGGTGAACGCGTCGGTGACGGGCCCGTCGGCGGTGTCGATCGAGGCGATCCTGGTCGTGAACCCCGAGGGAAGCACGACGACCTCGTCGCCAGGGCGGAAGACGCCGCCGGCGACCGTCCCGGCGTAGCGCCGGTCGTCACGGGGCGTCGCCGTCCCGATCGTGGGGCGTATCACGTACTGGACCGGGAAGCGGGCGTCGATGAGGTTGCGGTCGGAGGCGATGTGGACCTCCTCGAGGATGTGCAGGAGGGAACCGCCCTCGTACCACTGCATGTTGGCGCTGCGGTGCACGACGTTGTCCCCGTGGAGGGCGGAGATCGGCACGAAGCTGAGGTCAGCCACCTCGAGCTTGGTGGCGAACGCCCGGAAGTCGGCCTTGATCTCCTCGAAGCGGTCCTGGTCATAGCCGACGAGGTCCATCTTGTTCACGCACACCACGATGTGGGGCACCCGCAACAGCGTGGCGAGGAAGGCGTGCCGCCGGCTCTGCTCCACGAGGCCGCTCTGGGCGTCGACGAGGATGAGCGCGAGGTCCGCGGTCGAGGCGCCGGTGACCATGTTGCGGGTGTACTGGATGTGCCCGGGGGTGTCGGCGATCACGAACTTGCGCTTCGGCGTGGCGAAGTACCGGTAGGCGACGTCGATGGTGATGCCCTGCTCGCGCTCGGCGCGCAGGCCGTCGGTGAGCAGCGCGAGGTTCGTGTGCTCCTCGCCCCGCTGGCGCGACGTGCGCTCCACCGCCTCGAGCTGGTCCTCGAAGATCGCCTTCGAGTCGTAGAGCAGGCGCCCGATCAGGGTCGACTTGCCGTCGTCGACCGAACCGGCCGTCGCGAACCGCAGGAGCTCTGCCATGGCTAGAAGTACCCCTCGCGCTTGCGGTCTTCCATGGCCGCCTCGGAGAAGCGGTCGTCGGCCCGGGTGGCGCCCCGCTCGGTGATGCGGGTCGCCGCGACCTCCAGGATCACGTCGTGGACGGTGGCGGCGGCCGACTCGACGGCGGCGGTGCAGGTTGCGTCGCCGACCGTCCGGTAGCGGACGAGCGCCTCGAAGGGCTCCTCGCCGTCGCGCACCGGCACGAGGTCGTTGACGGCCATGAGCATGCCGTCGCGCCGCACGACCTTGCGGTGGTTGGCGTAGTACAGCGACGGGATCTCGATGCCCTCCTCGGCGATGTACTGCCAGATGTCGAGCTCGGTCCAGTTGCTGAGCGGGAAGACGCGGATGTGCTCGCCCTTGCGATGGCGGCCGTTGTAGAGGCTCCACAGCTCGGGCCGCTGGTTCTTCGGGTCCCACTGGCCGAACTCGTCGCGGAAGCTGAACACCCGCTCCTTGGCCCGGGCCTTCTCCTCGTCGCGGCGAGCGCCGCCGAACGCGGCGTCGAAGGCGTGCTCCTCGATGGCGTGGAGGAGCACACCGGTCTGGAGTCGGTTCCGGCTGGCTCGGGGCCCGCTCTCCTCGACGGCCCGGCCTCCGTCGATCGCGTCCTGGACGGAGGCGACCTCGAGGCGGACGCCGAGCTCGGCGACCCGCTTGTCCCGGAACTCGAGCACCTCGGGGAAGTTCTCGCCGGTGTCCACGTGCATGACCGGGAACGGGATCTTGGCCGGCCAGAACGCCTTCTCGGCGAGGCGGAGCATGACGATCGAGTCCTTGCCCCCGCTGAACAGCAGGACGGGGCGCTCGAACTCGGCCGCCACCTCCCGGAAGATGTGCATGGCCTCGGCCTCGAGGGCCGAGAGGTGGGACAGCTCGTAGGTCCCCGGCGCTGGTGCGGTCGTGTCGATGGCGCACACGGTACCGAATCCTGACCGTTCCACTCAACATTTGGCACGGGCACGGGGCGATACGGTCCCCGCGGCATGCCCGACGCCGCCACCGCCGACGACCACCGCCTCGCCGCCGCGCTCGCGCAGGAGGCCGGCGAGCTGCTCCTCGAGCTGCGCTCGAGCGGGGCGGGGCTCCGCCCCGGCGTGCTGAAGGACCAGGGCGACCGCCTCGCCCACCGTCTCCTCGCCGACCGCCTGGGCGGAGCGCGCCCCGACGACGGGCTGCTCTCGGAGGAGGGCGCCGACAGCACCCACCGCCTGGGCCGGTCCCGGGTGTGGATCGTCGACCCGCTCGACGGCACGCGCGAGTTCGGCGAGGCGGGCCGCAGCGACTGGGCGGTGCACGTGGCGCTCGCCATCGACGGCTCGCTCGTCGCCGGCGCCGTCGCCCTCCCCGCCCGGCAGCTGCTCCTCACGACCGACCCCGCGCCCGTCCACCCGCCGGCCTCCCCGGACCGGCTGCGGGTCGTGACGAGCCGGACCCGGATGCCCGAGGCGGCCAGCAGGGTGGGCGAGGCGCTCGACGCCGAGCTCCTCCCGCTCGGCTCCGCGGGCGCCAAGGCCATGGCCGTCGTGCTCGGCGAAGCGGACGCATACGCCCACTCCGGCGGCATGTACGAGTGGGACTCGGCGGCGCCCGCCGCGGTCGCCGCCGCCGCGGGGATGCACGTCAGCCGGATCGACGGCTCACCGCTCGTCTACAACCGGCCCCACCCGTGGCTGCCGGACCTCCTGGTCTGCCGGCCCGAGCTGACCAAGACCTGCCTGGCAGCCCTCGAGGGCTGCTGACGGCCTCCGCTCAGAGCCAGTCCCGCCGCCGGAACAGCAGGTAGAGGTACAGCGACGACGCCAGCATCAGGGCGAGGGCGAACGGGTACCCGAGGAGCCACCCGAGCTCGGGCATGTGCTGGAAGTTCATGCCGTAGACGCCGGCGATGAGCGTGGAGACTCCGGCGATCGCCACCCAGGCCGAGATCTTGCGCATGTCCTCGTTCTGCCGGACGCCGACCTGGGCGAGGTTCGCCGAGAGCGCGCTGTCGAGGAGCGCGCTGAGCGAGTCGATCTGCTCCGACACCCGCAGGACGTGGTCCTGGACGTCTCGGAAGTACTCGACGGGCACGGGCCCGATGTGGGGGACCCGCCCGGCGGTGAGGTGCTCGAGCGGCTGCGCCAGCGGCACGACCGCCTGGCGGAACTCGAGCATCTCCCGCTTCAGCTTGTAGATCCGCTCCGCGTGGTTGATCCTCGCCTCGGAGAAGACCTGGAGCTCGATCTCGTCGACGTCCTGGTCGAGGCCCCCCAGGACGGCCTCGTGGTCGTCGACCACCCGGTCGAGCACGGCGTGCAGGATGCCTGCGGGGCCGCACCGCAGCTCCTGGGGGGCGTCCTCGATCGTGGCCCGCACCTCTGAGAAGACCGAGCTCTCGCCATGGCGCACGGTCACCACGAAGCCGGCACCGATGAAGAGCATCAGCTCACTGATCTCGACAGCCTCTTCAGTGTCGACGTAACGGGCGGCCTTCAGCGCCACGAAGAGGGTCTCGTCGTAGACCTCGAGCTTCGCCCGCTGGTGGGCGTGCACGGCGTCCTCGACGGCGAGCAGCGGGAGCTCGAACTCGGTGGCGATCGCCTCGAGCTCGGGTGCGTCCGGCGAGACGAGGCCGATCCAGACGAAACCGCCCTCCTTGGAGCGGCCCTCCTCGAGCGCCCGGTCGAGCGGGACCTCGCCCGCTCGGCGCACCCCCTCCTCGTACACGGCGCAGTCGACGATCACGCCGCAGTCTTGCCCGCGGCGGCCACACGAGCCACCACCCGCCCTCCGAGCTGGCGGTTGCCCTGGGCACGGGCGCGGCGAGCACCGCCAGAACCAAGCCTCGCCGGGGCCGACCACCTGCTCGCGTGGGGTGCTTGGTACCGTCTCCGCATGGCGGCAGGGACGACACGTGGGCTCGTCCTCGCGCTCGTGCTCGGGATGACGGCCGCTTGCGGCAGCACCGGCGACCAAGGGACGCTCAGCCGATCCGCCGTGCCCGCAGCGGCGGAGTCCGTCGTCGTGGCCGCGGCCGCCGCTGAGCCACCGCCGGAGCCGGTCGCCGTGACCGAGCCGGCGACGACCGTCCCCACCGCGACCACGGAGGTGCCGGTGGTCGCGCCACCGACGAGCGCTGCGCCGCCGCCTCCGCCGCCACCGGTGCGACCGGTGCACGAGCAGGCATGGACCCCCTTTGCCGCGGTGGAGAGCGTGGTGCTCCACCACCCCTCGACCCGCGTGGAGGCCGTCGGGTTCCACGAGTCGAACCACGACGGCGCCCGCGAGATGCAGCCGCTGCCCACCGCCGCCAACCCTCTGGTCCTCGAGTCGAGGGAGCGGGGCACGGGGGCACGCACCGCCGCTGACATCGTCTCTGATCCCGACATCGAGGTGCGGGCACCGGTGACCGGGCAGGTGCGCCGAGCCGGCACCTACGTCCTCTACTGCGACTACTCGGACGACTACGCCGTCATCGAGCCCGACGCCCGCCCCGGCTGGGAGGTCAAGATCCTCCACATAGACGGCGTCAGGGTCCGGGCCGGTGACCGGGTCGTCGCCGGGGAGACGGTCCTCGCCGACCGTCCCACCCGCCTGCCCTTCGAATCCCAGGTGGACGAGCGGAGCACCCCACCGGCGTGGCCCCACGTCCACATCGAGGTCGTCGACCCCTCGATCCCCGATCGCCCGTCCCCCGGCGGCGGCTGCTGAGCGCCCCCAGATCGAACGAGCCCGACCGTAGGGTTGTGCCGGTGACCGCCACGACGCCCGGCGACCTCGAGCTCGGCACGTTCAGCGACACGCCGCCGTGGCTGGTCGACCTCGGCGCGATCACCTGGCGCACCGGTCTGGACCGCGTCCGGGCCCGCACCCGTGCCGAGGTGCCCGAGCTGACGCGCCGGCGCCGGTTCCCGCCGATCCGCCGGCTGGTCACGACGGTGCGCCACCTCGGCGTGCCCCTCGTCGCGTGGGGCGCCACCGATCGGCGCACCGGCGGGTCCGTCTCCCGCAGCGGGCTCTCCCGCCGCCTGCGCCGATCCGCCGAGACGCTCGGGCCCACCTACATCAAGCTCGGTCAGATCATCTCCTCCGGCGAGGGGCTCTTCCCCGAGGAGCTCGTGCGGGAGTTCAAGCTCTGTCGAGACCGGGTCCCGGCGGAGCCCTGGGAGGTGGTGGAGCGGGTCGTCGCCGAGGAGCTCGGGCGGCCGGTCGCCGAGGTGTTCGCCACCTTCGAGCAGGTGCCCCTGGCGGCCGCCTCCATCGCCCAGGTGCATGCCGCCACCCTGCGCACCGGCGAAGCCGTGGTGGTGAAGGTGCAACGGCCGTCGGTGGCGACGCTCGTGCGCGCCGACCTGCGGGTGATGTCGTGGCTCGCCCCCGCGCTCGTCGGTCGCATCCCGGTCGCGGCGCTCGCCAACCCGCCGGCCCTCGTGGAGCTCTTCGCCGACACCATCACCGAGGAGCTCGACTTCCGCCTCGAGGCGGAGAACATGCTCGACGTCGCCCGCGTGCTCGCCGAGCTCGGCCAGCGCCACTTCGTCGTGCCCCGCCCCCACCCGTCGCTCGTGACCCGGCGAGTCCTGGTCATGGAGCGCTTGAGCGGGTTCGGGTTCGACGACGTCGCCGGCATGCGCGACGCCGCGGTCGACACGGAGACGGTGGTGCGCACCGGGATGATCGGCTTCCTCGAAGGCGCCATGGTCCACGGGATCTTCCACGGGGACCTCCACGGCGGAAACCTCCTCATCCAACCCGACGGTCGCACGGCGCTGCTCGACTACGGGATCACCGGCCGCCTCAGCGAGGTGAAGCGCCTCGCCTTCCTCCGCCTCCTCATGGGAAGCATCACGAACGACGTCCGCGGCCAGCTCGCAGCGCTCGTCGATCTCGGCGCGCTGCCGGCCGACACCGACCTCAGCGCCGTCATCCGGGATCTCAAGCTCGACCGCCCGCCGGTCGACCCGACGACGCTGAGCGGCGAGGAGCTCGTCTCTGAGCTGCGGGCGATCGTCAAGGCCCTCCTCGGCTACGGGGCGAGCATGCCCAAGGAGCTCATGCTCTTCGTCAAGAACATGGTGTTCCTGGACGGCGCCATCGCCTCGCTCGCTCCGAACCTCGACCTGTTCCGTGAGATCGCGGAGATCGCCACGTACTTCACGGTCCACCACGGCGAGCGCCTGGCGAGAGAGATGGGCGTCGAGCCGACGGGCTTCGAAGTCGACCTCACGGGTGTCAAGGCCAGCTTCGGTCTCGACGCCGACCACGAGGGTCTCACCTACGCGCAGCTGCTCGAGCGACGGGAGACCATCAAGAAGCGCCTCAGCGGATCGGGCCGCCCCGGCCGCTCCCGTCGCCGGCGCTGAGTCCCGTCCGGGGGCCGGGCGAGCAGCGCCGGGCCCCCGAGCTGACGCTCGTCGGGGCTTGAACGCCCGGGCACCCGTTTCCCGGGCCGAGACGAAGGGCAGGTCGGCGGCATGGAAAGCCACGAGTCCAGTGCCAAAGCGACGTCGCCGGACCGCGGGGACAGCGTCAACGACAACACGGGGACGGGCGCGTCGGGACCTGGCGACCCCGCCTACGACGACGACAGCCAGACCGGCGACGTGGGTGGCGAGGCCCAGATCGACCTGGAGGACAAGGCCCGGCGCATGGCCCAGGGTGAGCCCTCCGCCGACCCGGCCCTCGTGGCCGGGGCCGAGGGCGCCGACCAGCCACCCGAGCCCAACCCCGACGTGGTCTCCGAGAACCCCGAGGTGCAGAGCGGCGGCTGATCCCGGGAGCACAACGGGCTGAAGTGCCCTCCGACCAGCCTTTCTGGCAGGCTTCGGGGTGATGACGTTCCGGCGGCCCCCCGACCACCTGCCCTGCGACGCCGTCCCCCGCGCGGGAGCGCACGGCACGGTCCCGAGCAGCGCCGCGCCGGTCCGCTGAGCGCGAAGCGCCACCGCCGGTCGACGGCGGAGAGGGCGGGATGGACGGTCCTCGTCGTCCTCCTCGTCCCGATCGTCCTGCTGCTCGCCGCCCTGGGAGCGTGGGCCCTCGACTCGCGAGCCGGCGGCGACGAGGTGCTCCGGGGGGTCGAGGTGGCCGGACGTCCCGTCGGCGGGCTCGTCGGCGGCGAGCTCGACGAGGTCCTCGCCGCGCTGGCCGATGACTACCCGAGGGCCACGGTCGAGGTCGAGACACCCGACGGGGACCTGACCGCCATCGGCAGCGAGATCGGCCTCGCCCTCGACCTGGCGGCGACCCGCCAGGAGGTGCTCGACGTGGGCCGGGAGGGCTCGGTCGCCACGCGGTTCACCGGCTGGCTCCGGTCGCTCACCGGCGGCCGTTCATCGGAGGTGCGGGTGGTGGTCGACCGCACGCTGCTCGACCCGGTGGTTGCCGACCGGGACCCGACCGAGCGCACGGCGCCGACGGAGCCCGGCATCGGCACCAAGGACGGGAAGCTCGTCGTCGTCCCCGGCGTCGACGGACGGGGCCTCGACTCCGAGGACCTCGCCGAGCGCATCGTCGAGGAGGGAAGCGACGGCGACCTGCCGATCGTGGTCGAGACCGAGGCCGGCACGGTGCCTCCCCGGTTCTCCGAGGCCGACGCGAAGCGCCTCGTCGAGCGGGGCCAGACCCTCACCGACGAGCCCCTCGCCGTGCAGGCCGGGGACACCGGAGCCGAGATCCCGAGCGAGACGTTGCGGACGTGGCTGGAGGCGGTGCCCGTCGCCGACGGCCTCCAGCTCGACATCGACCGCGAGGCCATCTCCGCCGACCTCGAGATGCTGCTGGACGACGTCGGTGAGCCGCCGAGAGACGCCACGTTCCGTGTCGAGGGAGACGTCGTGGTGATCGTGCCAGGGGCGACGGGCACCCGGTGCTGCGCGCCCGAGGCCGCCGGACGGGTGGCCCTCGCGGTGCAGGCGCGACCAGTCGGCCCTGTCGTGCTGCCGCTGACCGAGGCGGCGCCGAGACGGTCGGTCGCCGACGCCGAGGCCCTCGGCATCAGGGAGCCCATCGGCTCGTTCACGACGAACTTCAAGGCTGGCCAGACCAGGGTGAAGAACATCCACCGCATCTCGGACCTCACCCGTGGCGTCGTGATGGAGCCCGCCACCACGTTCTCGGTGAACGGCCACGTCGGCAAGCGCACCGTCGAGAAGGGTTTCACGACCGGCGGCGTGATCCAGAACGGCGTCTTCGAGGAGAGCGTCGGCGGCGGCATCTCGCAGTACGCGACGACCCTGTTCAACGCCGCCTTCTTCGGCGGTCTCGACTTCGAGGCCTACCAGTCGCACTCGATCTACATCAGCCGGTACCCGTACGGGCGGGAGGCGACGCTGTCGTTCCCCCAACCCGACCTCGTCCTCGAGAACAACACGCCCTACGGCGTGCTCATCTGGGCGACGTACACGGAATCCAGCGTCACCGTGACGCTGTACTCGACGTCGTACGCCCCCGGCGAGCAGACAGGCCAGTCCAAGCGCAGCGCGGGCCAGTGCACGAGGGTCACGACGGAGCGGACCAGGACCTACGTCGACGGTCACACCGAGGTCGACCACGTCTACGCCACGTACCGCCCCGAGGAGGGCGTGGACTGCTGATCCCCCGGCGGCGACCCCGCCGGTGCGGCATCGTGGCCCGTGTCAGCCGCCGCGGCCGTAGAAGCGGGGGGCGCGGTAGGAGGCGCCGACGAACGGCTTGCCCCGGCGAGCGGTCCACCGCCACTGGATCGAGATCCGGGGGGCGAGGTGACGCCCGGGCTGGTACGCGACGCTGTGCTCCCAGTCGGCCTGGCAGCGGCCGCCCATCACGAGCAGGTCACCGGGGCCGGGGGCGAGGTCACAGACCGCTCCCCTGGTCTCGCTCAGGTCGTGACGGCCCGTACGGGGCCGCAGCAGCCACGGTCGCCTCACACCGAGCGAGAGCACGGCGATGACCGTCTCGTCCAACCACCGCAGGTCGGTGTCCCGATGGAACGCCTGGCCGTCCCGGCCGTCGCGGTAGTGGAGCATCGAGAAGCCGTTGAAGGTCGCGCGGTAGCGGTGCTGGAGGGTCCGGTGGGCCTCGGCCAGCGCCGGGTGCGGGAGCGGCGTCCCCGACCGCCACGACGCACCGAGGCGTCGCTCCTCGACCCAGTGGTCGTAGCGGAAGAGGCGGCTCGCCCGCCACGCCACACCGTCGTGGAGCGCCTCGAAGAGCTCGTCGGCACCGGCGAGCCAACTCCGGCCGACGTCGACCCAGGACGTCTCGTCGAGGGGGATCCGCTCGATCGGTGCACCCCGGTCGACGTGCACGTCTGCCGACGCCCCCGGGTGCTCGGTGACCAGCTCGTCCATCTCCCAAGGATGTCGCGGTCGCGACGTGGCGTCACGTGGTCCCCCCTGGGCGCAGCGGGAGCGGCCGTAGGCTCCACCCCCGTGCACACCGCTGACGTCGCTGTGGTCGGGGCAGGCCCCGCGGGGGTCGCCACAGCAATCGCCCTCGCCCGGGCCGGACGGGACGTGGTGGTCGTGGACAAGGCCCGGTTCCCGCGCGACAAGTGCTGTGGGGACGGCCTCACCACCGGCGCCCTCCGGCTGCTCGAGGGCATCGGACTTGACCCTTCGACCATCCCGTCCTGGCAGGTCGTCGACGACGTCGTCGTGCGAGGTCCGGCCGGTCGGGAGGTGACCTTCCCCCTGCCACGTGGACGTGGCCAGTACGCCGCGGTCGCCCGGCGCGAGGAGCTCGACGCCGCGCTCGTCGACCTCGCTCGTGAGGCCGGGGCCACCGTGCTCGAGGGCGCGGCGGTCACAGGTGCGACGAGCCGGCCGGATCGCGTCGAGCTCGAGGTGGACGGCACGGAACAGGTGGTCGCCCGCTACGCCGTGGGCGCCGACGGCATGTGGTCACCGCTCCGGAAGCACCTGGGCGTCGATCCGGCGAGGCGGGACCTCGGCGAGTGGCACGCGTTCCGCCAGTACTTCACGGGTGTCGGCCCACGGGCGTCCCGGGAGCTCTTCGTGTGGTTCGAAGCGGACCTCCTCCCGGGGTACGCGTGGTCGTTCCCCGTTGCGGGCGGTGGCGCCAACGTCGGCTTCGGGATCCAGCGGGGCGGGCGGATGACGACCCAGGAGATGGGCAGGTGCTGGCCCGAGCTGCTGGACCGCTCCCACGTGCGGGAGGTCCTCGGGCCCGATGCCGTACCGGAGGGCCCGCACAAGGCGTGGCCGATCCCCGCCCACATCGAGCGCGCCGCCCTCACCGCCGCCGGTGGCCGTGCGCTGTTCGTCGGCGACGCAGCCGCAGCGTCCGATCCGCTGACCGGTGAGGGCATCGGCCAGGCGCTGCTCACAGGACGTCTCGCCGCCGACGCCATCGTCGCCGCCGGCGGTCTCCGTCCCGCCGCGGCGGCTTCGAGATACGAGGCCGCGGTGGCGAGGGAGCTCGTCCCCGACGCCAGGATGTCGCAGCTGCTGATCAGGGCGGTCCGGCACCGCAAGGGTGTGCGAGGTGCGTTGGGTGTGGCCGGAGCGTCGGGCTGGACGAGACGCAGCTTCGGTCGTTGGCTCTTCGAGGACCACCCCCGCGCCTACCTCGCGACTCCTGGCCGGTGGTCGCAGCACGCGCTGGCCGGCGACGGCGCCTGGTCGAGCGTCGCCCCGCCCGATGCATCGTTCAGCGGTACTCGATGAGGAAGGTCTCACGGCTGCTCCGGGGTGCCGACGTTCACTCTCATGGATCGGTTCGCGGCTCCCGCTCCGACTTGTCCACCCGTTGAAGAGCTGTTGGAAAGATTCTGCTCAACCACGGAGCGTGAGGAGACGAGGGACTCGCAATCACTCGAGTGGAGGTGCCCATGGGTACGAGGTGGACGAAGTCGTGGACGGCGAGGCTGCTGGCTGCTGCGGTGGC
>JBBDQT010000020.1:0-7366 GCA_040905815.1 Acidimicrobiales bacterium
CGGCTGCTCGTCGAGCCCGGGCCTCTCCGGCTCCACCGCCGGCTGGTCCGCCACGTCTACCGGTGCCCCGTGCCCCTCTCCCGCTGTCGCCGGCTCGTCGGTGCCGGCGGCCGGCTCGCCGGCACCCGGGCGGGACGGGGAGAGCTCCTCGGCGCGCTCCGGTGCGACCAGCGTGAGGCTCGGGCGCTCCTGGTCGTCGTCGTCGACCGCCTCGGTCCCCTCCGACGGGCCGGCTCGGGACGCCACGGCTGCGTCCTCTGGCTCCGAAGCCGGCGTGGAGGCTGGCTCGTTGGGGATGAGGCGGACGCCCTCGGACTGGTCACGGTCGTCGACGACGCTCACCGAGGCAGGGGCTCCACGCTTCTTCCGGCGACGGAGGGGCGACGCCCTGTGCTCCTGCGCGGGCGCGGCCCACTCCTGGGGACGGTTCGCCTGGGCGGCGACGATCTCGGCGAACGTCGGGTCCGCCGGGCTCTCGGTCGCCGGCGGCTGCGGTTCGCCCCGGACCCCCTCCGCGACCGGCTCGGGACCCGGTACGGAGGCCGCTTCGGGGGTCGGCTCGTGCTCGTCCTCGGTGGGACCGCCGCCTTCACCCGGTTGCTCGCCGGCGCCGGCGCGGCCGCGGGCCCCCACGAGGCCGGCGTGGACGGCGGCGACCACCTCGGCGTCGAGCTCCTCGAGCGACATCTCCGGCTCGTCCACCACCCGCAGGGCGGCGGTCTCTGCCGCCGCTCTCGCCTCGGGCTCCGACACGACCAGCTCGCCCACCGCGGTGTCGAGGGCGGCTCGCACGTCCCGGCACGCCTGGAGCAGGCGGTCACGGCCGGCGCGCAGCTGCTCGAGCTGCTGATGGCCGGTGCGACGCCGGCGGGCGAGGTCCTTCAGGATCCGCTCGCGCACGGCGTGGGCCTCACCGACCATCCGGCGGCCCTCCTCCTTGGCCGACTCGATCGTCGCCTCGGCGGCGGCGGCGGCCTCGGCGCGCCGTTCGGCGGCGCCGCGCGTGGCCTCCTCGAGGATCGTGGCGGCGGCACGCTCGGCCTCGGCGGTGCGGGCGGCGAGGACCGACCCCGCCTCCTCGCGCAGCCGGCCGGCTTCGTCGCTCGCATCACGGAGCAGCCGGGCGACCTGCTCCTCGGACCGGCTGCGGATCTCTGCCGCAGCCTCACGTGCGGCGTGGAGCACCTTGGCGGCCTCCACCCCGAGCGCGTTCTCGAGCTCGGTCTCGCCGATCTCGGTCGGGACGGCGCGCGCCTCAGCAGCAGTCAGCCGCTCCTCGAGAGACCGCTCCCTCGTCTGCAGGGCGGCCAGCTCAGCGGCGAGGCGGCCGAGGAATGCCCGCACCGCGTGCTGGTCGAACCCGCGGAAGCTGGTCGGGAACTCCTTGCGCGCCACCTCGTCGGCGCCGAACACACGCGACTCGGGCATGGTCCGATCGTACGGCGACGACCCGGGTGGGCGGGGGATCACCCCGGACGGCCCAAAAGGCCAGGGGTTCAGGGGACCAGGGACGTGGCCCCTTCGTCGTCGGCCTCGGCGACGCCGTCCTCGTCGGCGCCGAGGATGTCGCCGAGCAGCTCCGCGAGGGGATCGATCACCGGCTCCAGCGGCTGCAGGATCGGCGCCAGGGGCTCGAGCGCCGGCTCGAGCGGCTCGAGGATCGGATCCAGGGGGTCGGCAACCGGAGGAGGCAGGGGATCGGTGACCGGGTCGAGCGGGCCTGGTGGCTCCGGCGGCGGCTCCGGCGGTGGCGGCGAAGGCGGTGGCGGCGAAGGCGGCGGCACCGGGGAGCCGGGGTCGCCACCGCCGACCGCAGGTCCGGTCCGGAGAGCGCCGCCAGCGGGAAGCCCGGCGAGCGCGAGCGCCTCCGGGCCGAACAGGAGCGGGGCCCCGCCGATGGCAGCGTCGACGGTGTCGAGCAGCGAGAGGTCGAGCACGCCCTGGTCGAGCGCCACGATCCCCCACCGAGCGCCGTCGCCCCGGAAGGCGAAGGTCGACCGCCACCGCTCCCGGAAGCCCCCTTCGTCACCGGCCACGGCGATGGCCGCACCCACGAGGAGATCGCCCGCAGCCCGCCCGTCGTCGATCAGGTTGTCCGCGAAGGCAGGCTCCGCGGCGAGGGAGGGCAGAGCGTCGGCAAGGAAGTCGGCGTCGATCCCCTCGCCGTCCGCGAGCGACGCGGTGAAGCCGACCGAACGGGCCTCGAGCGCCTCGCCGAGCTCGATGGCGCGGCCGATGTACCGCCGGTCCCACGGGTCGGGGGCGTCGGGGTCGTAGTCGAGCGGCTCGGCGCGAGCGGGCACGGCTCCGAGCGTCGCGACCGTGACCTGCCGGAGCGCCGGCACCCCGCCCGGCAGCGTCCGCCCGCCCGAGCTGAGGCCGACGAGGCCCTCGTAGACGCCGACCGACGCGCCGCTCGTGCGGGCGAGCCTCGCAGCACCGCCTGCGAGGCCGACCTCGGTGCCGGCGATGACGACCCTCGCCGCGGTCGGCGCCCGGAGCAGGGCGTCACCGGCACGCAGGACCGCAGGTTCGCCTACCTCCGCCTCGGAGTCGGCGGCGACGCCACGGCCCTCCCGCAGCTCGAGCGAGGCGCCACCGCCGAGCGCCAGCACGCCGAACCCCTCCACCAGCTGCACCCGGTCACCGGTCGAGAGCTGGTGGCGACCGGTCTCGAGCGTCCGACGTGGCTCGTCGTCGACCAGGAGCACGGCCCGGCCCGCCAGCTGCAGGGCACCCGCCGGAGGCTGACCGTCACCTGTGTTCACGCCGAAGACGAGCGCCGACACCGCCACGAGCGAAACCGCCGCGATGAGGCCCGCCACGACGGTGCGCGGGCGGTTCACGGCTGTCGCTCGTCTGTGGACCGGCGCGACCGGGGGCGCGACGTCGCGGCCCTCACCCTGCGCGGCACCGAAGCACCGCCAGTGGTCGCCTCCGATGGGATGGTCACAGTCACAAGAGTGCCGCGTCCTGGCTCAGATGTCACCGCGAGCGTACCCCCGTGCGCGTCGATGATGTGCTGGACGAAGGGGAGACCGAGGCCGAGGCCGCCGAACGCGCGTGTCGTCGAGCCGTCACCCTGTTCGAACTGGCCGAAGATCGCTCCCATCGCACCGGCTTCGATGCCCACCCCCCGGTCGGCCACCATCAGCTCCACATGCTCGCCGTCCGCGCTCGGTCGTGCCCGGAGGTCGATCGCTCCGCCCTCGGGCGTGTACTTCCGGGCGTTGTCGACGAGCTCGTCGAGCGCGAGGTGCAGGTAGCGCCGGTCGGCGAGGACGGACGGGGTCCCCCTGGCCACCTTGACCGTGACCGAATGGGTCTCCGGGAGCCGCGCTGCCCAGCGCTTCTCGACCTCCTCGAGGATGGATCGGACAGGGATCGGCTCCGTCCGCAGCTCGACCTGCCCGGAGGCGACGGTCGCGAAGTTCACGAGCTGACCGATGACCCGCTCCAGCTGGGCGGCGCCGACCAGGATGTCCTCGGCGAAGCGGCGGGCCTGGGGCACGGTGAGCTTCCGGTGCACCATGATGCCGGCGTAGCCCTTGATCGGGGTGAGCGGCGTCTTCAGCTCGTGGCTGATGTTGGACAGGAACTCAGTCCGCATCCGCTCGACGGCCCTCTCCCTGCGCATGTCGCGCAGCACCACCACGCCACCGGCGACCTCGCCCTCCGGCCCCCGCACCGCACCACCAGACGCGGCGACCGGGACCTCCGTGCCGTCCTGCTGGACGATCGTGGCGGTCGTCGTCCACGGCTCCAGGCGGGGCGTGCGCAGTCGATCAGTGAGGTCCTCACCCTTGGGGCCGACGATGGCGAGCGAGCCGACCTCCTCGCCCCGGATGGCGGGGGCCGCGACCTCGAACAGCTCTTCGGCGGCCGCGTTGAAGTCGGTCACCCGGCCCGCGCCGTCGACGGCCATGAGCGCCTCGCCCATGCCGGCGACCACCGCCTCGAGCCGGCCGCGCAGGCGTGCCTCGTCCGCCGCCGCGGCCCGCAGGTCGGCGGTCATCGACCGCAACGACCCGGACATCTGGTCGAACGCGGTGCCGAGCACGCCGAGCTCGTCGTCTCGCTCGAGGCCGGCCTCCGCCGAGAGGTTCCCGGCCCGGATCTCGCCCGCGGTGACCGTGAGACGGCGGAGGGCGCCACCGATGCGCTCCCCCACGAGCGCCGCCAGCAGGATCGCCAGGAGCGCCGCTCCGAGGGCGACGAGGAACAGCGTGCGGAACAGCGACTCCCGCGTGTCGTCCACGAGGCTCGTCGGGGCGCTGGTGACCAGGGCGAGCACGGGGCGCTCCCCGGCGAGCACCGGTGCGCCAGACAAGAAACGGTCTTCGACGGACCGCCCGGAGCCGGCCGTGCCGTCGAGGACGTCGCCGGCGAGGTCCAGCACCGCGTCGTCACCCCTGAAGCCGGGGGAACGGCTGTAGATCCGGAACCCGTCGGCGAGCGCGAGGGCGACGTCCTCGTCGAGGCTGCTGCGGGCCTCGAGGTAGGCGTCGTCGAGCGGCTCCGAGGCGTAGACGACCCCGACGAACAGCGGCCGGGGCAGCGAGAGGGAGACAGGCGCAACCGCCGCAGCGACCGCCTCGCCCCCGACGACCGCCGGGGCGACCTCCTGGCGCCGCTGCTCGAGGGCCGCCAGCACGAGGGGCGTCCTGCTGATCTCGACCTGGAGGTTCTGCTGGTCGGCCGCTCCCGGGTCCACCACGACCTCGCCGCCGACGGGGACGAACGCCAGGCGCTGGTCAGCGCCGAGGAGGGTCGCCAGCCTCTCCAGGGTGGACTGCACGCTCGCCGCCGCCGCGACGCCCTCCGGTGACGCCGGATCGGTGGCCAGCGTGACGAGCGGGCCGGTCACCCTCTCGTCCTGGCTCCCGCTGAGGGCGAGAGCCGCGACGTTGGCGTTGCCGCTCGCGAGGGTCTGGGCCAGACCGACGAAGCCGGCCTCCGCCTCGGCACGGGTGTTCACCCGGGCGAGCGCCTCCTCCTGGACGTTGTCCACCACGACCGCTGACAGGGTCACCGAGACGGCGAGCACCACCACGAGCACCGTGCCCGCGGCGCTGGCGGCGACCCGGGCGGGGATGGATCGGCGGGTGGCGCCCACGAGTGCCCCACCGATCGCGGCGGCACCGAGCACCCGGGCCGCGCCGATCACCCCGTGGTTGCCCTCTCCGCCCGCGATCACCGCGAGCTCCGCCACGCTGAGGAGGGCGGCGCCCGCCCACAGCCAGTTGCGGGCGCCGGGGTCCTCCCGGGCGCCGAGCGACCCGAGGAGGAGGAGCGCGAGGCCGACGACGCGGGGGACGACGACCGCAGCCGATCCCTCCTCGGAGAGCAGCGATCCGTGGAGGAACGCCGCGGCGGCGAGGCCGATGAACCCGGCGCTGAGCGCGGCGCGCGACCACTGATCGGCGGCGACGAGGTCCGTGCGGATGGCGACGACCGCGAACCCTGCGAGCGCGGCGAGGAACAGGGTGAACTCCGCGGCGAAGGCGAGCTGCGTCGCACCTGCGCTCACCAGCTCACCTCCTGCTCCTCCGTCCACCCATCCCGCACCGGCACCATCCCCTATCGGCCGGATCGGGCTGCGCCTGACCTCGAGTGCTCCTCAGGCTGCCACCTGATCGTCGCCGGCGCCTCGCAACGGATCGCCACCGACCTCCTCGAGGACGCGGAGTGCGTCCTCCAGGGTGTCGACCGGCTCGATCCGCAGCCCGTCCGTCGCCTCTCGCCGGGCCTGCTCGAGGTTCGCGGTGGGCACGAGGAAGAGCGCGATGCCGGCCCGCTCCACCGCCACCGCCTTCTGGGCGGCGCCGCCGATCGAGCCGATCCGCCCGTCGAGCCCCATCTCACCGGTCGCAGCGATCGTGAGCCCGCCGGTGAGGTCGCCCTCGGTGAGCCGGTCGAGCACCTCCAGCGTGAACGCGAGGCCGGCCGACGGGCCGCCGATCTCGTCGGAGTCGATATTGACGTCGTAGGGGAACTCCAACCGGAAGTCCCGCGTCTGGAGCAGCACGCCGAGGAACGGCCGGCCGGGCACGTCGGGGTTCGTACCGAGCGTGACCTCGATGTCGCGCCGCGCCCCGTCGGCACCCTCGACGCCGAGGCGCGCGGTGTCACCCGGGACCCGCTCCGTGAGCGCCTCGCTCACCTCGAAGCTCAGCTCGATCAGCACATCGTCGACCGCCACGATCGTGTCTCCCGTCTCGAGGAGGCCGTCGACCGGCGAGCCCTCGAGCACGCCGGCGACGGTGGCGCCCGTGCCCTGGATCGCGTCGAAGCCGAGCGCTTCGTAGGCGACGCCGAGCGCGGCCTGCTTCGAGCCGTCCATGGCCTCGAGGTTCGTCTCCCGCAACCGGCTCGGCGGCGTGCCGGGCGGCAGGATCACCTCCTGCTTCACCACGTCCACCGTCGGGTCGAGCCATCCCGTCACCGCCTCGAGCAGCGTCGTGCGGCGCAGCGAGACGGTGGTGAGGAAGATCTCGCCGTCGGGCTCGAAGCTCGGACCATCGACGACCACCACGAGGGGGGTCGTGCTCACCGGGCGGCCGGGCGAGATGGCGTAGTACGGCACCTCCACGATCGACGAGGCGATGCCGCCGAGCACCACCACCCCGCAGACGAAGAGGAGGTACCACCAGCGCCGCGCACCACCGGGACGGCGGACCGGCTCCTCCGGCGGCGTTACGATCGGCGTCACCGTGGTCACCTTCTTGGTCTGCCTCGTGGTCGTGGGGGGCGCCATGGCCGCCATCTTGATGGTGACGATGGACGGCGCCATCGATCAGCCTGCCACGCACCGAACGCGACACCACCGCAGGCACCGCCTCCAGGCCCTCTCGAGCAGGGTGTCCACCTACCTGGTGCCCACGGGAGGGAGCGCTGCCCCACCACGGCCGGCGGCGCGCCGTCCCGCGGCGCGCCGTCCCGCGGCGCCGGGCGGAGACGAAGCGCCGGTCCCGGGCGCGGCCACCAGCTTCGGGACCGCAACAGCGACCGTGCCGGTGAGGACACCGGCGACCGAGGCCCAGCCGACGACCGTCAGGCCGGCGGCTGCCCTGCAGGAGCGACCCCGGCCCCGCCCCGACGTCGGGCGGACGGGCCTGGTGTGGGAGTCGTCCGCAGGCTCGCCGAACGCCGCCCGTCAGAGCCCTGCACGCCGGGCGCTGCGCCGCATGCGCGGCGCGGTGGCGCTCGTCTTCCTCCTGGTCCTGCTCGGGACAGTCCTCGCCCTGGCTCTGGCCGGCTTCGGTGCGCTCGTGGCGGTCGGCGTGCGGGCCGCCGTCGGCACCTGAGGGATCAGGTCAGCGGCTGAAGAGGCCGCGACGGGCGCCGGCGCCGACCTCGTCACCCT
>JBBDQT010000020.1:7466-12243 GCA_040905815.1 Acidimicrobiales bacterium
TCAGGTCAGCGGCTGAAGAGGCCGCGACGGGCGCCGGCGCCGACCTCGTCACCCTCCACGGGCTCGGGAAGCTGGAAGCCGTCGTCGGCGACCACCGGCTCGACGACGTGGTCCGGGTCGGGCGCGTGCTCGGGCGCGTGCTCGGGCACCACGGCGGGAGCGGTCCCGCCGACCTCGACCCGGAAGTAGGGGCGGTACTCGAACGACACCTCCTCCAGCCGGAAGATGCGGGCCTGCTCCACGTTCTCGCTGTTGCGGAGCCGCTCGACGAAGCGGACGGCATCCTCGAGGGCGTCGGCCTGGTGGTAGCCGGCCTTCCCCTCGCTGCTGCGGAAGATCACCATGTGCGACACGAGCTTCGACTCCTCTCCGGCGCCCGCGCTCACGCGGTCCGGGACGACATCCGAGCCCGGGCGGGCTCGCCCGTTCATCGGCGGACGGCGCCCGGTCCTTGAGGATCGAGGTGCACGGCGTGGTACCAGAGGTCGGTGAGGGTCCGGACGCAGTCGTCGAACGACTCCCCGGCGGTCGACGGTGCCCCGAGGACGAACTGGGTGGTCGCCGCCCACTCGACCATCGCGCCGAGGGCGTTGGCGGTGAGCGCCGGGTGCAACGGCCGGATCTCGCCGCCGGCGGCGAGCTGGCGGAGGTTCCGCTCGATGCGGGCGATGAACCGCTCCCGGATCTCGAGCCACATCGCCTCGATGTCGGGGTTGGAGAAGCTGCCCTCGAGGAGGCACCGCCACAGGCCGCGATGGGCCACGAACACCGTCAAGAACCCACTGATCGACCTCTCGATCGAGGCGTAGGCGTCTCCCTTCGCCCAGTGGGCACCCGCCTCCTCGTACAGCTCGGCGGTCACGGCGTCCATGACGTTCGAGAAGGCGTCCTCCTTGTTGCGGAAGTAGAGGTAGAAGGTGCCGTGAGCGGTGTTGGCGGCCGCGGTGATGGCGCCCACCGTCGTCCCGGCGTAGCCCTTTGCCACGAAGACGTCGCGCGCGGCCGCCAAGAGCTGCTCGCGGGTCGCCGCAGCCTGGAGCTCGCGTCTGCTGGGTGGTCGTACGGCCATGGGCTTCCTCTCCCGCCACACTGGCGGGGTGGTCGACGACGGGAACGTAGCCGAGACGTCGGTCGCACAGCGTCGGGCCGCTGCTGCGGTCGCCGGCCACGACGGGGACGAGGCGACGGCCCGGACACTCCTCGTCGACCTGGCCGCGGCGGTTCGGGCGAGCGCGCTCGGTGCCCTGGCCAGGATGGGAGCGGCCGGTGACGGCGACGTCGCCGCCGGGCTCGCCGATCCCGATCCCACGGTCCGGCGACGGGCGCTCGACGTGGCCATCGCCCACCCGGCCGTCGCGCTGCTCCCGCTCCTCCACGACGAGGACCCCTCGGTGGTCGAGCAGGCGGCGTGGGCGTGCGGTGAGCGCGTGCCCCCCGAGAAGGGGGCGGTGGAGGCGCTCGCCGTGATCGCCATCACCCACGAGGACGCACTGTGCCGGGAGGCGGCGGTGGCCGCGCTCGGCGCCATCGGGGACCCCGCCGGCCTGCCCGCCGTGCTCGCCGCGACGGGCGACAAGGCGACGGTGCGGCGCCGCGCCGTCATCGCCCTCGCCCCGTTCGACGGGCCCGCCGTCGAAGACGCGCTCCGCCGCGCCCTCGAGGACCGGGACTGGCAGGTCCGCCAGGCCGCCGAGGACCAGCTGGCCTGAGGTGGGTCAGGCGCGGGCGCCCATGAACATCACCTTGAGGGAGTCGTACGACTCGATGCAGCGGCCCGCACCGATCACGACGCACTCGAGGGGGGCGTCGACGAGGTGCACCGGGATGCCGGTCTCCTCGGCGAGGCGCTGGTCGAGGCCGCGCAGCATGCCGCCGCCGCCGACGAGGTGGATCCCCTGGTGGATGAGGTCCTGGGCGAGCTCCGGTGGCGCCTGCCCCAGGCAGGACACGACCGAGTCGCAGATCGCGCTGACCTGCTCGTCGATGGCGACGCGCACCTCCTCGGGGGAGAGGATCACCGTCTTCGGGAGCCCGGTCATCAGGTCGCGGCCCCGGACCTCGGCCTTGACCTCGTCGGCCGACGGCCAGGCCGAGCCGATGGCGACCTTGATGTCCTCCGACGTGCGCTCACCGACGGCGATGCCGTACTCCCGCTTGACCGATGACTGGATGGCGTTGTCCATGTCGAAGCTGCCGGTGCGGATCGCCCGCAGCGCGACGACACCGCCGAGGCTGATCACCGCCGTCTCGCTCGTGCCGCCGCCGACGTCGACGACCATGTTCCCGAGCGGCTCGTTGATGGGGAGACCGGCGCCGATGGCGGCGGCGACGGGCTGCTCGATGAGCTGGGCGTCCGCCGCGCCGGCGCGACGGGCGGCCTCGGTGACGGCCCGGCGCTCGACCTCGGTGATGGCGGACGGCACGCAGATGAGGACCCGGGGCCGGTTGAACCGGCTCACCCCCGCCCGTGACAGCAGGAGCCGGATCATGCGCTGGGTGACGTCGAAGTCGGTGATGGCACCCTGGCGCAGCGGCCGGACGGCTTGGATGTAGCCGGGCGTCCGGCCGATCATCTGCCACGCCTCGTGGCCCATCGCGAGCACGTCGCCGGTGTTGATGTTGAGCGCGATCACCGACGGCTCGTTCAACACGATGCCCCGCCCCCGGGCGTAGACGAGGGTGTTCGCGGTGCCGAGGTCGATGGCGAGGTCGCGTGCCATGGGGGTCCTACCCGGTGTGCTGGCCGGGGCCCTGGGAGGGCGACGGAGGTCGGCTGGTGCGACGGCGGGGGGTGGCAGCGTCGGGCTCGGGGGACAGCGCCCGCATCTCGCGGCTGAACGAGTCGATGCCGTGCTCGAGCGAGGTGGGCTTGCGGTGGCGCAAGAGGAACAACGTGCACCCGAGCACGCTGAGCACCACGGCGACGAGGAGGAACAGGATGCTCGTCACGGCTTCGTACCGGGCGCCAGCTGGTCGACGTCGGTGAGATCGTGGGCGCACAGCCCCCAGTCCTCGCCGCCGTCCCACGTCTCCTTCTTCCAGATCGGCACGGTGGCCTTCAACGTGTCGATGAGGAAGCGGGCCGCCTCGAACGCCTCGGCCCGGTGAGGGGCGGAGGCCGCCACGACCACCGACGACTCGCGCACCGAGAGCTCCCCGGTGCGGTGCAGCACCACGACCCGGCCGAGGTCCGGCCACCGACGCCGGGCCTCGTCGACGATGTCGCGCATGCGGGGCTCGGCCTGGCTGGCGTGGGTCTCGTACTCGAGGGCGGAAACGCCGGGACGTCCCTCGGCGTGGTCCCGCACGGTGCCGCTGAACGTCACCGAGGCGCCGCAACCGGGCATTACCACCCACTCGGCCGCCCGGGAGACCGGCAGGGGCGCGGCGGTGAGGGCGATCCAGTCCGCCTCCTGGCCGGGGGCCTCTTCGCCGGGTGCGCGCACGCCGCCAGCCTACGGGTGGCACCCGCACCGCGCCGCACCCCGACGTCGTGGATCGCCGGACCGGTCGTAACCTCCGGGGCGTGGAGCACCCCGACCGCGACGAGCCAGACGACCGGGCCCACGGCGAGGGCGACGACGACGGCCTCGACGAGGCTGGGTTCCGCACGCCGCTGCCGCCCGACGACCGCCTCTGGCGCCACCCGTCGGAGCTGGACCTCCCGATGCGCTTGCGGGAGCCGATGCGCCGGCGGGGACCGGGCGTGGGCAGGGTCGTCACGTCGTGGTCGACGGCCGCGGTGGCCGGCCTCCTCGGAGCGGTGCTCGCCATCGGCGTGGTGGCCAGCACGGGCATGCTCCGGGACGAGCCACCGATCCGCGAGACGGTGGTGCGGGAGATGGTGGCGCCCGCCTTCGCACCGAGCAGCCGGGCCGGCCAGGACAGCGACGAAGCCGTCGTCCGGATCGCCGCCGACGCCGGGCCGGCGGTGGTGCGCATCGAGGTCCTGGGCGACCAGGACGGGAGCGGCTCGGGCGTGCTGTTCCGGGACGACGGCCACGTGCTCACGAACGCCCACGTCGTGGACGAGGCCGACCGCATCATGGTCGTGCTGTCCGACGGCTCGTCGTTCGACGCCGAGCTGGTGGGGTCCGACGGGATCACCGACATCGCCGTCGTGAAGGTGTCCAGGACGGCGCCGTTCCCGAGCGCGGTCATCGGCACCGCCGCCAACCTCGCGGTGGGCCAGCCCACCATCGCCATCGGGTCGCCACTCGGCCTCATCGGGGGCTCGTCGGTGACGACCGGCGTGGTGAGCGCGCTCGGCCGCGAGGTCGACAGTCGCGAGGGCCCGCCGCTGCTCGACATGATCCAGACGGACGCGGCGATCGCTCCCGGGTCGTCGGGCGGCGCGCTGCTCGACATGAACGGGACCGTCATCGGCATCACGACGGCGATCGCCGTCTCCCAGGTCGGCGCCGAGGGGCTGGGGTTCGCGGTGCCGATCGACCTGGCCACCCGGGTCGGCGCCCAGATCATCAGCGGGGGCAAGGCGGTCCACGTCTGGCTCGGCATCGAGGGAAGGGACCTCGACGCCGCTCGGGCGGCCGACGCCGGCCTGAAGGGGGGCGCGGAGGTGACCGATGTCGTCCGCCGGAGCCCCGCTGCGGACGCTCAGGTCGCCAAAGGTGACGTCATCGTCGCGCTCGACGGCCAGCAGGTGCGGTCGATGGCGGGCCTCGTCATCGCCCTGCGGAGCCGATCACCGGGCGACGTGATCGTCCTCACCGTGATCCGCGACGGTCAGGCGGTCGACCTCGAGGCTGCCCTCGAG
>JBBDQT010000021.1:0-1528 GCA_040905815.1 Acidimicrobiales bacterium
TGGGTACGAGGTGGACGAAGTCGTGGACGGCGAGGCTGCTGGCTGCTGCGGTGGCCGGCACCGCTGCCCTTCCGGCAGGGCTCGGAGCGACCGCTGCCATGCCGACCGCGACCGGCACAGCATCAGCGGTGCTCATCGACGTCATCGTGGACGGCGCATCGAGCGACGATGCCGCTGCGGCGGTCCTGGCATCGGGCGGCTCTGTCTCCCGCCGCCTCGACGTGATCGGCGCGGTGTCGGCCGACGTCCCCGCCAGCGCGCTTGCGACCCTGCCCGCCACCGGCTTCGACGTCACCCCGAACGCCCCCGTGCACCCCACCGCTGCCCAGTTCGACGAGGGGGAGGGAGGCGTCAACGCCCAGGTCCTCGCCCTCAACCCCGGGCGGCACGGGTCGTCCACCGGCGGAAAAGGGGTCGGTGTCGCGCTGGTCGACACCGGCATCGATGCCACCCACCCGGATCTCGATGACGTCCGGGAGGGGATCGACCTCTCCGGAGACGACGGGAGCTCGCTCGTGGACACGTACGGACACGGGACGTTCATCGCCGGCCTGATCGCCGGCGAACGCACCGGTGTGGCACCGGGCGCGACGCTCATCTCGATCAAGGTCGCCGGAAAAGACGGCAGCACGGACCTCGGCACGCTCATCCAGGCGATCGGTTGGGCGGTGGTCAACCAGGACGCGGCGGGCATCCTGGTCCTCAACCTGTCCTTTGGCACCCTCTCGCCCATGGCAGCGCCAGGCGATCCCCTCGTCCAGGCGGTGGAGGCAGCGTGGGCCTCGGGCCTCGTCGTCGTCTCCGCCGCCGGCAACGAGGGCCCGGGCACCGTCACGAGCCCTGGCACCAGCCCCAGCGCGCTGACCATCGGCGCCACCGACCACATGGGCACCGCCCACCCAGGTGACGATGTCGTGGCCGAGTGGTCGGGATCGGCCGAGGGCCGGACGCCCAAGCCGGAGCTCGTCGCCCCGGGCACGTCCCTCATCTCCCTGCGGGTGAAGGGCTCGACCGTGGACCACGGGAACCCGCACAACCTCATCCCCGACGGGGACGAGGACGCCTACTTCGTCGGCAGCGGCACCTCGATGGCCGCGGGTCTCGCCTCCGGCGCAGCCGCCGTCGTCCTCGAGCACCACACCGGTGCCCGGCCGGGCGACGTCAAGAGCGCGCTCGTCGACACGAGCGCAGCGACGTCGGGCAGCGCCCGCACCATCAACCTCCAGGCAGCCGTCGACACCGATGCCGACCTGTCGGACGGACAGGGCACGAGGCCACGTGCCGACCGCGGCCGGGCCGATGGCGGTGCCCCCGCCGGGTTCGGTTGGTCGGGTGCCCGCTGGACGGGCGCCCGCTGGACAGAGGCGCAGTGGGAGGGCGCCCGCTGGACCGGGGCCCGCTGGACCGAGACGGAGTGGGGCGGCGCTCGTTGGACGGGAGCCCGCTGGACCGGCGCACGCTGGACGGGCGGACGCTGGACCGGCGCGCGCTGGACCGACGCGGAGTGGACCGGTGCCCGCTGGACCGG
>JBBDQT010000021.1:1628-12186 GCA_040905815.1 Acidimicrobiales bacterium
GCCCGCTGGACCGGCGCCCGCTGGACCGGCGCCCGCTGGACCGGCGCCCGCTGGACCATGGCGGAGGCCGAGACCTCCGCCGCGCCGTGATCGGCCGGCCGTGAAGGCCGAGCGCACCAGACGACGAGTGCTCGAGCTCGTGTGCGCCCACCTCGTGGTGGGCGCCGCGCTGCTCGGGCGGCTCGGGCTCGGTGACGACGCGTTCTCGACGCCCATCCTCACCCTGGCGGCCTTCGCCGCCGGCTACGCGCTGCTCGACCTCATCCCCCTCCACCTCGAGTTCCGCCGCCACGCCCACACCATCACGATCACCGAAGCAGTCATCGTGGCGTCCGCTTTCCACATGGAACCGGCCGGCGTGGTGGCGGCGGCGGTCGTCGGTGAGCTGATCGCCTGCCTGAAGAACCGGCTGCAGCCGCTGCAGCTCACGTTCAACGTCGCCCAGACGTTCGGCGCAGCGGCGGTGGCCATCACCGTCTTCTCCGCGGTCGGTCCTGCCGACGTGACCTCGGGCTGGGCGTGGGCAGCGGCCTTCGCAGCGGCCGCCTGCTTCGCCACCGTCAGCATGATCTCCGTCGCGTCGGTGCTCACGATCGTCGAGGGCACCCCGTTTCGCCAAGTCGTGGGCGTGACGAGCGCATCCACCGGCATCACCGCGCTCGCCTCCGCAGCACTCGGGCTGGCGCTGCTCACACTCGCTGACGGATCCGCCGCCGCCCCGCTGCTGCTGGCGCCGGTGGTCGCCCTGGTCGTGCTCGAGTCGAAGCGCGTCACCGACGCCTCAGCGGAGCGCCTCCGGTTCCAACGCCTGTACGAGGCTTCCTCACGGACGGCTCGACTGTCTCGGCTCGAGGAGGCGGTGACGGTCCTCGCCAGCGAGGCTCGGGAGCTCCTCACCGGCGCGCAGGCGATCTGCTGCGCCAAGGGCGAAGACGGCTCCTGGTCCGGCGTGATCGTCGACGATGCCGGGTCCCGGGCCCTGGACGCGACGGCGGTCGAGGAGCTCCGGTCGGTCAGCGGCGACTCGACCGTGGAGCTCGCCTGGCAGCAGGTCCCAACGGCGCTCCGAGCGGTCTGTGCGCGCGACAGCGAGGTCGTCGTCGCCCCCTCCGACCCCACCACCGGCGGCCAGGTGCTCCTCGCCGTCGTCGCGCCCCACGGTGGGGAGCAGCGCCAGAGCGGCCTCGCCGAGGTCCTGTCCGCCTTCGCCGGCACCGCGGCGCTGGCCGTGAGCAACGCCGCCCTCTACGCCGAGGTCGAGGCGGCCCTGCGCCACCAGATCGACCTGAACCGCCAGAAGGCCGAGTTCGTCGCGGCCGTCTCGCACGAGCTGCGGACACCCCTCGCCTCGGTGCTCGGCTCGGTCCAGACCATCCGCCGGCTCGGCTCACGCCTGGCCGCCGACGACGCGGACGAGCTGCTCGAGGCCGCTCTCGCCCAGGGTGCCCGGCTCCGACGGCTCATCGAGGACCTCCTCCTCGTGGCCGCTGCCGAGCACCGGACCGCCCACCACCAGGCGAACCCGATCGACCCGGTCGCCACGCTCCGCGAGCTCGAGGACCAGTTCCGCGCCGCCTCCGGTGGGCAGCGCCTGCGCGTGGTCGTCGACCCCGACGTCAACGAGCTGTGCACGGACGAGGACAAGCTCCAGAGGGTGCTGACCAACCTGGTCGAGAACGCGGTGAAGTACGCGCCCGACGGCCCCATCGAGCTCCGCTGTGCGAAGGTCGCCGGGGGGACCCGGTTCACGGTGACCGACAGCGGACCGGGGATCCCTGCGCACGAGCGGGAGCGAATCTTCGAGCGGTTCGTGCAGCTCGACCAGTCGTCGACCCGGCGCCAGGGGGGCACCGGGCTGGGCCTGCACCTGTGCCGCAACGTCGCCGAGCTCCTCGGCGGCTCGCTGATCGTGTGCGGACGCGGCGACGACCAGCCCGGTGCCCAGTTCGTCCTGACCCTCCCGACCCAGTCGGCGATCCCCGGACCGCCTGAACCACAGCCTCACCAGCGCGACGCTGAGCCCTTTCCCGACCGACTCGTGACCACAGGCACGAGATGACCGACAACGGAGACGCCATGAACACCGAAGTCGACCCCACCCACCTGCTCGAGGCGTCGGCCCGGCGCCCGCGTCGCGTGCTCGTCGTCGACGACGATGCGACCATACGCCGCGTCCTCACCCTGAACCTCGAGGCCGAGGGTTACGAGGTGAGCGTCGCCGGCGACGGCGAGGAGGCGAAGGAGCTCGCCCGCTCCGTCCACCCCGACGTGGTGATCCTCGACGTGATGATGCCGCTCGCTGACGGGTACTCGGTGCTGCGCGCCCTTCGGTCGTCTCCCCAGACGAACGACATCCCCGTCGTGCTGCTGTCCGCCCGGGCGAGCGACGACGAGGTCTTCCAGGGCTGGCAGTCCGGCGCCGACTCCTACGTGACCAAGCCGTTCGAGCTGGACGAGGTCATGACCCTCGTCGACAGCATGGCCACCACGGCGGACGACACGCTTCTGAGCTGAGACGCCTCCCGGAATAGGGTGCGGCCGGTCAAACCGCAGCCCAGGAGAGCCAGATGCGCACCCGCCTCACCGAGATCCTCCAGATCGAGCACCCCGTCATGCTCGCCGGCATGGGCGGGGTCTCCTACGCACCGCTCGTGGCCGCGGTGTCCGAGGCTGGCGGCTTCGGCTGCATGGGCGCCTCCACGATGAGCCGCGACATCATGGTCAGGGAGATGAAGGCGGTCCGGGAGACGACCGACAAGCCCTTCGGCGTCGACCTCCTCACCGCCTCGCCGGGCGACATGGTGGGCAACGTCGAAGCGGTCATCGCTGGCGGCGCCACCGTCTTCGTGGCCGGGCTGGGCGTGCCCAGGGAGGTCGTCGATCTCTGCCACGAGCGCAACGTCATCATGGTGAACATGTGCGGCAAGGTGCGCCACGCCATCGCAGCGGTCGAGGCAGGCTGCGACATGGTCGTCGCCCAGGGCACCGAGGCCGGCGGCCACACCGGCCAGGTCGCGACCTTCCCCCTCGTCCCCCAGATCGTCGACGCCGTCGGTGCCCGGGTCCCGGTGATCGCCGCGGGCGGGATCGTCGACGGCCGTGGGCTCGCCGCCGCCCTCGCCCTCGGGGCGGACGGCATCTGGGTCGGCACCCGGTTCATCGCCACCCCGGAGGCCCGCGCCGTGCCCGGCTACAAGGACGTGCTGCTGCGCACCGGCGAGGACGGCACGGTCGTCTCCAAGGCATACACCGGCAAGACCTGCCGGGTCGTGTCCGGTCCCTACACGCGCCACTTCGAGGAGCACCCCGAAGAGCTGCAGCCGTTCCCCGCCCAGGTGGGCCGCTCCCTGGAGGAGGGCGTGTTCCACCTCGGCGCTGGCCCCGAGACCGAGGGCATCGACCCGGAGCGAGAGTTCTTCCCGTGCGGGCAGGGTGCGGGAGCCATCGAGGAGCTCGTCCCCGCTGCCGAGCTGGTCCACCGCTTCGTCGAGGAGGCCGAGCGGACGTTGGACCGCATCGCGGGCCTGCGGGTCTGACCACGCCTTCGACCGGAGCCTGCCTTCAGCGCCGGCCGGGCACGATGGCACGGTGCTGAGCCGACGCGACGTCCTCCGCCGAGGCGCCCTGATGACCGGCGCGGCGACGACCCGGCGCTTCGCACGCGGTGCCCGGGCCGCGGGCGGTGCGAGCTTCGACCACGGCGTTGCGAGCGGTGACCCGACCGCGTCGTCCGTCGTGCTCTGGACCAGGGTGACCACCACGGCGGACCCCGTCGCCCTTCGATGGACGATCGCACGGGACTCGGCGATGGGCGAGGTCGTGCGATCCGGCGAGGCGGTGGCGCACGCCGACGCCGACCACACCGTGCACGTGGACGTCGACCGGCTCGACCCCGCGACCTCGTACTCCTTCGTCTTCGAGCTGTCGGACGGCACCCGCTCCCTCGTCGGCCGCACCCGCACGGCCCGTGCCGTCGCCGACGACGGCGAGATCCGCCTCGGCGTGGTCTCGTGCTCCTCCTTCGCCGCCGGCGCGTTCACCGCATACGGCCACCTCGCCGGCGCCGACGTCGACCTCGTCGTGCACCTCGGCGACTACCTCTACGACATCGGTCGGGGCCCTCGCCGCCACGAGCCACCGGACACCCCCGTCTCGTTGGACGACTACCGCCGGCGCCACGCGCAGCAGCGCTCCGACCCCGACCTCCAGCGCCTCCACGCGGCGGTGCCGATGGCGCCCGTCTGGGACGACCACGACGTAGCAGGAGACGCGTGGCGCTCGGGCGCCGCCGGACACGACCCGGACCGGCACGGGCCATGGGAGGAGCGACGAGCGGCTGCGATCCGCGCATGGCTGGAGTGGCTGCCCGTCCGGCGACCGGACCCGGAGCGACCGCAGCGGATCTGGCGGCAGCTCCCCCTCGGCGGCGTCGGCGACCTCATGCTCCTGGACACCCGCCACGACGGGCGTGACGAGCAGGTCTCCACCGGGGACGACGAGGGCGCGGCTGCGCTCGCATCTCCCGACCGCGATCTGATCTCGAAGGAGCAGCGCGCCTGGCTTGCCGAAGCGCTCACGACGTCGACGGCCACGTGGAGGATCCTTGGCAACCAGGTCGTGCTCACGCCGCTCGCCTTCGAGATCCCAGCGGCGCTGGCGAGGTCCACGAGCGCCCTCGGGCTGACGATCGAGGGCAAGGTGGTGAACCCCGACGCCTGGGACGGCTACCCGGCGGAGCGCACGCGGGTGCTCGATGCCGTGCGTGCCGCGGGCCCCACGATCGTGCTCACCGGTGACGTGCACTCGTCGTGGGCGTTCGAGGTCGTCGATGACGACGGCGTCCCCGTGACGGTCGAGTGGGTGACGCCGAGCGTCACCTCGCAGCCGTTCTCCGAGATCGTCGGGCTGCCGAGCCCGTCGCTCGCCCCCATCGCCGTGGACACGATCAGAGGTCAGCTCCCCCAGGTCCGCTGGGCCGAGCTCACCCGACACGGGTTCCTCGTCGTCGCACTCCGCTCCGACGAGGCCCAGTGCGACTGGTGGCACGTCGACCTCGACGAGGGCGGGGCCGAGGTGGCTGCCTCGTGGACGGTCACGCCCGCCGAGAGCCGCCTGCAGGAGGCCACACCCCTGGGCCCCCGGGACACCACCGCGCCCGCACCCACGGTGCCGGCCACCACGACCTCCACCATGGTCGGTGCGCGCGACCCCGCAGGCGGAGGTGGTGCGCCGAAGGGAGCCCTCGCCGCAGCCGGTGCGGTCGCCGCAGCCGGTGCAGCAGCGGTGGTCGCCATCCGCCGACGCGGGCACCGCTGAGGTTCGCAGGGAGCGGTGCAGACGAGGAAGCGGCGCTGCCTCCGCGGGTGTGACGCCCGCTACCCGCCTGCGCCGCCGGGCGTGAAGCATGGCACTGCGCCGTCACGCTCCCGCCGTACGATCGCCCTGTGACCGGCGTGCGGCTGACCTGGGACGGCAAGCGGAGCGACGTCCGCGGGCTGGCGCTCCCGCTCCAGGTGGTCGAGGAGATCGGCGTCGCCCGGGCCAGCATCGGCACCCTCGACGAGGGCATGGCCGGCGAGGACGGCGGCTGGCGCAACCGCCTCATCTGGGGTGACAACGCCCACGTCCTGGCCTCGCTGGCCGACGAGCTGGCCGGCGAGGTCGACCTGATCTACATCGACCCGCCGTTCGACTCCCGCCAGGACTACAAGGTCCGCATCGCCGTCGGCGACGCCACCGTCGACGAGAACCTCACGAAGATCCAGTCCGTCATCGAGGACAAGGCCTACCGGGACACCTGGGGCGGCGGCGTCGAGAGCTATCTCCAGATGCTCTACACCCGCCTGCTGCTGCTGCGCGAGCTGCTGTCTGACCGGGGCTCGATCTTCCTCCACCTCGCCCCAAACGTGAGCCACCTGGCGAGGGTGCTCATGGACGAGGTCTTCGGCCAGGAGAACTTCCGAGCCGAGATCATCTGGAAGCGGACGTCGGCACACGCCGATGCGCGGGCGCTTGGATCTGTGCACGAGAGCATCTTGTACTTCAGCAAAGGGCCGAAGCCGATCTGGCATGAGCAATACACCGCTTATGACGAGAGGTACGTCGAGCAGTACTACCGCTATCGAGATGATGACGGGCGGCGGTTCATGTCCGGGGACGCATCCGCGTCCGGCCTCGCAGGCGGGGGCTACGTCTACGAATGGCGAGGGATCAGCCGTGAGTGGCGGATGCCGGTCGAAACCATGAGGCGACTCGACGCTGAGGACCGCATCTTCTACACGCGCAATGGGATTGCCCGCATCAAGCGCTACCTGGATGAATCCAGGGGTCAGCCGCTTAGCGACGTGTGGGCCGATGTCCAACCTGTCGGCAGTTGGAGTCCTGAACTGCTCGGCTACGACACGCAGAAGCCGGAGGCCCTGCTGCGGCGGATCATCGAGTCGTCTTCGGACCCCGGCTCGATCGTGCTCGACTGCTTCGCCGGCTCGGGTACGACGCCGGCGGTGGCCGAGCAGCTGGGGCGGCGCTGGGTGGCGATCGACATCGGGCGCTTCGCCATCCACACCACCCGCAAGCGACTCCTGTCGACCCAGGGCGTGAAGCCCTTCGTCGTGGCCAACCTCGGCCAGTACGAGCGGCAGGTGTGGCAGCAGGCGACGACCGGCACCGAGGTGGAGGCGTACCTCGACTTCATCGTCGGGCTGTACCGGGCCAAGCTGGTGCGGGGCTTCCCGCACGTGCACGGCTCGATCAGCTCGACCGCGGTGCACGTCGGGGCGGTCGACGCGCCGGTCACGTTCGACGAGGTCGCCCTCGCCATCGAGGACGCGGCTGCGGGCGGGTTCACCGCCCTCGACGTCCTCGGGTGGGACTGGGAGATGGGCCTGCACGAGATCGTGCAGGACGAGGCGAAGGAGCGGGCGCTGACGATCCGCCTCCGCCGCATCCCCCGCGAGGTCATGGACGCGCGCGCCGTCCTCTCGGGCGAGGTCACCTTCCACGAGCTCGCCCACGTGAAGGCGAGCGCCGAGGTGAAGGGGCGCGTGGTGACCGTGACGATCGAGGACTTCGTCCTCGCCAGCCCCGACCTCGTCCCCGAGGCCGTGCAGAGCAAGGTCAAGACGTGGACCGACTACATCGACTACTGGGCGGTCGACTTCGCCCACGACGGCGGTGTCTTCCTGAACACGTTCCAGGGGTTCCGCACGCGCGCTGCCCCCAGGCTCGACCTCAGCGCGCAGCACGCCTACGACGCCAAGGGCACCTACACCGTGCTCGTGAAGGTCGTCGACATCTTCGGCGCCGACACCACCACGGCGCTCTCGGTCCGGGTGCCGTAGGTGGGCGACCCGTTCGGGGTCCCGGTCGAGCGCGCCGCGAGCCCGATCCCGCTCGTCGAGCTGCTGCGGACCGAGGTCGGAGCGTGGCGAGCGGACGGCCGCTACGACGGGGCCAGGCCGACGACGAAGCGGTTGCTGGAGCACTGGTTCCTCGACCAGCACCAGACCGATGCCGGTGTGCCCTTCTCCTTCTACTTCTGCCAGCGTGAGGCCGTCGAGACCTTGATCTACCTGCAGGAGGTCGTCGGGCTGCGGTCGGCAGCCGAGCTGTTCGCCCGCTACGACGCCCGTCCTCCGTCCGCCCCCCTCGACCTGCCGTACTCCCGCTACGTCGTCAAGATGGCGACGGGATCCGGCAAGACGAACGTCATGGCACTCGCCATGACGTGGGCCTACTTCTCGCACCTGTACGAGGACCCGACCCTCCCGTCGACGTTCCTCCTCGTGGCCCCCAACCTGATCGTGCTCGAACGCCTGCGGAGCGACTTCGACGCGGGATCGATCTTCCGTGAGGACGCCGTCGTCCCCCCCGAGTGGCGGCGCGACCTCGACCTCGAGGTCGTCATCCGGGACGAGCCTGCCCCGATGACCGCGACCGGGGTGCTCGCGCTCTCGAACGTGCACGTGCTCTACGAGCGCACGGCCGCCGAGGTGACGAACCCCGTCGAGCGCCTGCTCGGCCCGAGACCATCCTCGACGGGGAGCGCTGTGACCCTCATCGACCGGCTGGCAGAGCGGGGCCGGCTCATGGTCGTCAACGACGAGGCGCACCACCTCCACGACGAGGTGCGCAGCGACACGGGCGAGCCGCTCGTGGTCCTGCGCTCCCTCGCTGCTCTCCACGACCGGAGCGAGGGGATCGAGCTCCAGCTCGACCTCTCGGCCACCCCGCGGCACCAGACGTCGGCCCTGTTCGCCGAGGTCATCGTCGACTACCCGCTGTCGGCTGCGATCGACGACGGCATCGTCAAGCGCCCGATCATCGGCGAGGTCCGGGGTGACGTCGAGGTCGCGTCCGACGACGCCTCGGAGAAGTACCGGGCCCGGCTCGGTGTGGGCGTCCAGAAGTGGCGGGAGGTGCGCGACGCCCTCGCCCCGGCGGGCAAGAAGCCGCTGCTGTTCGTGATGGCGGAGAGCACCGTCGCCGCCGACCAGATCGCCGCCTACCTCGAGACCCTGCACGACCTCACCGGCCGGGTGCTCACCATCCACGTCAACATGGGCGGCGCCAGCAAGGGGGAGATCCGGGCGTCGGACCTCGAGCAGGCCCGGGCAGCCGCGCGGCAGGTCGACGGGGACGACAGCCCGTACGCTTCCATCGTCAGCGTGCTGATGCTGCGCGAGGGCTGGGATGTCCGCAACGTGTGCGTCATCGTGCCGCTCCGGGCCTACACCGCGCAGTCCAAGATCCTGCCGGAGCAGACCCTCGGCCGGGGCCTCCGCCGGATGTTCCCACCCGGGTCGGGCTACGACGAGCGGGTCATCGTGATCGAGCACGAGGCGTTCCGCAGCCTCTGGGAGGACTACGCCGACCAGGAGGGCATCGACGTCGAGTTCCGGGACGTCGACGACATCCACCCCGCCGCCCAGATCATCGCGGTCGACCCGGAGCGACTCGCCTACGACATCGAGGTGCCGCAGATCCCGCGCCGGCTCCACCGGGCGCCAGCGGCCCTGCACGACCTCGATCTCGCCGGCACCCCGGTGCTGCACCTGGCTATCCCCGACGCTGTGCCGGAGGACGTCGTCGACTACCAGGGGCGTGACCTCCGGAGCGGGGAGACGGTCGACGCGGCGTCCTATCCGATCCCCCGCGCCGACGACCCGTCAGCCGTGCTCGCCTGGTACGTCCACGAGACCATGCGCCGCTGCCGGCTGACCGGGCAGTTCGCGGCGCTCGCGCCGCTCGTGCGGGCCTACCTCGAAGGCCGCGCCTTCGAGCGGGCGGTCGACCTCGACGACCTGCGCGTGCTGCACTCGCTGGCGCAGCCTGCGACCCAGGAGCTCGTGATCGGCGCGCTCCGCGCTGCGGTCGACCGGGTGACGCTGCAGACGGGCGACGGCGAGTCTGCCGCCGATCTCAAGGCGCGGCTGCTGTCGACTACCAAGCCCTTCCTCTGGAGCGGGGAGATGGCGACGGCGACGAGGTCGGTCTTCGCTCGCCAGGCGTGCGATTCCGGGCTCGAGGTGCGGTTCGTGGGCTTCCTCGACCGCTGCTCCGACGTTGCCGCCTTCGCCAAGCTGGCGCCCGCCATGCGGGTCTCGATGGAGTACCGGGGCGAGCACGGTGGCCTGGCGTTCTACTTCCCGGACTTCGCCGTGCGCGACGCCGAGGGCGGTCACCACCTCATCGAGACGAAGGGGCTGGTCGACGTGGCCGTGGCGGCGAAGGACCAGCGCGCCGCCCAGTGGTGCCTCGACGCGACGATGGCCACGGGGGTGCACTGGTCGTACCTGCGGGTCGACGAGCAGCTCTTCGACCGGCATGCAAAGGCGGTCACGGAGCTCTCGACCCTCGCCGACGCCGTGCGAGCGGTGCGGCGAGCGGAGCGATTGCAAGCGCTCGCGGCTCCGCCCACGCCGTCCCGGGACGACGTCGTCGAGCTCATGCGTGAGGTGGCGGCGCGGACCCGGCGCGATCCCCCCGACCTCGACGGGGAGCTCGACCGGCTGCGGGAGCGGTGACCTACGTCGTCGACACCAGCGTCTTCCTCCGCTGGTGGGTGGAGCAGGTCGGCTGGCAGCACGCACAGCGGGTACGGGACGAGTTCCTCGCCGGTGACCTCGGGCTGATCACCCCCGACTTCACCCGCATCGAGCTCGCCGAGGTGCTCCGCAGGAAGGGCCTCCTCGACGGCGTGCTCGACCTGGCGGAGTACCTGACCGCGGTCCAGGCGCTCGACGTCGTCGGCGTCGATCTGGTTCCGCTCGACGGCGATGGCCTCCGGCGCTCGGCGACACTCGCTGCGACCCGGAGTCTCCGGATGTTCGACGCGATCGGCGCCTCGCTGGCGCTCGACCGCGGGCACCCGCTCCTGACAGGTGACGCCCGTTCGGCTCGTGCACTGGCAGGCGTCGTGGACGTGGAGGTCCTCCAAGGCATCTGACAGGCAACACCAGCCCCAGGAAACCCTTGTGCCACAACGGTTCCGTGGGGGGAGACTGTCACACCCCCTGGTCATGATGGAGCCATGTTCGAGGTGCTGGCCCAGGCGGTG
>JBBDQT010000022.1:0-2709 GCA_040905815.1 Acidimicrobiales bacterium
GGAGAGCGAACGACGCCGACCGACCTGTCAGATGAGAAGAGCCGCAGGATCGGGGCCGCTCATGAGAAGCAAGCGTCCAACTCGGGCTCCGGCGGCACCGGTTCCGCCCCCGGCTCGTGAGGGTTCCAGGGTTCACCGACGTACCCCCACGCGTAGTCGTTGTGGACGAGCACGCGCCCGTCAGAGCACTCGCTCGAGGCGATTCCCGGGACGATCAGCACGCCATCGTCGGAGCAAGGTCCGGGCTTGCTGGAGGCCATCTCTCTCGGTCCGAACACTTCGGAGCAGGGCCGCGCCTCGGCCTCGCCCCGAAACACTGCTTCGTCCGTCGCCTCCTCGCCCACTTCATCAGCTCCCTCGTCTCCGCACGCGACGAGAAGGGCAAGCGACATGAGGAGGGCAGCCAGCTGGCGCATGGCGAAACGCTAGACCCGTTCGACATCCGGCAAACCCGCGCCAGCGACGAGCTCGCCCGAGCCCGCTCAGGTCCTCCAGCTCGGGACCCGGCTCGTGTAGAGCTCGACGGGGACGGTACCGGAGTCCCTCGGGTTGTAGCTCCAGTCCCATTGCTTCTTGCGATGACGCTCGTCGAGGTAGGCCTGACCGCCCTGGATGTCGAGCAGCTCGGCGATGAGCTCAGGGTGGACGGGCGCCGCGTCTCTGGCGGCGTGCGCGGCGAGCTCGTCACCGAAGTGGCTCACGATGCTCCCGATCACGAGCTGCTGCTGGGTGGCGAGGTAGCAGCGTGACCGCTCGCTGATGGTGTCGAGCCGCTTCTTCACGACGCCGTAGACGTGTTCGCCGCCGGTCGAGCTGCTGAGGTCGACCAGCGCGTTCGACAGCGCGATGCCGTCGAGCTTGCACGGAGAGCACTGCCCGCACGATTCGACGGCCAGGAAGCGGGCCACGCCGGCGGCCACGGCGGTCATGTCGACGCTGTCGTCGACCACGATGAACGAGGCGGAGCCGAGCCCGCTGCCGATCTCGGAGAGACCCTCGTAGCTCACCGGCGCATCGAGCATGGTCCCGGGGATGACGCCGTTGGCCACGCCCGAGAGCACCGCTTTGATGCTCCGACCGGGGAGCGGCCCACCCCCGATGTCCTCGATGACCTCCCGCAGGGGGGTGCCCATCTGCACCTCGCCCACGCCGTGCCGGCGGGTGCTGCCGGTCACGGTGCAGACGATGGTGCCCGGTGACTTCTCCGTGCCCATGCTCCGGAACCACTCAGGGCCCCGGGCGATGATCCGCGCCACGTTGGCCAACGTCTCGGTGTTGTTGACCAGGGCCGGCGCCGACGGGGCGTCGGCGGTCGCCTCCGTGGCGATCCCGCGCCGGAACGTCGGCACGATCCGGGGGAACGGCCAGCGACCGTCGATGGTCTCGAGGAGCGCGCTCTCCTCGCCGTAGAGGTACTCGTCGGGACCCTCGAACACGACCAGCTCGACGCCCGGGTTCCACCCCGCGTCTTCGATCTCTTCGACGGCCGCCCTCACCCGGTCCACCTCACCGGCGAACGACTGCTTCATGGCGAAGACGACGAGATCGGCTCCCACGGCCCGGGCGGCGATGAGCGCGCCCTCGATGACCACGTAGGGGTTCCGCCGCAGGATGGTCCGGTCCTTGAAGGTGCCGGGCTCGCCCTCGGCGGCGTTGACGATCACCGTCGACGGGATGTCGCTCCCCGGGTTCTGGGCCTGGTTGTCGGCCACGGTCGTCCACTTGGTCCCCGTGGGGAAGCCAGCTCCTCCACGGCCCCGGAGACCCGACGCCGAGATGGTGGCGATGATGGCCTCGGGCTCCATCTCCCGTGCCGCCTCGATCCCCTGGCCCCCGCGGCGCTTCACGAAGTCCTCGAGCGAGATGATCGGCTGGGGGTAGAGGACCCGGTGGACGAGGGTCACGAGCGCTTCCGGACCCGGAACCGCCGTCTCGTGACCGGATGCCTTGTGAAGAGGTTCACAAGTCGAAGATACCACTTTCTTCCCTCGAGGGGCCGGGCGCCCTCCCCGACAGGCGGTCCGTCCGCCACCTAGAGTGCCATGGCACGTCACCGCCGCGAGGGCGGCGGCGCGGGAGGACGACCATGGAAATCGATTCGCTCATCACCCGTGCGGTCCTGACCGTCGACGCTGACGAGACGGTGCGCGACGCAGCCGTCTGGATGGTCGAGCGCGGCGTCGGTTCCGCCGTGGTGATGACCGACGGCCGCCCGGTCGGGATCATCACCGACCGGGACTCGATCCGGCTCATCGCCCGCGGGGAGGATCCCGACACCGTCACCGCAGGCAAGTGCATCCTGAAGAACCTCAAGACGGTCTCGCCGTCGCTCGAGGTCCTCGACGCAGCGCGCATGATGCGCGAGCAGGGTTTCCGCCACCTGGTCGTGGTGGACGACGACGGCAAGCTGGCCGGCGTGTTCTCGATGCGCGACCTCGTGGTCGGCCTGCTCCAGGAGCGGACGGCCGCCGCGTCCTGACCTTCAGAGGACCCAGTGGTGGCGGCGGTACCAGTCCACCGTGTCGCCCACGCTCGCCCGCAGGTCGTTGCGTGAGAACCGGAAGCCGGTGCCGAGCAGCGCCTCGATGCTGAGCCGGTTGTTGCGGTTCGCCTTGCGCATGAAGCGGAAGCGCTCCGGAGTGAGCAGGATCTCCGGCTCCATCCCCTCGGAGACCATGCGGGCGTGCACCGAGGCGCGCTCCTCCCGGC
>JBBDQT010000022.1:2809-11934 GCA_040905815.1 Acidimicrobiales bacterium
GCGAGCAGCTTCTCGTTGCCGGGGCCGAACACCGAGACCGGCCGGAGCACGACCGCCGGAACCTTCTCGGCGGCGCGCCACACGGCCTCCTCGGCGCCCCACTTCGCCTTCCCGTACGCCCGGCTGGGACGCGGCTGGATGTCCTCCCGGACAGGCAGGGGGAGCTGCTCGTCCTCGCCGTAGACCGACGTCGAGCTCATGTGCACGAACCGTTCCACGCCTGCGGCTGCGGCGGCACCGACAAGTCGCTCGGTGGCGACGACGTTCGAGCGCCACATCTCCTCCTCGGAGGAACGCGAGCTCGACGCCCCTGCGAGGTGGAACACGTGGGTGATGCCGTCGAGCAGCCCGTCGAGCCCGGGCCGCTCGGCCAGGTCCACGCGCTGGTACTCCGCCTCCGCCGGGATCCCGGCCGGGCGGTCGCGCCGCCCACACGTCCTCACCTCCCAGCCGTCGGCGACGAGAACGGGCAGCAGGTGGGAGGCGATGTAGCCGCTCCCCCCGGTGACGAGCGCGGTGCGAGGCACGGCCGCAGTCTGCCCGACCTCAGCCCGGAAGGAGACGACTGACCTCGAAGCGCTCGAGGACCGGCCCGGCGAGGATGCCGATGACGAGGACGGCAGCGCCGCAGGCGAGCGTGGCGGCCCTCGCCCAGCGCCCGAGGACGGGGACCGGCGCGGCCAGCGGCTCGAAGTAGGTCGGCGCGATGACGCGGAGGTAGTACGCGAGGGACACCACCGTGTTGACCACCGCCACGACCGCGAGCCACGCGTACCCGGCGTCGATCGCCGCTCCGAAGAGCGCGACCTTGGCCGTGAAGCCTGCCAGCGGTGGCACCCCGACGAACGAGAGGAACGAGAGGACCAGCACGAGGGCGAGCAGCGGCTGAGCCGTCGCCAGACCGGCGTAGGTGGCGCGGTCGGTGCGACCGCGCAGCTCGATGACGACGCCGAAGGCGGCGAGGTTCGCGACCCCGTAGGCGACGAGGAAGAACAGCAGCGACGGGACGGCGAGATCCGAGCGACCGAGGGCGACGACGGCCATGAGGCCGTAGCCCGACTGCGACACGGCGGACCAGCCGAGCAGACGGCGGACGTCGTCCTGCCAGAGCGCGGCGAGGTTGCCGAGCGTCATCGTTGCCGCGGCCAGCACGGCGATGAGGAGGCGCCAGCCGACCTGGTCCTCGGGGAGGGTGAGCACGAGCCGGCTGACGGCGACCAACGCGCCGACCTTGGGTGCGACGGTGAGGAAGGCGGCGACCGGGGCCGGCGCCCCGTCGGCCACGTCGGGCACCCAGGCGTGCACCGGGACCGCACCGAGCTTGAAGGCGAGGCCGAGGACCATGAGGGCGGTCCCCGCGACGAGGGCGGTGCCGTCGGTACCGGGCAGCGCACCGGCCAGCCCGGCGAGCGTCGTCGTGGCGCCCAGCCCGAACAGCAGCACGGCGCCGTAGGCGAGGGCCCCGTTCGTGAGCGCTCCGAGCAGGTAGTACTTGATGGCGGCCTCGCCCGACCTGGCGCTGGTCCGGTGGAAGGCGGCCAGGACGTAGCCGGTGGCCGAGGACAGCAGCAGGCCGAGGATGATCGCCATGAGGTCCGCAGCACTGGCGAGGACGACGGCGCCGAGAACGGCGAGGAGCAGCAGGGCGTAGTACTCGCCGTGGCGGGGGTCCGTGGCGAACCACTCCACGGAGAGCCCGACGGTGACCGCGCCGACGGTGAGGACGATGAGCTTCGACCACACGGCGACGTCGTCGGCGGCATAGGTGTCGAAGAAGGTGAAGCCCTGCTCACCTCGCAGCATGAGCGCCGTGGCGAGGGCCGTGACCGCGAGGGTGACCAACGCGAGGACAGCGGCACCCCTCTGGGCCCGTCGGGGGGCGAACAAGGCGTAGACCAGCGTGACGACCGCCCCGACGATCAGGAGGATCTCGGGGACGATGGAACCGACCGGCATGTCCATGCCACCCATGCCTCCCATCAGGGACCGTTGACGAGGGAGGCCGCGGTGGTGTCGATGACGTCGAGCACCCAAGCCGGGGCGACGCCGATGACGACCACGAGGGCGAGGACGGGGACGAGCGCCGCCAGCTCGATTCGGGACAGGTCGGGCCAGCTCAGCCACCGCTCCGGGAGCGGCCCGAGGAAGGCGCGCTGGAGCATCCGGAGGAACAGCGCAGCGGTGATCACGATCCCGAGCAGGCCGATGCCGGCGAGCGCCGGGTAGATGGCGAAGGTGCCGGCGAAGATCTGGAGCTCGGCGACGAACCCGGCGAGGCCGGGCAGGCCGAGGCTCGCGAAGGCGGCGAGCCCGACCGCCCCCGTCATCGCCGGCGCCCGCCCCGCCAGACCACCCAGCTCCTCGACCTCGTAGGTGTCGGCGCGCGCCCAGATGGAGCCGGCGAGGAGGAACAGCGCCCCGGTGATGAGCCCGTGGGCGACCATCTCCAACGTGGCGCCGGTGAGCGCGAGGCGGGCGCCGTCCTCGTCCCGCCCCATGCCCGCGGCAGCTGCGGCGACACCGAGGATCACGTAGCCCATGTGGTTGACGCTGGAGTAGGCGATCATCCGCTTGATGTTCGACTGCCCGAGGGCGACGAGGGCGCCGTAGACGATGCTGACGACGCCGACGATGGCGACCGGGAGGGCGAAGCGCTGGAACGTGTCCGGCATCATCGAGAGGAGGATGCGCACGAAGCCGTAGGTGCCCATCTTGAGCAAGACGCCGGCGAGCACCGTCGACGCCGGTCCGGGTGCGTCGACGTGGGCGGGCGGCAGCCAGGTGTGGAACGGGACGATGGGCGTCTTCACCCCGAAGCCGACGACGAACCCGAGGAACACCAGGCCCGCTCGCTGGCCGTCGCCGGTCAGGGGTTGCTGGCGGATGAGCTCGGCCATGTCGAACGTGCGAGGGTCTGACGCCAGGTACAACCCGAGGATGGCGAGCAGCATGGCCAGAGACCCGGCAAGGGTGTAGAGGAAGAACTTGAGCGCGGAGCGCTGCGGGTCCCCGTGCCCCCAGACGGCGATGAGGAAGTACATGCCGACCAGGCTGATGTCGAAGAACACGTAGAAGAGGAACAGGTCGAGGGCGAGGAAGACGCCGAGCGACGCGGCCTCCAGGAAGAGGAAGGCAGCGAAGTAGTGCCGGGGCTTGCCGCGCAGGTCGACGGGATAGGCGATGCAGACGAGGAAGAGCAGCGCGGTCATCGCCGCGAGCGGGAGGGAGACCCCGTCGACGCCGACCTTGTAACCCACGCCGAGGCTCGGGATCCACGGCACTGACTCGACGAGGTCGAAACCGGCTCCCCCGTCGAAACGGGCCCACGCCACCACCATGATCACGAGCGGGACGACCGAGACCGCCACGGCGAACAGCCGTGAAGTGCGGTTGGTGAACTGCGGCAAGAGGAGCAGGGTGATGGCTCCGGCCAGCGGCAGGAAGATGGCGGCGGACAACACGGACTACCTCCCGATGGCGGTGACGACGACGAGGCCCAGGAGGCCGACGGCGGCGATGACGTAGTAGTGGTGGACGAGTCCGCTCTGGAGCCGACGGCTCTGCCTCCCGGCGATCCCCGTTCCGCGAGCCAGCTCCTCGACCGCCCGGTCGACGCCGTCCTCGTCCGCCAGGCGGGATCCCGTTGCGGCGTGCATGGTGGTTGCTGCGATGACCCGCACCGCGCCGTCGAACCCCCGATCGTCGAACCGCCGGCTACCCGATGCTGCTCGCAGCACTCCACCGGCGATCGCGTGGACGGTGCCGTCGACGCTGCGCTCCCCCCACCACAACAGGGTCCGGGACAAGGTCCGGGGCACCCTGGCGGCGAAGCGGACACCCGCGTCGACCACCCGGTCGTCGACGGCGGCGAGCCCTCGCGAGAGACCGAGCACGGGGTCCACCACCAACAAGCGGGCGACGCCCGGGAGACCGAACCACCCGGCGACCACGGCGCGGGCCGGCGCGGTGAGTCCCAGCGTCACGAGCCGTCCCGCCCGGTGCAGGATGGCGACGCACACTGCCGCCGCGGCGAGCGCCGCCAGGGAGACGTGCAGCTCCCACGGCTCGGCCTCGAAGAGCACTCCACCCGTCACCGACTCGACCACCCGGTCAGCCTCTGGCAGCCAGAGGGCGCCGAGCGCGAGGGAGGCGGCGGCCAGGCCGAGTAGCGCGCCCCGCTCGACGCGGCTCGCGTGACCGGTGACGTCGAGGCCCGGACTCGACCCGAACGTCAAGACGGTGAGTCGTCCCGCGTACAGGGCGCTGAGGAACGCGGCGAGCACCACACCGGCGGCGAGCCATGCGCTGTGGTGGGCGGCGGCGGCCAGGATCGACTCCTTCGACCGGGCGCCGCCCAGGGGTGGGACGGCGGCGAGAGCCAGGGCGCCGACGGTGAAGGTGGCAGCCGTGATGCGCAGGGAGCGCCCGATCCGAATGGCGGCGAGGTCGAGGGTGCCGGCCGCGTGCAGGACGACGCCGGCGGCGAGGAAGAGCAGCGCCTTGAACGTGGCGTGGGTGACGAGGTGGGCGCCCGCTGCCGCCGTGGAACCGGCGCCGACCGCGACGAACATGAGCCCGTACTGCGCCGACGTCGACGCGGCCAGAGCTCGCTTGAGGTCTGGCTGCACGGTGGCGACCAGACCGCCGCCGAGCGCCGTCGCCAGCCCCACCGCAGCGGCGGCGCCCGGCAACCACGGTGCGCCCGTCAGGAACGGCACGGTGCGGGCCAGGGCATAGGCGCCGGCGGAGACCATCGTCGCCGAGTGGAGCAGCGCGCTGACCGGCGACGGACCGGCCATGGCGGAGAACAACCACGGCGAGAACGGCAGCTGGGCCGACTTGGCGCATGCAGCCACCAGGACCCCGCCGGCGACGACGCCAGCCTGCCAGCCTCCCAACGACGCCAGGTCCTCGTAGCGTGCGGATCCCACCTCGGCGATGGTGACCGCGGCGGCCGCCACCAGACCGAGGTCGCCGGCCCTCGTGGTCAGGAACGCATGCGCCGCGCGCTGCGGGACCTGTGGGTCCCGCCAGTCGTGTGCGATCAGTCCCCACGACAACGCCCCCACCAGCTCCCACGCCACGAGCAACGTGAGGAGGTCGCTGGCGGCGACGAGCACGAGCATGGCGCCGACGAAGACGAGGAGCAGTGCGAGCAACCGGCCGAGGCCGATGTCGTCGCGCATGCTCGACGCCGCGGACGCGATCACCGGCAGCGCGATGGCGGGGACGAGCACGACCATCACCCGGGCGAGGCCTTCCACCCGGAGGCCGAGCTCGAGGGCGTCGCTCCACCGCCAGCTCGCCGACGGTTCGGCCACCGCCGCCCACGCACCGGTGGCGAGAGTCGCCATCGCGCCGGCGGAGGCAAGTGGGAGCAGGAGGCGGTGGTGGTGCCTGCTGAGGGCCACCGCGGCGGCCGCCGCGGACGGGACGAGGAGGAGCAGCCAGGCCATCCGTCAGCCGCGCAGCCGCTTGAGCTTCTCGGTCATGTCGGCCTTGCGGATCCTGTAGATGCCGATGATGAGAGCGAAGCCGATCGCTGCCTCGACGGCCATGACCGTCAGGATGACGACGGTCAGCAGCTGGCCCTTGGGCTCGCCGCCGGTCGTGAGCGACCACATGGCCACCGCCGCCAGCATGGCGGCGTTGAGCATGAGCTCGATGCCCATCATGATCATGACGAACGTCTGCTGGGACAGCGCGCCGTACACCCCGATCCCGAACAGCGCGGCGGCGAACACGAGCAGGCTCTCGAGGCTCACGACCCGGTCTCCCCATCCTGGCGGTCAGCTGGTGCCTGGCGGTCAGCTGGTGCAGCGAGCGTGACCGGCTCGAGCGCAGGAGCCTCGGAGCCGTCCTCGCCGCTGCCGTAGCGGCCCTTCTTGCTGGCGATGGCGATGGAGCCGATCATGGTCGCCAGGAGGGTGACGCCTGCGGTCTCGAAGATGAGCATAGAGTCGCCCAACAGCTCTCGACCGAGCGCCGCGGTGGGGTCTTCTCCGACGTCGGCGGGTCGGTCCGGGAAGTCGGCGACGAGCCCGACGTAGGCCAGGCCGACGAAGGCGACGAGCCCCGCGATCTTCGACGCGCGGTGCTGGTGGACCATGGTCATGGGGTTGAGCCCGGCCGGGTTCATCATGAACATCACCATGAAGACGGCCATGATCGTCATCTCCCCCGCCATCATCAGGACGAGGACGAGGCCGAGGAACCTGGCGTGGAGCAGGACCATGACGACCCCGACGCCGACGAAGGATGCGAGCAGCCAGTAGGCCGCTCGCACCATCGAGTCCGTGCGGAACACGAGCCACGCCGCCACCACGCTGCCCGTCCCCGCCAGCCAGAAGGCGATGTCGACCGCACCCGAGCCACTCACAGCGCCAGCGCTCCCGACACGAAGACGTCGACGAGGGCGACCGGGATCAGCACCGCCCAGGCGACGACCACGAAGCGCTCGAGCCGGATCCGTGCGACCCGGTGCCCGAGACCGGTGAGGACCGCGACGAGCACCAGCGTCTTGACCGCCATCCAGAGCCACCCGGGGAGGAGGGGGCCCTGCCAGCCGCCGAGGAAGACCGCTGCGCCCACCACGGCCACCGCGACCAACACGCTGCGACGGGCGAGCTCCCAGCTCAGGCGGCTCACGCCGGACACCTCCGCCGTGGTGCCGCCTGCCAGGTCGGCGCCGTCGGCCATGTTCAGGGGTCCCCACGTGGCGAGCCCCAGGCCGACGACGAGGTAGAGCGGGAGGCCGAGCGGCTGGCGCACCACGTTCCAGATGTCGTGCTGGGAGGCGACGATGGCTCCCACCGAGAGGGACTCGGCGGGAAGGGCCGCGGCGATCAGCACGAGCGCGAGCGGCATCTCGTAGGAGAGGGCCAGCGCCACGAACCGGTAGCCGCCGGTGAGAGGCATCGGCGAGTTCGCCGACCACCCGTGCAGGTAGACGCCGACCATGACCAGGGCGAACGCGGCGCCGATGAGGACGATCCCGTCGTCGACGTCGGCGACGGCGATCCCTGGCGACAGCGGCACCGCTGCCACCACGGCGGCCGCCATGGCGACGACGAGTGCGGGGGCGAGGACCCACGCCTGGGCGTCAGGCCGCTCGGTGGTGGATGGCCTGGTCAACAGCAACAGCGCCCCGTCTCGGGCGGGACCGGCGACGAGCGCTGCGACCCGAACCCGCTGGTGCGCGGCGATGGAGCCCCATGCGCGATCGACGACGACGACCACGAACGCTCCCGCGACGAGCACCGCCCCGACGAGGAGCACTCCCGCGAGCGGAGACGACCACGTCACGCCGATGCCTCCGCCGGCACCTCATGCGCCGCCTCCTCGACGTCGAGGTCGAGGCTTGTCACGATCGTGAGGGCGTCTCCCCACTCCTGGTCCACGAGCAGCTCTGGGAGGATGCCGAGCAGCTGACCCGACGGCGAGGGTGCTCCAGCGGCGAGCGCACCGCGCGGTCCCTCCACGGCAGGCCCCGGCGCCCGGATGCGCTCGCCGGCGCGCTCCGCGAGGATCAACGCCTGGGCCGCTTCGTCGAGGCGCTGGCGGAACCGGGCCCACGCATCGCCACCCTCGTGGACGATCGGCTCGAACCCGAGGGGACGGTAGGCCGGGTCACTGAGCCGTGCGTCCTCGGGCACACCGGTCGATCGGGCGACGATCCCCTGCCGGAGGCCGTGGCGCTCCGGATCGACGACGCCGACACCACGCATGACCGACGCCAGGCTCCGGCTGCGTCCCAGCTGGCGGGCGATGCGGACGACGAGCTCGGCGTCCCCAGGTGCGATCCGCTCTGCGAGCGCGGCGAGTCGTCGGGCCGGGGAGCACAGGCCGTGCAGGCGCAGCGCGTCAGATGCCCAGCGCAGGTGGTGGCGGGCCCGCGCCAGCTCCAGCCCGGCGACCGGCGCCACTTCGGCGACGGCGTCGAAGAACACACCGGACTCCAAGGGGCCGAGCGGTGCGTCGCCTGGCCAGCGGGTGAACGGGTTCTCGCCGAGCGAGGCGTGTCGCACGACGTCGCCCTGGACCTCGAGGTGGAGGACGAGCCCCGGGGGGAACGGGCCGAAGAAGGGACCGACCTGCAACGGCAGCTGGTCGAGCTGCAGGCCGTCGGGATCTGGCGCCCGTCCGACGAGCGGGCGCCCGTAGGGCGTCCCGCCCGTCATCCCCGATCCGCCCTGCCCGTAGGGACCCACCCCTCGCCACGGTGTCGTCTCGATGTCGTCCAGAGCGGGAGGATCCGAAGCGCGTGCACCGTTGACGAGCTCGGTGAAGACCCGCCGCAACGCTGACGCGTCTCCGACGGGCAGCACCTCCACCGCCGGCAGCGCCGCGACGAGCTCGTCACCGCCGTCCCGACCGGTCCGCCACCACACCGTGCACCGCGGCCCCGAAAGCTGGTCGTGGACCGCCAGCAGTGGGCGCAGCAGCGACCTCGTCGGCCGGCCGACGAGGAGCATCAGGACCGCCGCCCTCGGATGGTCGACGACCCTGATCCCTCCCAGGGTCGCGAGCGAACGAGCGGCGGTCCGGCCTCCGATGCCGACGACGGGGAACACCGGCACGTCAGCCGATGCGGCCAGCCGGGAGATCAGGCCCACTCCAAGGCCCGTTCCCGCCAGGCGTAGAGGATCCCGAGCAACAGGATCGCGATGAACATGAGCATCTCGACGAGGGCGACAAGACCTTCTTCGACGAACACCACCGCCCAGGGGTACATGAACACCATCTCCATGTCGAACGCCAGGAACAGCAGCGCCATCGCGTAGTAGCGGACGTGGTAGCGGCTCCACGCGTGCACCTCGGGCTCACCACCCCCGAGAGACGGCACCCGCTCAGACGCGACGAGGCACGCCGGGTCGATCGCCGTGCGGAGCCAGACGGTCACCACGACGGCCACCCCTACGGTGAGCACGACCGTGAGGGCAGCACCGAAGGCGGCCATCGTCAGGTCGCGTAGTCCTCGGGGTTCGCGTCGAACTCCTCCTTGCAGTCCGTGCTGCAGAAGAAGTACGTGGTCCCGTCGTGCTCCGACTTGGCGGGAGCATCTGCCTCCTCGACCGTCATGCCGCACACCGCGTCGATCGCTGCCATCTGCGCTCCTCCTCGTT
>JBBDQT010000023.1:0-11773 GCA_040905815.1 Acidimicrobiales bacterium
CGAGCTCGGTGACCCTGACGAGCTCGTCGACGGGACCGAGCTTGGTGAACGCGCCCTGGCGGATCGAGCTGCCGAGCGTGTCACCGACCGTGGCCGAACCGGTGATGATCGCCGTGCCGAGGAGGGCGCCGAGGAGGATCAGCGCCGTCTCCCGTGGGCGGCGGGTCGCGTTGCGCGCGGCGAGGCGGCGCAGCACCGGCTTGCGGGCGGCGACCACGAGGAAGGGGACCGACAGCGCCACGACGGGAAGGGGCAGGAACCCGACGGTGACGAGGCCGACAGCGAGCAGGAGCCCGACCGCGCCGGCGACGGCGCGGGCGAACGGGGACGAGCCGTGCATCAGCGGAGGCGCTCGTCCCGGATGATGGCGCCGTCCCGCATCGAGATCCGCCGCTCGGCCGAGGCGCCGATGCCCTCGTCGTGGGTGACGAGGATGAGGGTCAGGCCGTCCCGGTGGAGCTCGTCGAGCATGCCCATCACCGAGTCGGCGGTCTCGGAGTCGAGGTTGCCGGTGGGCTCGTCGGCCCACACGATCGACGGGCGGCCGGCGAGGGCCCGCGCGATCGTCACCCGCTGCTGCTCGCCGCCGGAGAGCTCGGTCGGGCGGTGGTCGAGGCGGTGGCCGAGCTCCACCCGCTCGAGCGTCTCGATGGCGGCCCGCCGCGCCTCCTTGGCAGAGGCGCCCGACAGCAGCTGCGGCAGCTCGACGTTCTCGGTCGCCGTGAAGACGGGGATCAGGTTGAAGGCCTGGAAGATGAACCCCATCGTCGAGGCCCGGTGCTTGGTGCGCCGCGCGTCGCTCATCCCGTGGATGTCCTCGCCACCGATGAGGACCGATCCGCCGTCGATGTCGTCGAGTCCGGAGAGGCAGTTCAACAGGGTGGTCTTGCCTGAGCCCGAGGTGCCCATCACGGCGATGAACTCACCGGCGCCGACGTCGAGGCCGACGTCGTCGAGGGCGACGACCTCCTCCGCACCGGTCCGGTACACCTTCCCGACACCGGTGGCGGAGAGAAGCGGGGAAGCCGGCGCGGGTGCGCGCTCGGCCAGTCCTTCAGCGACGGCGGTCATGCCCGGGACGGTACCTGACGGCCACGTCACCCCATCCGCGATATGACCGACGTCACTCGGCGCCTGACCCGCGGGTCAGGATTACCGGCCGCGCACCCCTCCTCGCTACCCTCGGCCCGAACGCGAGGCCACCTCGCACCACCTCACGAGGGGAAGCAACCATGGCTGAAGCCGTCATCGTCGCCACCGCACGCACGCCGATCGGCCGTGCCTTCAAGGGCTCGCTCATCGAGGCTCGTCCCGACGACATGGGCGGCTTCATCGTCGACGCGCTGATGGAAAAGGTGCCTGAGGTCGACCGCGCCTCGGTCGAGGACGTCCTGATCGGCTGCGCCAACGGAGCCGGCGAGCAGAGCATGAACGTCGCCCGCAACATCTCGCTGCTGGCAGGCCTGCCCGACACGGTGCCCGGCACGACCGTGAACCGCTTCTGCGCCTCGTCGCTCCAGACGATCCGCATGGCGTACCACGCCATCAAGGCCGGGGAGGGCGACACCTACGTGGCCGGCGGCGTGGAGTCCGTCTCGCGCACCGGCGGGCGCGCCTTCAAGAAGGAGGACATGAACCCCCGCTTCCGGAAGGGTGAGCCGGGGTTCATCAACGACGTCTACATCCCGATGGGCATGACCGCCGAGAACGTCGCCGCCCAGTACGGCGTGCCCCGCGAGCGCCTCGACGAGTTCGCCAAGCTGAGCCAGGACCGGGCGACCGCCGCCCAGGAGAACGGCTTCTTCGAGCGGGAGATCACGCCCTACAAGCTCCCGAACGGCGACGTCGTCGCCAAGGACGACTGCCCCCGCGCCGGGACCACCCTCGAGAAGCTGGCCACGCTCCCGCCCGCGTTCAAGGAGGACGGCGTCGTCACCGCCGGCAACGCCTGCCCGCTCAACGACGGCGCCGCCGCGGTGCTCGTGATGAGCGAGGACAAGGCGCGGAGCCTCGGCCTCCAGCCGCTCGCCCGGATCCTCGGCAGCTCCGTCTCGGGCCTCGCCCCCGAGATCATGGGCGTCGGCCCGATCGTCGCCATCCAGAAGCTGCTCGAGCAGACGGGCAGGAAGATCTCCGACGTCGACGTGGTGGAGCTCAACGAGGCGTTCGCAGCCCAGGTCCTGCCCATCTGCGACGAGACCGGGATCAGCATCGAGGACCAGCTCAACCCCCACGGTGGCGCCATCGCCCTCGGCCACCCCTTCGGCCAGACGGGCGCCAGGATCATGACGACGCTCGTCAACGACCTGCAGACCCTCGACAAGAGCATCGGCATCGAGACCATGTGCGTCGGCGGCGGCCAGGGCATGGCGATGATGATCGAGCGCCTGACCTAGCACGACCGAGCTTTCCCCCGTCTTCCGAAGTGGCAGTGCTCCCGTAGGCACAGGCGCAGCGAGCACCACCAGAACGAGCAGGGATCACGCGCCGAGGGCGCGGGCGCGGGAGAAGACGGCGTCGAACATGGGCTCGGTGAGCGTGCCGGTGAACGTGTTCTGCTGGCTCGGGTGGTACGAGCACAGCAGGGTCCGACCCTCGCTCAGCGGGTGCTCGGCGAGGTGGCCGAACCGTGGTCGGGGGCGCAGTCCCAGCTCCCGGCACACGACCTGGTGGGCGAACGAGCCGAGCACGACCACCACTGCGACGTCGGTCAGGAGCGTCAGCTCGCGGCGGAGGTAGGGCAGGCAGGTGTCGCGCTCCTCGGGCGTGGGCTTGTTGGCGGGCGGGGCGCACCGCACCGCGGCGCTGATCCACGCTCCGTGCGCCTCGAGACCGTCGTCCCTGGCGATGCTCGTCGGCTGGTTCGCGTAGCCGGCGCGGTGCAGCGCTCGCCAGAGCCAGTCGGCGGACCGGTCACCGGTGAACACCCTTCCCGTCCGGTTGCCCCCGTGCGCCGCCGGTGCGAGACCCACCACGAGGAGGCGAGCTGCCGGGTCGCCCATGCCTGCCACCGGGCGGCCCCAGTACTCCTCACGCGCAAAGGACGCGCGCTTCTCTGTGGCCGTCCGGGCGCGCCACAAGACCAGGCGGGGGCAGGCGAAGCACGTCTCGATCTCTGCCGCGATCCGGGCGAGGGAATCCGCCTCGACCTGCTCGACCGGGGGTGCGACGTGGTCGCCCGGGATCGCGCCCAGCTGCCAGATCGGCGGGCTCGCTCGCCCGTCTCCGCCGTGCGCTGAACCCATTGCACCACGGTAGGTTGGCCCGATCGCAGCCCGAGCAGCACGCCCCAAACCGCCGCCGCCCACGCTGGTCCTGCTTGTCCGGCACGGCCAGACGCCCACCACCGGCAAGAACCTCCCGGGGCGCGCGCCCGGTCTCCACCTGGCGGAGAAGGGCGTCGCCCAGGCCGAGGCAGTAGCAGCGCGCATCGCCAAGCTGAAGGACGTCGCCGCCATCTACACGTCGCCGCTCGAGCGCACGAGGGAGACGGCCAAGCCCATCGGCAAGGCCCGCGGCCTCAAGGTGGCCGTCGACAAGGGCCTGCTCGAGTGCGACTTCGGCGACTGGACCGGCGGCACGCTGAAGGAGCTGTCGAAGCGCCCCGAGTGGGCGACCGTCCAGCGCTATCCCAGCGGCTTCCGTTTCCCGGGTGGCGAGTCGTTCGCCGAGATGCAGACACGCATCACAGGCGCGGTGGCGACCCTCGTGGAGCGCCACCGGGGCGGTGTCGTCGTCGCCGTCTCCCACGCCGACCCGATCAAGGCCGCGGTGGCCCACGCCCTCGGCACCCACCTCGACCTGTTCCAGCGCATCGTCGTGTCACCGTGCTCGGTCACCGCCATCAGCTACGGCGCCTCCGGTCCCGTCGTGCTCACCGTGAACTCCGCGACCGACCCGCTGTCAGAGCTGGCGCCCTCATGAGCGCGCACCGCGAGCGTGGCCCGAGCGGCCCGGCCGCAGGCCGAGAGCGGACAGACATGAGCGCGCACCGCGAGCGTGGCCCGAGCGGCCCGGCCGCATGCCGAGAACGGACAACATGAGCAGCTCGTTCGAGATGCCCGAGATCGACCGGTTCACCGCCGGCACCGTCGGCCCGGTCGGGGCCCGCGTCTTCTACCTCCAGGCGCTGTGGGGCACCCAGCTCGTCACGCTGCGCCTGGAGAAAGCGCAGGTCGCGGCCATGGCCCAGTACCTCGCCGAGATGCTCGTCGACCTCCCGACCCCCGAGCCCGAGGAGATCCCCGGCGACCTCGACCTCGTGGAGCCGGTCATCGCCGAGTGGGTCGTCGGACAGCTTGGCGTGGTGTTCGACAGCGAACGGGACCGGCTGGTGGTCCAAGCCGCCGAGGCCGCCGAGGTGGACGAGGAAGGCGAGCCGATCCCCGTCCCCGACGGCGGCGTCGCCCGCTTCGCCCTCACGCGCGGCCAGGTGGCGGGGTTCGTGGTGCGGGCCGCCACCCTGGTCTCCTCCGGCCGTGCGCCCTGCATGCTCTGCGGCCGCCCGCTCGACCCGGAAGGGCACGTGTGCATCAAGACGAACGGGCACAAGCCGCACTGACGTTGCTCCGCGGCGGCGAGCTCGAGGTGAAGGGCCGCATGCCGTGGAGCTCGAACGGGACGTACCTGGTCGACGTGACCCTCGGCGACGACGAGGGGCTCGCGGTCTACAAGCCCGGCCGCGGCGAGCGCCCGCTCTGGGACTTCCCCCGAGGCTTGTACCGCCGGGAAGCCGCCGCGTGGGTCCTCTCCGAGATGCTCGGATGGGGGCTGGTGCCGGAGACGGTGGTGCGCGACGGCCCCCTCGGCGAGGGCTCGGTCCAGCGCTTCGTCGAGGCTGACTTCGAACACCACTACTTCACGCTCTTCGATGACCCCTCGACCCACCCGACGTTCCGGGCCATGGCCGCGTTCGACATCGTCGCCAACAACTCCGACCGCAAGTCCGGTCACTGCCTCCGCTCGGCGGGGGACGGCCGCATCTTCGGCATCGACAACGGCCTCTGCTTCCACCCCCAACCCAAGGTGCGGACCGTGATCTGGGAGTTCGGCGGCCAGCCCCTGCCCGACGACCTCCTCGACGACCTCACGCGGCTGCCCGACCGCCTGCCCGGCGACCTCGCCTCCTTCCTCGACGCCGAGGAGCTCGAGGGCGTGCTCGACCGGGCGGCCTGGCTCGTCGAGCGGGGTGAGCTCCCCGAGCCCGACACCAACGGCCGCTGCTACCCCTGGCCCCTCGTCTGAGCGCCCGCGTTTCGACGGGGTCCACACACGGGGCCGAGGACCCGGTCGGTGTAGGCCACGCCGGGCAGGTTACGAGCCGGCGGACACCACGTCTGGTGGGACGACGGCCGTGCTCAGGCGCAGCGGGTGCAGGTGCCGAGCAGGTCGAGCCGGTGGCGGTCGGGGGCGAAGCCGGTCTCGTCGGCGACCTTCGCCATCACCTTCGTGAGGCTCGTCTCCAGCGCCGCGGGGGCGGTGAAGTCGGAGACGTCGCCGCACACCGAGCAGACCAGGTGGTGGTGGTGGTCGTCGGTGAGGTCCTCGGCCAGCTCGTAGCGGGCGAAGTCGCCGGTGACGATGCGGTGCACCGCGCCCGCCTGCTCGAGCACGGCGAGGTTGCGGTAGACGGAGCTCTGGGCGAGGCGCTCCCCCGCGCCGAGGATCTCGGGGATGCCGAGGGGCTGACCGGCGCCGAGCAGGACGTCCACGAGCGTCCGCCGGTTCGTCGTGTACCGCTGGCCCACGGCACGCAGGCGTGACGCGATCGCCGTGTGGAGCTCCGGGGGCACGACGCGCACGCTACCGGACATGGGAATGGGTGAGAACCATCATGACCGGTCCCCGATGATGCCACGGGCCGGCTCGGGATCGGCGATCGGGCCCTGTCCGTGCGGAGAACCGTGGTCGTGGCCGTGACCGTGGCCGTGCTCGTGGCCGTGGCCGTGGCGGTGCGCCGCATCCTCGCGCAGCCGGGCGCCCGTGCGCCGGCCTGCCAGCGCCCGGCTCACCGCCGCACCGCCCACGGCCACCGCGAAGGCGGCGACGGCGACGAGGACGATCATCCCGCCCGGCGCGAGACCCCACTGCCTAGCCGCGCCCAGCCCGGCGATGACCGACGCCGCGCCGATCGCCATCGCCCAGCGGAGGATGCCGACCTGGGACCGGGCGACGACCTGGGCGCCGGCCACGGGGAGGACCATCAGCGCGGCCACGAGGAGGATCCCCACGACCCGCATGGCAGCGACGATCGTCACCGCGACGAGCACGGCGAGCACGGCGTTCAGCGCTCCGACGGGGAGCCCGGCGACCCGGGCCCACTCGTCGTCGACCACCATTGCAAAGAGTGCCCGCCCACACACACCGATGGTGGCGATCACGACGGCGCCGAGAGCCACGACGACCCACACCTCGTCGGGGCCGACGGTGAGGATGGAGCCGAACAGGTACGTGAAGAGGTTGGCGTTCAGCGACCCGGCGGCGCTCACGAGCACGACGCCCGCGGCGATGCCGCCGTAGAAGAAGATGGCGAGCGCGAGGTCGCCGGACGCCGCGCCGCGGCTGCGCAGCCGCTCGACGACGAGGGCGCCGACGACCGCGGCAGAGAGCGCAGACCACACCGGCCAGATGCCGAGGAGGACGCCGCCGGCCACACCGGCGAAGGCGAGGTGGCCGATGCCGTCGCCCATGAGCGACATGCGGCGCTGCACCATGAACGTCCCCATCAGCGGGGCGGTGACCCCGACGACGAGGCCGGCGACGAGCGCCAGCTGCATGTACTCGCGTTCGAAGGGCCACGGCAGGGGCAGGTCGAGGGCGACGAGGCGTGCGGCGACGTGTGCGGGGGTCACCCGGTGATCCCCTCGAGCCAGAGCGGGAGATCGTGGGCGTGGACGCCGAGCGACACCCCTTGGCCCGCGAGCTCCTCCGGTGGTCCGTCGAAGCGGATGCTGCGCTTGAGCACCACGACCCGGTCGAGCTCAGGTGCTACGGCGCCCAGCTCGTGGGAGACGAGCAGGACGGATCCGCCGCCGTCGACGAGGTGCTCGAGAGAAGCGCGGAAGCTGAGCTGCGACTGGACGTCGACCCCCGCGACGGGCTCGTCGAGGACGAGGAGGTCCGGGCCGCCGGCGAGAGCGCGGGCGATGAACGCCCGCTGCTGCTGACCGCCCGAGAGCTCGCTCACCCGCTCACGCCGGAGCTCGGTCAGCGCCACCGCGTCCAGGGCCTCGTCGATGGCCCGCCGATCGGTCGCCGTGGGGCGGGCGAGCCAGCTCCTCTTGGTCAACCGCCCGGAGGACACGATGTCGTCCACGGTCGCGCTCACGCCCTGTCCGAGCGCCGGTCGCTGGGGCACGTAGCCGAGCCGGCTGCGAGCCCGCAGGCGGGTCGGGTCGTCACCGAACAGGCGGGCGGTCCCCGTCGCCGGGTCGAGCAGGCCCACGAGGATCCTGAGCAACGTCGACTTGCCCGACCCGTTCGGGCCCACGAGCGCGACGAACTCGCCGGTGCCGACCACCAGGTCGACGTCCTCGAGCACCGGCTCGGCGGCGTACGCGAAGGAGACGCCGGTGACGTGCACGAGGGGCTCGCTCACTGGTCGAGGTCCAACGGTGCTCCCGGCTGTCCGCCCAGCCTCGCGAGGCTGAGAACCGCTCCCGACCGTACCGGCAGCGAAGCCACGACGGTCAGGCGCACCCGAGCGCTTCGGTCAGCGCGGCCAGGTTCTCGCGCATGACCGAGGTGTAGGTCGCCCCGGCCGCCACCTGCTCGTCGGTGAGGCCCTCGAGCGGGTCGAGCACCGCCGTCTCCACCCCCGCTTCCCGGGCGAGCGTCTCGGAGACCCGCGGTGAGACGAGCGCCTCGGTGAAGACGGTGGTGATGCCCTCGGCCTCGACGAGGTCGGTGAGCGCTGCCAGGCGCGCCGGGTCCGGCTCGGCCTCGGGCGACAGCCCGGCGATGCCCTCCTGGTCGAGCCCGTAGCGGGCGGTGAGCCACCCGAACGCCTCGTGGGAGACGACGATGGTGCTGCGCTCGCAGCCGGTGAGCGCCTCCTGGAACTCGGCGTCGAGCTCCTCGAGCTCGGCTGTGAAGGCAGCCCCGCCGGCAGCGAACACCTCGGCCCCGTCCGGGTCGAGCTCGGTGAGCGCTTCGACGATCGCCTCGACCGCGGCCGCGTGCAGGGCCGGGTCGAGCCACACGTGCGGGTCGAGCGCGCCCTCCTCGTCCCCGTGCTCGTCGCCCTCGTCGTCGGCGTGCTGTTCCTCGTCGGCGTGCCCGTCGGCGACCTCACCCTGGGGCACGGGGAGGACGTCGAGCAGCGCGAGAGTCGCCCCGCCCCGCCGGCCGGCCACCTGCTCGACGGCGGGTTGGAACCCGCGGCCGAGGGTGATCACGAGGTCGGCGTCCTCGAGATCCTCCACCTGGTCGGGGGCGAGCTCGAGGTCGTGGGGCTCGGAGCCGGCCGGCGTGAGGTTCTGGACCACCACCCGGTCGCCGCCCACGAGGCCCGCCGCCTCGGCCAGCGGATAGAAGCCGGCCACCACCCGCAGCTTGCCGTCGTCGCCCGCCCCGTCATCGTCCCCACCGCACCCGCCGAGGCCGATCGTCACCACCGCGAGCGTCACCACGACCCTCGACCACGGAGCGGGAATGGGAACGATCCTCATTCGCCTCAAGGTACGCCACCGCGACCTGTACGACAACCCCAGCGGAGAACGACGACGACCCCCGGCCGGGCCGGAGGTCGTGGTGCAGCGGCGGGCGGGACCCGCAACGTGTCAGCGCTGCTGGAGGGCCTCGATCAGCTTCGGCATGATCTTGTGGACGTCGCCCACGATGCCGAGGTCGGCGATCGAGAAGATGGGCGCCTCCGCGTCCTTGTTGATGGCGATGATCGTCTTCGAGCCCTTCATGCCGACCATGTGCTGGGTCGCGCCGGAGATGCCGACGGCGATGTACACGTCGGGCTTGACGACCTTGCCGGTCTGGCCGACCTGGTAGCTGTACGGCACCCAACCGGCGTCGACGATGGCGCGGCTCGCACCGGGCGCCCCCTTGAGCAGCTTGGCGAGCGTCTCCACCATCTCGAACTTCTCGGCCTCGCCGAGACCACGTCCGCCAGAGACGACGACGGCCGCCTCGTCGAGGATGGGCCCGGAGTGCTCCTCCACGTGGCGCTCGTGCACCGTGACCTTGCCCTGCTCGGTGGCCTCGGCGGCGACGACCTCGGGGGTCGCGGCGCCGCCGGGCTCGGCCACAAAGGACTTCGGCCGGAAGCTCGCGAGGTGGGGCGCCTCGCAGCGGAACGCGGTGGTGACGTCGCTGGTCCCGCCGAAGACGGCGGTGGTGACGCGCACCTCGTCTCCTTCGACGGACACGTCGGTGTTGTTCGTGAGCACCGGACGGTCGATGGCCACCGACAGGCGGGCGAGCACGTCGCGGCCGTCGTAGGTGGAGCCGAACATGATGAGGTCGGGCTTGTTGCCGGCCCCGATCTGCGCGGCCATGGCCGAGGCGACCGGGATGCCCTGTAGGCCCTCGGTGGCGACGGTGTACACCTTGCTCACGCCGTACTGGCCGAGGTCGGCGGCGACGGCGTCGGCGTTGTCGCCGGCGTAGAACGCCTCGACCGTGCCGGCGAGGGTGCGCGCCTTGCTGATGAGCTCGAGGGTGATCGACGACGGCTTGTCGCCTCCCACCTCGGCGTGGACCCAGATCGTGTTGAGAGCCATCTAGAGCACCTTCTGGGACTCGAGGAACTGGACGATCTTGAGGTGCGACTCGCCGTCGTCCTCGATGATCTCGCCCGCCTGGCGCTCCTCGGCCGGCGAGACCGAGATGATCTCCTGGCGGGCTCCGGCGGCGCCGACCTGGTCGGCGGGGATGCCGAGGTCGGCGACGGTCAGGCTGTCGACCGGCTTGGACTTCGCCGCCATGATCCCCTTGAACGAGGGGTAGCGGGGCTCCACCACGCCGGCGGTGACCGAGATGACCGCGGGCAGCGGGGCGGAGACCTCGTCGTAGCCGGCTTCGGTCTGGCGATCGACCTTGGCGGTGCCGTCGGCGATCTGGATGCTCTTGGCAAAGGTGATCGACGCGAAGCCGAGGATGGCCGCGATCTGCTCGGGCACGGTGCCGGTGTAGCCGTCCGTCGACTCGGTCCCCGTGATGACCAGGTCGGGCTCGGCCCGCTTGATCGCGGCGGCGAGGACCTTGGCGGTGCCCAGCGCGTCAGAACCGGCGAGGGCCGGGTCGCTCACGAGGATCGCCTTGGCCGCTCCCATGGCCAGACCGGTGCGCAGGCCTGACTTCTCGTCGTTGGGCGCCATCGACACGAGCGTGACCTCACCCCCTCCGGCGTCGGAGACCAGCTGGAGGGCCATCTCGACGCCGTAGGCGTCGGAATCGTCCAGGATGAGCTTGCCATCCCGCTTCATCAAGTTGGTCGAGGGATCCAGGGCGCCCGGTGTCGCCGGGTCGGGGATCTGCTTCACGCAGACGACAACGTTCATGGTCGCCATCCTTCCCGGCGGCGGGGGGGGACTGCCAAATCGCCCCGCCCGGGGATCGGTAGGGGCTGCACTGGTACCGTCGGCGACCTTGCGGGTGCTGCTCCTGGTCAACTCCTCAGCCTCCTCGGTGACCGCCCGGGGCCGGGTCGTCATCCAGAAGGCGCTCGCCGCCGACCACGAGGTGACCCTCGCCGAGACGAGCCGGCGCGGCCACGCCACCCGCCTCGCCCAGGGCGCGGCGAACGTGGGCGTCGAGGTGGTGGCCGTGCTCGGCGGGGACGGCACCCTCAACGAGGCCGCCAACGGCCTCGCCGGCACCGACACCGCCCTCGCGGTCCTGCCCGGTGGTTCCACGAACGTGTTCGCCCGCACGATGGGGATCCCGAACGACCCGATCGAGGCGACCGGCGTGCTGCTCGAGGCGCTCGCGCGGGCCGCCATCGAGCGGGTGGGGCTCGGGTCGGTGAACGGCCGCTACTTCCTGTTCCACGTCGGACTCGGGTTCGACGCCGAGGTGGTCCGCCAGGTCGAGCGCCGCTCCGCGCTGAAGCGCTACGCCGGCCACCCGCTGTTCGTCTACGCCGGGTTCACGACCTGGTTCCGCCACTACGACCGCAGCCGGCCCCGCTTCGCGGTCCACCACGAGGACGGCTCGGTCGTCGACGACGGCTGCTTCGCGATCGTGCTCAACACGAACCCCTACACCTACCTCGGCAACCGGCCGCTCAACGTCGCCCCCGAGGCCGGCCTCGACCGGGGCCTCGCCAACCTCACCCTCCGCACGCTCGCGCTCCCCGCCTTCTCGTCGGTGATCGCATCGGTGCTCGGCAGCGGCACGCTGGCCCGCAGCCATCGCAAGACCGACTACCGCACCGACCTCGCCGGCCTGCGCGTCGTCGGCCACGGCCCGTTCCCCTACCAGGTGGACGGCGACTTCCTCGGCGAGGTCGACCACCTCGACTTCCGCCACGAGCCGGAGGTCCTCCACCTCGTGAGGCCGTAGGGCGGCCCGAAGCGCCGCCTCTCCGCACAGGACCGCGTGGGCGACGGCCCGTCGCGCCGCGAACGAGAGGTTGCAGCCCTGTGAAGAAAATCACGATGGGCCCTTGTGGGGCGTCCTGTGGGGAGATACGGTTTCCGGGTCGAGCGACTTCGTACGGGCGAGGGCTCCGCCCACCATTGTGAACGAAGTCACATTCCCTTCGAAAGGCGCCATCGTGGCACTCACCCTGACCTCCGACGTGTCTGATCACGCCGCC
>JBBDQT010000024.1:0-1915 GCA_040905815.1 Acidimicrobiales bacterium
CGGTGTGCTGCACCCAGAACGGGAGGGCCGGCGCTCGCCTAGGTTCCGGAGATGGCACAGCGGCTGGTGATCGTCGGAGGAGGCCGGATGGGCGAGGCCCTCCTCGGGGGCCTGCTGGCGGCCGGTTGGGACACGGACGACCTCGCCGTCGTGGAACCGGTCGCCGGTCGCCGCGAGGAGCTCACGGACCGGTTCCCCGGGCTGACGACCTCGGCCGAGGCGCTCCCCGCCGACGGAGCCGTCCTCGCCGTCAAGCCGGCGGCTGTCGTGCCCGCCGCCGAGGCGGCGGTGGCGGCCGGCGTGGAGCGGCTCCTGTCGATCGCCGCCGGGGTCCCGCTCGCCACCATCGAGGCGGTCACCGGCGCACGCCCCGTCGTGCGGGCGATGCCCAACACCCCTGCCCTGATCGGCGCCGGCGCGGCCGCCATCGCCGCCGGGGCCCACGCCGGCGTCGACGACCTGGCCTGGGCGGAGGAGGTGCTGGCTGCGGTCGGGATCGTGGTGCGGGTGCCCGAGCACCTGCTCGACGCGGTGACGGGCCTCTCCGGGTCCGGGCCGGCCTACGTCTTCCTCGTGGCCGAGGCGCTCATCGAGGCAGGGGTGCTCGTCGGGCTGCCTCGCCCCACCGCCGCCGCCCTCGCCACCCAGACGCTGCTCGGATCGGCACGGTTGCTCGCCGAGGGCGACGAGGGGCCCGAGGCGCTGCGGGCGGCCGTCACCTCACCGGGCGGGACCACCGCCGCCGGCCTGCGGGTGCTCGAAGCGCGTGGCGTGCGGGCGGCGATCCTCGACGCGGTGGCGTCGGCGGCCGAGCGCTCCGCCGAGCTCGGCCGCGGATGAGTCCGATCCACGCATGACAGCATCAACACGGGCCCCCCTTTCCACAGGGGCAACGCTGCCGTACAGTGCCGCTCGGAGAAAGGGGCGGTCCATGGACCGAGAGACGAGCGCGCGCACGAGGTTCCTGACGGTGGCCGAGGTCGCCGGCATGCTGCGGGTGTCGACGATGACGGTGTACCGGCTGATCAAGGCGGGCGACCTGCCGGCGACGCGGGTGGGCAAGTCCTACCGGCTGGCCGAGGAGGACGTCGACCGGTTCCTGGCCGAGGGGTTCACCGCCGCGGGCTAGCCACGCCTCCCGCAACGACCGCGTTCCGGGTGCAGGCGACCGCGCCAGGGTCGGTGTGCTGCACCCAGAACGCGGCGCCTGGGCAGGGCGGCTGCCGCCGGTTCCGGGTCCCGGCGCTACCTTCGGGACGGCATGGCCGTCCACGACACCATCTCGTTCCTCTCCGACTACGGCCACGACGACGAGTTCGTCGGCGTCGTCCACTCGGTGATCCGTGGCATCGCGCCCGACGCCCGCGTGATCGACCTGACCCACGGGATCCCCGCCCACGACACCCGCGCCGGTGGGCTCGCCCTGGCCCGGGCCGTGCAGTACGTGGCGCCCGGGATCGTGCTCGCCGTCGTCGATCCCGGCGTGGGCACGCCCCGCCGGGCGGTCGCCGTCGAGGTCGGCGGGGGCACGGGCATCTTCGTCGGTCCCGACAACGGGCTCCTCGCCCCGGGCGTGGCCATGGCCGGCGGTGCCAACCGGGCTGTCGAGCTCACCGACCCGCGCTTCCACCTCCCGGCGCCGGGACCGACCTTCGCCGGGCGAGACGTCTTCGCTCCCGTCGCCGCCCACCTGTGCTCGGGCGTCGAGCTCGACGAGCTCGGTCCCGCCATCGACTCCTCCACGCTCTTGCCCGGCGTCCTGCCCGTCAGCCGGAACGACGGCGACGCGGTCGTCGCCGAGGTGCTCTGGGTCGACCGCTTCGGCAACGCCCAGCTGAACATCGGGCCCGATGAGCTGGCGTCGGAGCGCGCCACCCTGATCGCCGGCGACGTGGTCCGCACCGCCACGCTCGCC
>JBBDQT010000025.1:0-1911 GCA_040905815.1 Acidimicrobiales bacterium
CGCCGTCGTCGGGTATGCGGAAGACGCCGTGGTGCGTCGCCGCGTACAGGTCGCCGTCGCCGGGGTTCACACCGAGGCCGTGGACGTGGCTCACGCCCGCGCCCGTGGCAACGGTCCCGCCTTCGCCTCGGTTCGTGGCGAAGGCGACGATGAGCCCGCCGACGACGGCGACCACGAGGACGGCGGCGATCGCCCAGGACGCTCTGCCGCCGACACCCCGTGACGGGGAGCGCCGACGCGCCTGCGTCCTGCTCACCCCTGCGGGTCCTGGTCGGCACGGGGTGAGGCGACCTCGGCGCGCAAGGCGGCGACCTCGTCGTCGCCGGCGGTGTCGCATCGGCCGCCGCCGGAGCTCATGGCACGCATCATCACGAGCATCGAGAGCGGGCAGGCGGCGATCACGAGCAGCGGCAGCACCGCGGCGAAGCTGCCGGGTGCGATCAGGTACAGCCCGAGTGCGGCAGCTGCCAGAGCGGCGACCACCTTCCAGTTGAAGCACTTCATGTGAGATTCCTCTCGTCGTCGGTGTCGTGGTTGCTGCACCGCTCGTTCATCCGGCGCAGCGGCGATGCGACGGCATGGCGCGTCCGCTCATCGTGGTCCTCCTCGTCCTCTCAGAGCCGTCGTCCCGCGTGAGGCCGCCCCGGCTGGGGCGTCCTGGCGTGCGGGCGCGGCTAGGTCAGGCGGGGAGGCCGTTCGAACGTGAAGACGAACAGCAGCGGCGGGATCGCTTCGCGGTGTCGCCGGACCTGGGAGGCGAGAAGCGCCAATGCGAAGCCGGCGGCGGCGAGCACGCCCCAGGCGCAGGTCGCGGCCATGGCGAGGGGGTCGCAGTCCGGGCACATAACGGGCCCGGCCATCACCAGCGGGACGCCGGTGACGACCACGATCAGGACGAGGAGGATGGCGAGTGCCTTCTTCACTTCCCGCCGAGGGTATCCTGTGGCCGCTGCGGAGACGCGTCGAGCTGGCGTCATGGCGCTGGTCCCAGCCACGAGATCTGATCGACCAGTGCGTCGTCCGCGGGATGCGAACCCAACACCTCGTCGAGCACCTGCACGTACCTGCCGATCGTGTTCCGGCTCCTCGGCATGCTCGTGTCGGAGGTGAAGATCAGGCCCGCGTGTGATCGGCCCTCCGCCGCCCACCTCCGCGCGATGGCAACGAAGTCGGCGACGTTGTTCGTCATGAGCGCCCGCCGCTCGTCGTGGCAAAGCGCCAGTAGGGCCTCGTCCTCCTCCAGGTGCCATCCCCGCTCGAGCGCGGAGACGACGTCGTGGCCTCGCTCGCGCAGCAGCTCTGCGATCTTCTTCGAGTAGTGATGATCGAGCGCGAGATTCAAGCGAGAGCGCGCTGTTGGCGCTCCCAGCGGGCGCGCTCCTCGTCTTCGACGTGCTGCGCTGCCGCCAGGTCCGCGTCGACCTCCTCGCGGAAGTCGGCGTAGTAGTCGAGGGCTCCCCTGACGAGCCGCGGCTCCACTCCGAGGTACTCCGCCGTCTCATCAACACTGCCATCGCAGCCACGAGCCGTGGCCACGACCTGATGGACGTAGAGCCGCGTGCCCACGACTGCGGGCTGACGTCGGCCTGCTTCTCCCTTTCGGAACCGGATCAGGGGGTGCTGTTCGGTTCGAAGCGCCTCGCCGAGCAGCCGCTCTGCCAGCGCGTTCCGGGATTCGCCAGCCCGCTCGGCAGCGTCGTCCAACAGAGCAAGCGTCTTCGGCGACAGGCGAAAGGACCGCTGCTCGGCTCGCATGTGTTCGACTGTATCACGCTCGATCACACGGCCGACGCGCGCCCCGCTCAGGCCATCCCTGTGGTACGTCCGTACCAGGGCGCCTCGGGTGGTGAGGTACCTCACTCGGCGAGCCGGTCGAGGATCTCCTTGTCGCGCTCCACGTGGGAGCGAAGG
>JBBDQT010000026.1:0-1905 GCA_040905815.1 Acidimicrobiales bacterium
GTCGCAACGACCGGTGCCGTCACCGGTCCGGGGCGGGCCAGGCCAGCCTGTTCGATGGTGACCGCCTCGATGTCGCCCGCACCGCTTCACGGCTGCGGGTCACCGTGGGTCGCATCCGCCAGCTGCTGTGGGCTGGGGCCCGCCCACCCGACAAGCGTCCCGCCACCCACCTCGTCGGTGAGCTCGTCCCTCGGGGTGACCGGGGCGGGCAACGGTGGCTGATCGAGCGGGAGGAGGTGGAGCGCTTCGAGGCCGCCCACCGGTCCCGCAAGGCCCGCCCCGGCTACGACCTGACCCTGCGTCCACCCAAGTCGGTCAGCGTCTTGTGGGCGCTGGCTCCGGCCGCGGTCCGAGACCAGGTCCGTCAGGCTCATGCCGCCTCGGTCGACGCCGTGGTCGACTACGTCGAAGCGCACGCCTTCTACGCCCGCCGGTGGAACACCAAGGGTGGCCAGGACCGGGTCGCAACCGACGGGGTGATCGCCGCCGCGTTCGATCACCGGACGAGCCGGGCGGGGGACCCGCTGCTCCACACCCACGTGGTGGTCGCCAACCTGACCCGCACGGTGGAGGGGGCGTGGCGGGCGGTGGACGGGCGTCCGCTGTTCGACCACGCCCGCCCCGCCGGCCTGCTCTACAAGGCTCACCTCCGCCACGAGCTCACCGCCCGCCTCGGCGTCGCCTGGGGCGAGGTCCGCAACGGCTCGGCGGAGATCGACGGGATCCCCGATCCGGTGATCCGGGCGTTCTCCAAGCGGCGGGAGGAGATCGAGGAGATGGTCGCAGAGTCCGGTTACACCTCAGCCCGGGCCTACCAGGCCGCCACCCTCGCCACCCGCTCCGCCAAGGACCACGGGGCCGACCCGGACCAGCTCACTGCCCGCTGGGTCGCCGAAGCTGCCGCCCTCGGCTTCGGGCCAGACCAGGTCACCGCCGTCCTCCACCGCAACGCTCCTGTCGCCGCCTTCGAGGAGGAGGAGGTGCTGTTCGCCCACCTCGCCGGTCCTGCCGGCCTCACCCGCCAGGCGTCCAGCTTCACCCGCCGGGACGTGGTCGAGGCCGTCAGCGAGGCGGTGCCCGCCGCCTGCGACGCGACACGCATCGGGCAGCTCACCGACAGGTTCCTTGCCTCCGGGCACGTCACAGCACTTGGGCCCGATGGTGATGAGTGGGTGTGGCGCCGGGGCGGGGCCAAGGAGCGCGACGTCGACCTCGCTCGCTGGTCCACCCCTGAGCTGATCCGCCTCGAAGCCGAGCTCCTCGCTCTCACGACCACCCCCCAGCCCGACACCTGGGCGCCCGAACCCGAGGTCGTCGACACGGTCCTGGCCGCCGCGCCCGAGCTGTCTGCCGAGCAGGCTCACATGGTCCGAGGCCTCGCCGACCAAGGCTCGTCGGTGATCCAACCGGTCTCGGGGCGTCCGGGGTCGGGGAAGACCTACGCCACCGCCACCTACGTCGAAGCACTCGTCGCCGCTGGAGTCCCGGTGGTGGGTTGCGCCTTGTCGGCGTCAGCCGCCGGTGAGCTCGAAGCGGCGTGCCGGTTCGGGCCCCGCACCAGGCGGGAGGCGTCGACCATCGCCCGCCTCCTTCACCACCTCGAGCGCCACCCTCTCACCGCCGGGTCGGTCGTGGTCGCCGACGAAGCTTCGATGATCGGCACCCGTGACCTGCATCGACTCGCCACCCACGTCACCAAGGCAGGCGGGAGCCTCAAGCTCATTGGTGACCCGCTCCAACACGGGGCGATCGACGCCGGCGGGTTCTTCCGGGCCGCTTGCGCCCAGGCTGGCGACACGCTGATCACCCTGGTCCGCAACAACCGACAGACCGAACCGAACGACCGGGCCGCCATCGAGGAGTTCCGGGGTGGGATGGTCGAAGCCGCTCTCGCCCGCTACGACG
>JBBDQT010000027.1:0-11421 GCA_040905815.1 Acidimicrobiales bacterium
CAGGTCGCGTGCGAGCCGCTCGCCGTAGCTCACCTTCTGGAACTGGTCGCCTGTCGATCTGCTCGGCCAACAAGCCGAGGTCGTTGGCGCGCCGAGGAGCGGCGCGAGCTCGGCAGCCCGGTCGAGCGCCACCCAGCACATCACCTTGGACGTGAGGTACTGGCGTTGCTCGTCTCGGGCTTCCCACATGCCGGCGTCGGGTGACCCCCAGGAGTCCGCCGCCTCGTTCGCGAGCCAGACGAGGAGGCGACGGGTGCGCTCGTCGAGCGGGTCGAGCTGGTCCGCGAAGCGATGTGCCATGTCGAGGACCTCGCCCATCACGTCGAGCTGCGCTTGGTCCCACGCGGCGTTGCCGACACGGACGGGGGTGCTGCCGCGGAACCCGGCGAGGTGGTCCAGCTCCGACTCCGGCAGCTGGCGACGCCCGTCGACGGCGTACATGATCTGGATGCGAGAGCCTGGTGCGGGGTCGCCCGCGACGCTCGATGTCGCCGATCCGGGGCCGCGCCATCAGGGCGCGGCTCCCTGCACCGCAGTGCCTCTGGACTCGACCTGCGTCCTCACCGGCGCCGACGGGCGCGCCGAGCGCTACCCGTCGCGTGCAGTGCGTCGAACACCGCAGCGGTGGTCCACCCGTAGCAGAGGTGAGGGATGATGTCGGCTGCCCAGCTCTTCGCGGGCCACGTCCGTGGGTCCGACACGCCGAGCGCGCTGTAGGGCGCCACGGTGCTCGCGGTGGCGACCGCTGCGATCCCGACGCCGGCGACCGACATCGGGAGACGCTGCAGCGGCCCGGGCCGCAGGAGCCCGTAGGCGGCGCCGACGGCGAAGCCGGTGGCGTACCCGAGGAGTGCGCCGATGGCGTCCCGCCTCGTTTCGGCGGCGTCGCTGTCATGTCCGTCGGCGGCGAGGGTGACGCCGGCGAGCTCGGTCATCTTGTCGACGGTGTCGGCGGGAACGCTGCTCGAGGGCCGGGCGCGGATCGCCATGTCGAGGTAGGTGACGGTGTTGAGGACGGCGGTGCCGGCAGCACCTGCCGCCAACCCTTGGATCACGTGTCCCACGTTGGAACCTCCCTCGGTCAAGGGCCGCCGCCGCGGGAGCGGCTGTCGGCACGTCCTCATGGCCGCTACCCCTCTTCAGCTCTGGTGACGCCTCCGGATTCGTCGGTGCTCGGGGTTGTCGTCCTGCGGGCGCCCACCGCCGCCGGTGAAGGCACCGGTGGCGATGAGGAGCGGCAGGCCGCAGCACAGCACGTGGAACCCGACGAAACCTGCGAAGAGCTTCCCGCCCTGGCGGGTCATCGCTGGTCCTGCCCGTCGATGCGCATGCACTCGCTGAGCGCAGCGACGTTGTCCGCAGACACGGCCCGGGCGAGCAGAACGAGCTCGGCGACCCGCGGGTCGGCCACCTTGTAGCGGGTGAAGCGGCCGTCGCGACGGGCCTCGACGAACCCGCAGTCGGCCAGGCACGCCAGGTGCGTCGAGACGCGGCCCTGGGACAGTCCGATGTGCTCGACGCAGTCGGAGACGCTGCGCTCCTCGTGGAGGACGAACTCCAGCAGGCGCAGCCGGTTCGGGTCGCCGAGGGCCCGGAAGAGCTTCGCGATCACCGCGCGGCCCGCAGGCTCGGTCGGCAGCAGCGTGAGGGTATGGCGCTTGTCGGTCATGGTTCCTCTTCGCGTCGGCTGAACCCGGCATAGTATCCGTTTATCCGGATAGTACCGGTTCGTGATGGTGGTCTCGCAGCAGGGGGGTGACCGCGAGCCCGCAATCGTCAAGCGCTTCCTAAGCCCCCGGCAGGTCCTCGTCGTCGCCAGGAAGACGAGGCACTTGGCAACGACCTCAGCGAGACATCCCGGACTGTGCTGCCACTTGATGGCGGAGACGGCCGCTGGCCTCAGACCTCCAGCTTCTCGAACGCCTTGAGCCAGCCTTCGTTGTAGGTCGGGAACTGGGCGACCTGGTCGCGCAACCGCTCGATCGGGAGCTGTTCGCGCACGGCCAGCGCGGCGGTGTGGATCCACTCGCTGGCCTGCGGCCCGACGGCCCAGGCGCCGATCAGGACGAGACGTTCCTTGTCAGCGAGTACGCCGAGGTGTCCGCGCGGGTTGTTCTCGTAGGTCCACGGCCGGGCGATGGCCTTGCTGAGGTCGACCTCGGCGGAGACGACCTGCAGGCCCTGCTGCTCCGCCTGGTCGGTGGTCAGGCCGACCGCGGCGACCTCGGGGTCGGTGAACACGACCCGCGGGATGCCCTCGTAGCGGGCGATGCGGTCGGTGCCGGTGATGTTGTCGGCGACGACCCGCGCCATGTACATCGCCACGTGCGTAAACGGCATGACGCCGGTGACGTCCCCCAGCGCCCAGATGCCGGTGCCCGCCCGGCAGTGGTCGTCGACGACGACCTCGCCACGATCGCCGAGCTCGATACCGACGTTCTCCAAGCCCAGGTCGGCGGCGCGGGGCGTGCGCCCGGTGCCGACGATGATGATGTCGCAGCGCACCTGATCGCCGCTGTCGAGCTCGATGACGGTATCGGTGCCGTCGCGACGAGCACGGACCGCGCTCGTGCTCGTCCGAACGTCGATCCCCTCCTCGCGCAGGTACTGCGCGGTCAGCTCACCGGGCCGCGGGTCCTCCCGCGACAGCAGCCGATCGGACTGCTCGAGAATGGTGACCTGGGCCCCATAGCGGCTCAGGAACAACCCGAGCTCAACGCCCACCGCGCTGCCGCCGATCATCACGGCGCGCTGGGGGATCTCGCTCAGCGTCGTGGCCTCGCGGTTGGTCCACACCGGCACCTCGTCAAGGCCCTCGATCGGCGGAAGGAACGCGTCCGAGCCTGTGGCGACGACGATGTGCTCGGCCGCCAGCGTCCGCCCGTCCACCTCCACCCGCCCGGGGCCGCTGATGCGCGCGGCGCTCTTGATCACCGTCGCGCCGGACGTCTCGTACCCGATGACCTGCTTGCTGTCATCGAGGTGGCGGATCATGGTGTCGCGGTGGTCACGGGTGGCCGGCCAGTCCAGCTCCGCACCCCCGACTCCCTCGGCACGGGCGACGCCGGCCTTGGCCTCCGGGGGCCGCAGCAGCGTCTTGGACGGGATGCACGCCCAGTAGCCGCATTCGCCGCCGATCAGCTCGCGCTCGATCACCGCGACCCGCTTGCCCCGGTCGAGCAGCTGGCTGGCAGCGACCTCACCGCCGGGACCCATGCCGATCACGATCACGTCGAAGTTCTCCATGCGTTCTCCTGTTCATCGGGTTGCAGTGACGGCCGCCTTGTTCATGCGCAGCAGCTGGTCGGCATGTCCGACCGAAAGAGCCGGGCGCAGATGCGCAGAGCCTCGGCCATGGTCAGGTACGGCGCCCAGGTGTCGGCGAGGTCGTCGACGGTGAGCCCGAACTTGATCGCGTACGTCGCGGCGAGCATCACGTCGCCCGCGCCGTCGAGTGCAGCGTGCACGCCGAGGACCTTGCGGGTGTCGGTGTCGATCACGAGCTTGAGCGCGCCGCGGGTGTCGCGGTTCGCGAGCGCCCGGGGGATGTCCTCCGCGCCCAGCACTCGGCAGTCGCAGGAGTGCCCGGCGCCCAGTGCCTGCTCCTCGGTCAGTCCGGCGCTGGCGAGCTGCGGGGTCGTGAACGTGACGCCTGGCAGTCCCCGGTAGTCGACCGAGGCCGGCTCGCCGAGCGCGCCGGCGGCGGCGACGTGGCCGGTCTGCGCAGCCACGTACACGTACTGCGGCGCCCCGGATACGTCGCCGGCGGCGAAGATCCGCGGGTTGCTGGTCCGCTGGTTCGTGTCGACGACGATGAAACCCCGTTCGTCGGTCTTCACCCCGGCGTCGTCCAGGCCGAGATCCTCGGTGTTCGCGAACCGGCCGGTGGCGACCAGCAGCCGCTCGCCGCTGACCTCGGTGCCGCCGGCGGTGCGCACCCGCACGCCCTCGGCAGCGCGCTCGACGGAGACTGCGCGCTCCTCGACCACGCCGATGCCGTCGTAGGCGAACACGTTGCGGAGCACGTCGGCGATCTCGGGTTCGGTGTGCGGGGCGAACCGTCCGACGACTGTCACCGCCACGCCCAGGTGCGCCCACAGCTGGGCCTGCTCGAGTCCGACGTACCCGCCACCCATCACGACCATCGACGCGGGCAGCTCGGTCAGCTCCATCGCCGTCGTCGATGTGAGGTGCTCGACCGCGTCGAGACCGGGAAGGTCGGGCACGTGCGGCGCGACGCCTGTCGCGATGAGGTACGAAGGCGCGATGAGTGGCTCACCGTCGACGGTGAGGGCGTTCTCGTCGGTGAACCGGGCGTGGCCGTAGCGGATGGGGAAGCCGTGCGCGTCGGCCACGTCGGCGTACTTCGCCTGGCGCAGCGTGTCGATCAACTCCTGTTTCTGCGCCATCAGCGCCGGCAGGTCCACGCCGCCCGTGCTAGTCGGGACCATCGGGAACGCCCGGTTCGCCAGCGCACGGTGCCGCTGGCCGGCGGCGGCCAGCAGGTTCTTGCTCGGGACGCAGCCGACGTTCAGACAGGTCCCGCCCAGCACACCGCGCTCGACGAGCAGGACGCTCTTGCCGCGCGAGCGGGCCTCGATGCCGGCGGCGAAGGCCGCGCCGCCCGTGCCGATCACGACCAGGTCGTAGTTCTCGCTCATCAGGTGACCATACAACCGGATATGCGAATATGCGCTGCTCAGTCTCAGGTGGCGCGGCCCTTTCGACCAAACGGCACCGCCCGAACGGTTGCCATGCCAGCGGGACAATCACCGAGACGACACTCCGTGCCACCGTCGTGCGCGCCCGACACAACGTCCTCGAGCGCAGCAACGCGAGCTACACCGCAGCGTCCGTGCCCTCTTCGGCACCCCGCCGAACATGGTCGATCAGGGTGCAAACTCGGATGTCGGATTCGGGGAGCTGGTCGGCGACGGCCTCCAGGGTGACGAGCTCGTCCCGGAGACGCTGGAGGTCGGCGATGCGTTGGTCGATGTCGGCGACCTCCTTGGCCAGGATCTCTCGCACGTAGGTGCATGGCGCCTCGCCCCGCTCCCGTAGGGCGAGGATCTCCTTGATCTCGTCGAGTGTGATCGCCAGTCGTTGCGCGGTCTTGATGAACTTGACCCGATCGACGTCGCTCTCGGCGTAGACGCGGTAGCCGGAGGATGTCCGCTCGGGCTGGGGGAGCAGCTCGATCGACTCGTAGTACCGGATCGTCTTGGGGTTCACGCCCAGTCGGTCACTGAGCTCGCCGATGCGCATGACGCGATCTTCGCAGACGTTCCTCCCGACTGGAAGTTCCGCTTGACTTTCCAGTCAGATGGAAGGTCTACGTTTGTCATCACCGGCCGTCCGAACCAGTGAGAGGTGGCAACGCAAATGGCATCGAAGACGTTCACCGTCGAAGAGATCCACTGTGTGGCGTGCGAGGCCTCCATCCGCAAGGCGCTCGGACGCCTCAACGGGGTGAGTGAATCGACACCCGCCGCCGCGACCAACCAGGTGACGGTGGTGTTCGACGACGCCCGGGTCGACGCCGACACCATCGCCGAGCGTTTGGTGGTGGCCGGTTACCCGGTCACCGGCTGACCGGAATGTCGACGCCACGACCACCCACCTGATCTCCCCCGTTCAGCACAACCGCAGAAGCCCAGCTATGACGAAGATGCTCATCTCCGACGACAGCGACCAGCTGTGGGCCGAGGAACCCAGCAACCTGGCAGGCCATGCCCGTATCCGTGCTCGCATCGCCGGGCTGCACTGCTCGTTGTGCACGGGCACGATCGAGAAGGCGCTGGGGCGGCATCCGGGCGTTGACAAGGTGGCGGTGAGCCTGACGCATGAGCAGGCGCTGGTCGACTACGACCCGGACCTGATCGCGCCCGAGGACATCCTCACGACGCTGCGCGACATCGGCTACGACCTGTACGACCCGCGCAAGCTCCGTCCCTTCGAAGAAGAAGAGGCCGACCTCGTCCGTGAGGGCCAGCGCCTGCTGGTGGCCGTCGCGGCGAGCCTGGCGGCCATCGGGCTCATCCTCGAGGTGACCGGCATCTGGTCTGCGCTTGTGCCGATCTCGGTGGTCGCCCTCATGGTCCCGGTGTCCTACGCCATCCTTCGTCCCGCCGGACGGGCCCGAGCGATGGCGGGAGCGCTCGCGATCGTGGCGCCGGCCGGGGCGGTCTACCTCGCACGCCAGGCCGACATCATCGGAGACACGGCAGCCGCCTGGACCACCGGGGCGTTGGCGCTGGCCGTCGTGTTCGGCGTCGGGCCCCACATCTTGCGCATGGCCTACCAGGCAGCCAAGCGGCGCATCTTGAATCAGCACGTCCTGCTCGAGGTCGGGGCCTTCGCCGGGATCGCCGGTGGCGTCATCGGTCTCACCGGTGCGCTCGATGACTACCCGACAGCACCGTTCTTCGCCGTCACCGTCCTCGTGGCGAACTACCACATCTTCTCCGAGTGGCTCTCGCTGCTGGTGAAGACCCGCTCCAGCCAGGCAGTCAAGAAGCTGCTCGACCTGCAACCCGACACCGCCCGTGTCGTCCGCGACGGTGTCGAGCGCGACGTGCCCATCGCCCAGGTCGCGGTGGGTGACCTGGTCCGGATCCGCCCCGGGGAACGAATCCCGGTCGACGGGGAGGTGCGCGACGGCTACTCGACCGTCGACCTGTCCCTCGTCACCGGCGAGCCGCTCCCGGTCGAGCGCGGCGTCGGTGACGAGGTGATCGGCGGCTCCATCAACACCTCCGGCACCCTTGCCGTCGCCGCGACCAGGGTCGGCGCTGACAGCTTCCTCGCCCAGGTGGTCCGCCACGTCGAAGACGCCCGCGCGCTCAAGCCCGGCATCCTGCACCTGGTCGACCGCGTCCTGCGGGTGTACACGCCGACGGTCCTGCTCGTCGCCGCCCTGGCGTTGCTCGCCTGGCTCGCCGGCACGGCGTTGCTCGGCGACGAGGTGAACGTCCGCCGGGCGGTCTTCGCCGGCCTCGGCGTCCTGGTCATGGGCTACCCGTGCGCCGTGGGCATCGCCGCCCCGCTGGCCATCGTCCGCGCTGCCGGCGAGGCAGCGGACCTGGGCATCATCATGCGCACCGGCGAGGCGTTCCAGACCTTCGGGCAGGCCCGCCGCATCGTGCTCGACAAGACGGGCACCCTCACCGAGGGACGGCCCGCCGTCCGCGAGCTCGCCTCCCTCGTCGGCGACGACGAGCTCCTCGCCATCGCCGCGGCGGCCGAGTCGTCATCGGAACACCCCTTGGCACGAGCCATCGTCGCCGCCGCACGCGACCGCGGTGCCGAGCTGGAACCGGCCGAGCGCTTCGAGTCCGTCACCGGCTTCGGCGTGCGGGCCCGCGGCGGTGGGCGCGAGGTCGTCGTGGGTCGCCCGGGCTTCCTCGCCGACGAAGGTGTGGACCTCGACCGGCTCGCCGAGCAGGTCGACCAGCTCGAGGCGGCCGGGCGGACAGTCGTCGCTGTCGCCGCAGACGGCAACGCGATCGGGCTGATCGCGCTGGGTGACGAGATCCGTTCCGACGCCATCGAGGCCGTCGCCGCGATGCGCGCGGCAGGACTCGAACCCGTGGTCGTCACCGGTGACAACGAGCGGGCGGCGCGCCACGTCGCCGGACAGGTCGGCATCGAAGACGTCCGGGCCGGAGTGCTCCCGGAGGGCAAGGCCGACATCGTGCGCTCTTTGCAGGCGGGCGGCGCCCGGGTCGTCATGGTCGGTGACGGGATCAACGACGCCCCCGCGCTCATGCAGGCAGACATCGGCATCGCCATGGGCGGCGGCACCGACATCGCCGTGGAGTCCGCCGACATCATCATCGTCCGGAACGACCTCCGGTCCATCACCACCGCTCGCGACATCAGCCGGTCCAGCTACCGCCGCACCCGCCAGAACGTGGCGTTGGCGTTCCTCTTCAACGGCGTCGGCATCCCCCTCGCCACCACAGGGCTCGTCTACCCGGTGTGGGCGATGATCGCCATGGCGCTGTCGGTCACCACGATCTTCGTCAACTCGATCGGCGGGCGTCCGAGCCTGCTGTTCGAGGCCATCGCATCCGTCGGGCACAAGCCGGCGGACGAGCCCCACGCCGCAGCGGCTCCGGCCGCACGCGCCTGACGTGAGCCCCGCCAAGGAGCAATGAACCACTTCCCGCTGCTCGACGACAAGCACCTCGGCGCGGTCCGCGCAAGGCCGGGCGTCGTGCTCATCGACTTCTGGCAAGCGAGCTGCCCGCCGTGCGTCGCCCTCGAGCCAGCGAGCGGTGTCGTCGCGGCAGCGCTCCGGGCGCCCCGTGAGGAAGACGACCTCGTGCTCGTCGCGACGGGGCGGTCCCGTTCGGCCACGTCTCACTCTGCCCGACCGTGCCCCCGGTGGGAGTCCAGGAATGGCGACCGGTCGCCCGCGGGTTCCTCGCACGTGCTCTTCCGCCACGGACGCCTCCAGCGCATGGTCGGCCCCTACGTCGACGGTCAGCTCTCCGAACCTCGTGCTGCCAGGGTCAGCGCGCACCTGCGTCGGTGCGCTCAGTGCTGGAACGAGGCGCGCTTCATCGCCCGGCTGAAGTGCTCGTTGCGGCGGCGAGCCGGGGGCACCGGCTGAGCGCGAAGGCACCGCTGGACGGCATCCGTTCGCGGCAGGAGCAGGTGACACCCATCGGCACGGTCACGAGCCGCCTGTCGGAAATGTTGCCGGTGGAGCGCTTCCGTCCCGGCGGCGGCGGGTAGCGACCGAGGACCAGCCGACTGCGAGGAGCGAGCACATGACGAGCCACGATCAGGACGAACAAGGCGGCGGCACCTACAGGGTCCACGGACGGTCCGGACGGACGTTCGCGCCGGCCACGACGGCGCTCCTGGTGATCGACCCGGTCAACGACTTCCTCTCCGAAGAGGGTGCGGCTTGGGAGCTGACGAAGAGCACGGTCACCAAGCACGACGTCGTCGGCCACCTCCGCCAGCTCATCGACGGGGTCACGGCGCTCGGCGTGCCGGTCCTCTACGGACCGATGGCGTACACCTCGGACGACTACGCCCACCAGGAGCTGCACCGGCGGACCGGCATCAACCGGATCATGTTCGAGCAGAAGATGTTCCTCGCCGGCAGCTGGGGCGCGGACTTCCATCCGGACCTGCGACCGGGCAGCGAGGAGGTCGTGCTCCAACCGCACAAGGGCACCGACGTCTTCCAGACCGACCTGCCGGACCACCTGGAACGGCTCGGCACCGACCACCTCGTGATCGCCGGCATGACGGCCAACCTCTGCGTCGAGTCCACCGGCCGCCACGCCGCGGAGCGCGGGTACGACGTGACGTTCGTGCGCGACGCCATCGGAGCCGAGAACATGCCCGCCTACGAGGCATCCATCCGCATCAACTTCCCGCTGATCGGCAACGCCGTCATGGACACCGAGGACCTCCTCAGCGCCTTCGAACCCGACCGGCTGCCGCAGGTCGGCGACGACGCCTACGCCGCCGACCAGCTGAAGCTCGGGACCATCGCGGAGGTGGTCCAAGCCGCCGGCGACCTCCCCGGCCACATCCTGGTCGAGCGCGGCATCTTCAACCGGGACACCTACGTCCCGCTCGACGCCGTCGTGAAGGTGTCAGAGGGCAAGGCGTTCGTGAACATCCCCAAGCTCGTCGTCGGCAAGATGCCCTGGGATGAGCCACCGTCTGCGGAAGCCCACCGCGCGAAGATCGGCCCAGGGCGCGCAACGGTGGAGAAGCTCTACGGGTCCGTCGCGCCCACCGGCTGAGCGCGAGCTCCGCAGGCTCGCCGCGCAGCTGGCAGGAGGCGGCTGATCTCGAATCGCTCGAGGACCGGCCCGAACAGGACGCCGATGATGAGGACGGCTGCGCCGCAGGCGGGCGTCGGCTCTCGCGCAGTGCCCGAGGACGGGTAGGTGGCCAGCGGCTCGACGTAGGTCGGCGCGATGACAGGGAGGTTCGACATGGTGGTCCTGAACAACCTGGACAGGTCCACCTCATTGTGCGCGGTGGACGGCGGACGCTCCGTCGACACCACGATGGGCTTCACCCCCCTCGGAGGGCTCGTCATGGCGACCCGCAGCGGGACGGTGGACCCGGGTCTGGTCCTGTGGCTCCTGGGGAACGGCCTGGACATCGACGAGGTCCGTAACGGCCTCGAGCAGCAGGGTGGGCTGCTCGCCCTGGCCGGCACCGCGGACATGCGCGCCGTGCGGTGATCGGCGCCAACGCCATCGGCCTGGAGCTCGGCCAGGCCTTCCTGCACCTCGGCGCCGAGGTGACCTTCCTCGACGTCGCAGAGCGGATCGCCCCGTTCGAGGAGCCAGAGGTCTCCGCCGCGATCACCGACGCACTGGTGGGCGAGGGCGCTCGCGTGGTCACCGGTGCGCGGATCAGGCGGGTCAGTGAGGCTGCCGACGGTTCCGTCACGGTGGAGGGTGATCTGGGGGACGCCGGCACGGCGCTCCAGGTGGACCGGGTGCTCGTCGCGACCGGTCGCACGCCCAACACGTTCGACCTCGGGTTGGAGGCCGCCGGGGTGGACGTCGACGGGCGAGGGTTCGTGGTCGTGGACGAGTTCGGCCGCACCACCAACGCCAACGTCTGGGCAGCCGGGGACGTCACCGCGTCACCGCAGCTCGTGTACGTGTCTGCCGCCGAAGGGGCTCTCGTCGCTGACAACGCCGTCGGCGGTCTCGGCCGCACGATCGACTACTCGACCCTCCCTCGGGTCACGTTCACCAGTCCGCAGGTCGCAGCGGTCGGCCTCACCGAGGCGCAGGCCATCGAGGCCGGCCACCGGACCACCACCTCCGTGCTCGCCCTCGAGCACGTCCCGCGGGCGATCGTCAACCGGGACACGCGCGGCCTCATCAAGCTCGTAGCCGACGCTGACACCGACCGGTTGATCGGGGTGCACGTCCTCGCCGAGGGCGCGGGCGAGGTCATACAGGCAGGTGTGTACGCGCTGATGGGCGGCCTCACCGTCAGCGACATGGCCGGCGCCTTCCACCCGTACCTGACCATGGCCGAGGGTCTCAAGCTCGCTGCCCAGACCTTCCACCGCGACGTCGCGAAGCTGTCGTGCTGCGCGGCCTGACCGCTCGACGCCGTCGTGGACACACCACCACGGCGGACGATTCGACGAGCGGGGGTCTGTTCGGCCTTCTCGGGCTCGGGATGATCGTGTGCTGCGGCCTTCCCCTGCTCCTCGGTGCCGGCATCGCGGTCGGTGCCGCCGGACTCGTGCTCGGCAGCGGCCTTCTCGCCGCCCTCGGCGTGGCCGCGGCCATCTGGAGCTGGCGACGACGCACTTCCCGACGGGTGACGCGCCAACCCAGGCGCCGCATGCAGACGAGGTGCGGTCTCAGGGGTTCTCCCCCGGCGGCGGCGGATCGCCGTGCTCGCGGAGCAGGC
>JBBDQT010000028.1:0-11374 GCA_040905815.1 Acidimicrobiales bacterium
TACAGCGGCAACGTCATTCCAGCTGCCGCGTAGTCACTCCAGGAGAGCCACACCCTCCCGATTTACCGCGAGCGCAGTGGCCAGCTCGGCACCCCAGACGGCTGGTTCGAGCAGCGCAGAGAAGTAGACGTGGTGGGCGACGCGACCATCGTGGTAGTTGGAGAGATGCCCCGGAACGATCTCCTCGCCGACCTTGAAGGCGTTCTTCGTCCCGTGAAAGAAGGGCCCCTTGACGTGGTCGCACCTGTCGAAGGTCACGGCCCTGTACTCGGTGACGTCCGCTTCGTTGGTCGAGTTCGCTTCCTCGGCGTGTTCCTGTGCGGTCATATGGGACCTCCGATCCCGGACCCGAGGTGCAGACCCGTCTCGTATCTGGAGGAATATACTCCGCTTTGTGAAGGAGATCGCATCAGGCTGCGGCGGCCAGCCGATGCGGGCCGACGCTCGACGAAACCGGCGACGGCTTCTCGACGCAGCGGTCGAGCTGATCCTCGAGCTTGGCGGGGAGCCCGCCCGGGACGCGGTCGCCCATCGCGCCGGCGTGGGCATCGCCACCTTGTACCGGCACTTCCCCGATCAGCAGCGCCTTCTTCGTGCGGTGGCACTCGACGTGCTCGACCGAACCATCGACGAAGGAAGGACGGCCGTCGACAAGTCCGACACTGGCGGCGAGGCGCTGCGCCGATACATGCACGCTGCCATCGACACCGGCCTCGGGGCGGTCAATGTCGTGCACGCACTGCTCGGATCCACGACGTGGCCCGATCGACTCGCTGCCGCACAGGACGTTCTCGGCCGGCTGGTGGAAGCGGCGCAGCGAGACGGCGCGATCGGTGACGGAGTCACCGTGACCGAGGTCGCCCTCGCCACCATCCGATTCTGTCGCCCCTTGGCGATCGGCCTCGACCCTGCAGAGGAGCGGGTGATCGCTCATCGACAGATGGACTGCTATCTCGATGGGCTCGCAGTCAGTGTGAAGTAGCAGATCCGAGGCTGCTGCCTCCGCCGACCGTCCCCCGCACTCTCGGCAAACTGATACTCGATGCGGCTGCGGTCGTGCCGTTCGGGCACCGGATATCGGCCCTACCGAACGACGTCCCCCAACTCGACGAGCGAGTTCCTACCGGCGCATCTCCGACGGGCGATCTGATCGCCGCGACGTGCGCCACTGGAGGCGAGCCCTAGACGAAGGGTCGACGACGAGACGTGGGACCAGTTCTGGATCGCCGGCGTCGCGCGAGCCCAGTTCAAGGTCGGTCGCCGGACGGCATCCGCGAACCGTTGGGCGTACGAGCAGCGGCACGGCCCGATCGAGCCGGGCCCGTGGCTCGCCCGGCTCTGCGAGGGGACGGCGTGCGTCAATCCTGACCATCACCGGGTGGTGGCGCCTGGTGCGGTCGTCGGCCGGTTCCAGCGAGCCAAGACGCACTGCCCCAAGGTTCACCTCTACGACGAGGCAAACACTCACGTGACGCCGAAGGGCAAGCGGATGTGCCGGACGTGTCGACGCTGGCCGAAGAACGAGTTGTGACCACTTCGTGACCAGAGGGGCGCCTTTCGCCCTCGGGAGCAGTAAGCGCAAGCCTGTGACCAGGGCTTTCGTGCTGGGTAGGACGTGCCCCCGGTGGGACTCGAACCCACACTTGGAGCCGTTTTAAGCGGCCGCCCTCTGCCAGTTGGGGTACGGGGGCTGGCGCTGCCGATGCTACGCGGCCGAGGTGACCGCCTGGGGCTCGATCACGTTCCAGAGGGCGGCGCGGCAGCGGTCGGCGGCGGGACCGGTGAGGCCGTTGGTCACCACGACGCCCTCGATCATGTCGGCGACCACGGCTGGCTGGGGGCGGCCAGCGAGGCGGACGGCGATGGTGGGGGCCGTGCCCGGGCGGCGGCGGAGCGACCGGTCGACCCCGCCCAGCCGGGGCGGGCTGCGGAAGCCGGGGGCCTCGAGCCCGAGGCGGCGGGCCTCGGCGGACAGGAGCCGGGCGGTGGTGGCGAAGTGCAGTGCGGACGCTCCCATGGGGGACAGCATGCCGAGGGGGTGAGACACCGGGCTCTAGCCTCGTCCCGGTGGAAGGCCCCCTGACCCCGGCGCAGGCGGACACGCTGCGCCGGCTCCGGGGCGACGGGCCTGCTCTCACCTTCGACCCCGAGCTGCGAGCCGACCTGCGCGAGCAGCTCGAGACCCGCCTGCAGCCGTGGACCGACCTGCTCCCCGACCCCAAGTTCGCCCGCGGGGCCAAGCCGCTGTGGGCGGGCAAGACGCCCCTCGGACGCGTGCTCACGTGCGAGGCCCACCACGTCGCCGAGTCGGCGCGCCCGTTCCTCTGGAGCCTCGCCTCGGTGCGGGGGACGGTGGCGCACAAGGCGATCGAGCTCTCGCTCCACCGCACCGACCGCCCGTCGCCCCTCGAGCTCGTCGATGCCGCGTTCGAGCGATTGGAAGCAGACGGCACCAGCGCCGGCGCGTTTCTGGGGGAGCTCGACGCCAGCGAGCGGGCGGAGCTGCGCAGTGACGTCAACAACGTGGTGATCGACTTCCTCGACCAGTTCCCGCCGCTTCAGCCCCGACGGGCGTGGCGAGCCGCCACCGAGCTGCGCCTCACCGCCGACATCTGCGGCGGCCGCGTCACCCTGCAGGGCAAGGTCGACCTCGCCCTCGGCGCCCCGGTCGGCAGCGAGGCCGGGCGCGTCTTCATCGAGCTCAAGACCGGGGCCACCCGCTCCCAGCACGTCGACGACCTCCGCTACTACGCGCTGCTGGAGACGCTCAAGGTCGGGGTTCCGCCCCGGCGCCTCGCCGTGCACAGCCTCGACCGTGGCCAGCTCGCCACCTTCGAGGTCGACGAGGACGTGCTCCGCTCCGCGGTGATGCGCACGGTGGACGGCGTCGCCCGCCTCGTCCAGCTCCACCTCGGGCTGCGCTCCCCCGAGGTGGTGCCGAACCCGGTGTGCAGCTGGTGCTGCGCCCGGGACACCTGCGAGGGCTCGACGAGGTGGGCCGACACCGATCCCGACGCCCTCTGAGCACGCCGGGCCTCGTTCGGCCCGGAAACGGCCAGGGGTAGGGTGCGCCTCATGTCCGATCGGGAGCCGACGGTGGCGGACCAGCAGGTCACCAGCGACCCCACGTCCTCGGACGCGGTCGCGTCCGGCCCCGAGGCGGCCGGGGCGCTCGTCCACCTCCCCGGCCTCGCGCCCGAGACCGGCCCCCCGCCCCACGACCCCCGGGTCAGCGACGTGGACGAGTGGGGCCGCTCCGAGCACATGCGGGAGATCGCCCGCCGCGTCTACGACCCGATCTACCGGCACCTGTTCCGGGCGGAGTGGGACGGCCTCGAGCGCATCCCGGCTTCCGGCGGCGCGCTGTTCGTGGCCAACCACGCCGGCGCCGTCCCCTCGGACGCGCCGGTCATCATGCACGGCATCGAGAAGGAGCTCGGGCGACCGGTGTACGGCCTCGCGGACAGCATGTTCAAGGGCGTGCCCGTCGTCGGCACGCTGTGGTCGCGCATGGGCGGTGTCGTCGCCCACCCCGACAACGCCTACCGGCTGCTGAAGGAGAAGGGACAGCTGGTCCTTGCCTTCCCCGAAGGGGCCAAGGGCCCGGGCAAGACCTACAAGGAGCGGTACCAGCTCCGCCGCTTCGGCCGCGGCGGGTTCGTCGAGATCGCCATGCGGGCCGGCGTGCCGATCATCCCGATCGCGGTCGTCGGGGCGGAGGAGTCGATGCCGATCCTCGTGAACATCCCCCCGCTGGCGAAGCTGCTCGGGACGCCGTACTTCCCGATCACCGCGAACCAGCTGCTGTTCGGCCCCGTGCTCGGGCTCCTCGCCTACCTCCCGGCGAAGTTCTCGCTGCGGGTGCTCGAGCCCGTCTCCTTCGACGTCGAGCCCGACCTCGCCCGGTACTCCAAGAGCAGGGTGATGGAGGAGGCGGAGTCGATCCGCCAGCAGATCCAAGAGGCCCTCTTCGACATGCTCCGGCACCGCGAGAGCGTGTGGCGGGGGTGACGGCGACGAAGGGGAAGCCGTCGCCGTCACCGGCGGGCGCCCTGGTCGGACGCCGGGTGCTCGTGACCGGCCTCGCCACCTTCTGGGGGGGCCGCGTCGCCCAACAGCTCGAAGCAGACCCCAACGTCGACGTCATCGTCGGCCTCGACCGCCTGGAACCGACGGTCGCCCTCGAGCGCACCGAGTTCGTGCGGGCCGACGAGAGCTACTCGATCCTGTCCCGCATCGTGAAGGCGGCACAGATCGACACGATCGTGCACACGTTCCTCATCGTCGACTCCACGATGATGAGCAACCGCAAGCTCCACGAGATCAACGTGATCGGCACGATGAACCTGCTCGCCGCGGCCGGGGCGCCGGGATCGACGGTGCGCACCGTGATCGTGAAGTCCGCGACCCTCGTCTACGGCTCCACCGCCGATGACCCCGTGTGGTTCCGGGAGGAGACACCTCGGTCGGCGTCGCCTCGCACCAGGGTCGAGAGCTCGCTGATCGAGGTGGAGGGCTACGTGCGGGACTTCGCACAGGACAACCCCCACGTGACCGTCTCGCTGCTGCGGTTCTCGAACGTGGTGGGCCTCGACATCACCACACCTCTCACCGCAGCGTTGCAGCTGCCCCTCGTGCCCGCCATCGCCGGCTTCGACCCTCGCTTCCAGTTCGTGGAGGAGGGCGACGTGATCCGCTCCATCCTCTACGTCCTCCGCCACCAGGTCCCTGGGGTGTTCAACGTCGCCGGCGACGGCCTCCTGCCCTGGAGCGAGGTGGGGGCCATCTGCGGTGGCAAGCGCTTCGCCTACCTGCCGCCCGTGCTCACCGGCTTGGCAGCCGCACCGCTGCGCCGGCTCGGACTCGTCGAGCTGCCGCCCGAGGTGCTCGATCTGCTCCGGTACGGGAGAGGCGTCGACAACCGGCGGCTCAAGCTGACCGGCTTCCGCTACGACTTCACCTCCGCCGGCGCTGTCGAGCGGTTCTGGCAGGGGGTCCGCCTCCGGCGCACCGTCGGCGAGAGCGAGCCGGAGTTCGTCTACGACACCGAGGTCGAGACGTTCTTCCGTCACTCGTCCGCCATCGTGCGCGAGGGAGACTGACGCCATGGAACAGCAGCAGGTCGATGTCCGGACCGACGAGCGGGTGGCCGTGGTCACCCTCGACGACCCGGCGCGCCGCAACGCCCTGAACGCGACGATGGTCAGGGAGATCGTCGAGGTGTTCGACGGATTGGAGTCGGATGACGGCGTGGGGGCGGTCGTCATCACCGGCGCCGCGCCCGCCTTCTGCGCCGGCGCCGACCTCGGCAACCTCGCCGAGGCGAACCGGGACAGCCTTGCCAGCGTCTACGAGGGCTTCCTCCGGGTCGCGCGCTCGTCGCTGCCGACCGTCGCCGCCGTCAACGGCGCCGCCGTGGGGGCCGGCATGAACCTCGCCCTCGTGTGCGACGTCCGCCTCGCCGGCGAGCGCGCCAGGTTCGACACCCGCTTCGTCGACCTCGGCCTCCACCCCGGCGGCGGCCACACGTGGATGCTGCGCAATGCCGTCGGGCCCCAGAACGCCGCCGCCATGGTCCTCTTCGGCCAGATCCTCGATGGCCGGGCGGCCGAGCGCGCCGGCCTCGTCTGGCGCTGCCACGACGACGCAGACCTGCTCGACGAGGCCGTCGCCCTCGCCGCCCGGGCCGCCTCCGGGCCCAAGCCCCTCGTCGCCGAGGTGAAGCGCACGCTCGGCGACATGGCGGGGATCGCGACCCACGGCGCCGCCGTCGACCGGGAGCTCGACACGCAGGTCTGGTCGACCCGCCAGCCGTTCTTCGCCGAGCGCCTCGCCGCCTTCCAGGCCAAGATCTCGAAGCGTCAGTAGACGGTGGCACTCACACTGCGAGCAGCGGGATGGTGAGGGCGTAGACGACCACCAGCGCGATGCCCTCGCGGCGCCGCAGCCCGTGGCAGGTGGCGAGGGCGACCACGGCGAGGCCGGTGACGACGATCATCACCGCCACAGCCCGGGCGGCGACGGCGGCGTCACCGAGAGGCCCCGGACCGACGGCGGCGGCGATGCCACCGACGGCGAGGCTGTTGAACACGTTGGAGCCGAGGACGTTGCCGACGATGAGGTCGTGCGCCCCCTTGCGGGCGGCGACGATCGCCGTCACCAGCTCCGGCAGCGAGGTGCCGACGGCCACGAGGGTGAGGCCGATGAACGCCTGGGACACTCCGAGCTCCTGGGCCGCCCGAACGGCGCCGGTCACGAGCAGCTGCGCCCCGGCGATCGTCCCGGCGAGCCCGAGCACGGTCCGCACGGCCTCCACGCCGGTCCGGTGGGGCACCGAGGGGTGCAGCTCCTCGTCGATCTCCGCCGTGAGCTCGTCGTTGCCCGACGAGCGGGCGCCACGGATGAGCCAGGCCAGGGCGGCGACGAGGACGACGAGGAGGGCGAGGCCGTCGAGGCGGCTGAGGCCGCCGACGAGGAGTCCCGCGAACAGCAGCGCCGCACCAGCGGCGAGGGGCACCTCGCGGCGCAGGATCGACGAGTCGATCGAGATGCCGGCGATGGCGCTCGCCACGCCGAGCACGAGACTGAGGTTCGCGATGTTCGACCCGACGATGTTGCCTACCGCGATGTCGAGGTTGCCGCCGGCCGCCGCCAGCCCCGAGACGAGCAGCTCGGGCGCCGACGTCCCGAACCCGACGATGACCGCGCCGATGATCACCGGCGAGACGCGCAGCGCCGCTGCCAGGCGGACGGCCCCCTCGACGAACGAGTCGGCCGCCTTCGTGAGGAGGAACAGGCCGACGAGGACCGCCATCAGGGCGAAGAGCACCGCAGCGGACTACCAGCCCGTGGGCGTCACGGCGAACCGAGGGTCAGCGGCCGCCGCCCGCGTCGGGGTCCAGCTCGAGGGCCGCGGAGTTCATGCAGTACCGCAGGCCGGTGGGCTGGGGGCCGTCGGGGAAGACGTGCCCGAGGTGCGACTGGCACGTGGCGCAGCGGACCTCGGTGCGCACCATGCCGTGGCTCGTGTCGTCGATCTCCTCGACGCGGTCGCCGTCGATCGGCTCCCAGAAGCTCGGCCAGCCCGAGCCTGAGTCGTACTTCTCATCCGAGCGGAACAGCTCGACCCCGCAGCCCACGCAGCGGTAGGTGCCGGGCGCCTTCTCGTCCCAGTACCGGCCGGTGAAGGCGGGCTCGGTGCCGCCCTCGCGGGCGACCTCGTACTGCTCGGGGGTGAGCTTCTGGCGCCACCCCTCGTCGGTCTCGGGGATGTCGGTCGTCGTGTCGTCGGCCATGGCTGCCTCCTCGTCGGACTGGGACCAGCCTAGGGACCGGCGCCCGATCGCAGACCTCGCCTCACGGGCCGGGCAGCACCCACGCCCGCAGCAGCTCATCGCGCCGCTCAGCCCACTCCTCGGCGGTGATGGCGTAGCGGATGTGGTCCTCCCACACACCGTTGATCTCGAGGTACCGGACGGCGAGGCCCTCGTCGCGGAAGCCGAGCTTCTCGACCACCCGGCGGCTCGCCGCGTTGCGGGGGATGATCGCGATCTGGAGACGGTGCAGGGAGAGCTCCTCGAAGCAGTGGCGGGCGAGGACCACCACCGACTCTGGCGTGTACCCCCGGCCTGCGCAGTCCTCATCGATCCAGTAGCCGACGTAGGCGCTCTGGAACGGGCCCCGCTGCACCCCGTTCACGTTGATCTCCCCGCAGAAGCGGTCGCCGGAGAAGATCCCGAACCCGTAGCCGGTCCCGAGCTGGCGCTCCCGGTCGCGCGCCCGGCAACGGGCCGCGAAGGCGCTGCGGTTCGTCGTCACGTCGGGGGCCCCGACCGGTCGGGACGGCTCCCACCTCGTCAGCCAGCCGGCGCTTCGCTGGCGGACCTCGGACCACTGGGCGAAGTCGCCGGCCACGAGCGGCCGGAGGGCGATCGTGCGCCCGTGGAGCTCGGGCCGGCCGCCGGTCACCGTGCGGCTCGCACGGCGTCGATCGCCGCTGGGTCCTCGAGGGCCGACAGGTCGCCCGTCTCGCCCCCGGTCGCCGCGGCACGGATCGCCCGCCGGAGGACCTTGGCGTTGCGCGTCTTCGGGAGCGCGTCGGCGAAGCGGACAGCGGCGGGTCGGAAAGCAGGTCCGAGGCGTGCGGTGACGACGTCCACCAGCTCCCCCCGCAGCTCGTCGGTCGGGACCGAGCCCGGGAGCAGGACGACGAAGCACCACAGCACCTCGCCCTTCACGTCGTCGGGCACGCCGACCGCCGCGGCCTCGACCACCTCGGCGTGGGAGACGAGCGCGGACTCGACCTCCGCAGGGCCGAGGCGCTTGCCCGCCACCTTGATCGTGTCGTCGCTGCGCCCGTGGAGGAACCACTGCCCGTCGGCGTCGATGGAGGCGAAGTCGCCGTGCCACCACATGCCGGGGAACCGGCTCCAGTAGGTCTCGAGGTAGCGCTCCGGGTCCAGGAACAGTCCCCGGGTCATCCCGGGCCACGGCGCCCGGCAGACGAGCTCGCCGACCTGGCCGCGGACGGGCTGGCCCTCGTCGTCGACCACGTCGACCGCCATGCCGAGGGCGGGTCCTCCGAGCGACCGGGGCGGGATGGGGTGCACGGGGTGGGGCGAGAGGAAGCAGGCGCCGACCTCGGTGCCGCCCGAGAAGTTGATGACCGGGCAGCGCCCCCCGCCGACGACGTCGGCGAACCAGCGCCACGGCCCTTCGTTCCACGGCTCGCCGGTGGAGCCGAGGATCCGGAGCGACGAGAGGTCGTGGCTGCGCACCGGCTCCTCCCCGTGGGCGAGCAGGGCACGCACGAGCGTTGGGCTGATGCCGAGGATCGTGATCCCGTGGCGCTCGACGTACGCCCACAGCCGGTCTGGCGCGGGGAAGTCGGGCGCACCTTCGTAGAGGGCGAGCGTCGCGCCGTTGGCGAGCGCACCCGTCAGCGCCCACGGCCCCATGATCCAGCCCATGTCGGTGAACCAGAAGAGCGTGTCCTCAGGTCCGCAGTCGGTCTGGAACGCAGCCTCGGCCGCCACCTTCACCGTCCACCCGCCGTGGACGTGGACAGCTCCCTTCGGACGGCCGGTCGTGCCCGACGTGTACGCGATGAACAGCGGGTGCTCGGTGTCGACGACGCGGGTCGGGAACGGCTCCGTCACCGGAGCGGGCCACGCCACGTCGAGCGCACCGCTCAACGCTGCGCCGAGGCGCGGGATCACCACGACGGTCTCCACGGTCGGCACAGAGGCCACCGCCATGTCGGCGGCCGCCTTCATGTCGACCTGCTTGCCCCGCCGCCAGAACCCGTCAGCGCACACCAACGCCTTGGCTCCGGCGTCGGCGAGGCGGACGGCGACGGCGTCGGGGGCGTAGCCGCTGAACACCGGCAGGAAAGTGGCGCCGAGCTTGGCGATCCCGAGGACCGCGGCGATCGTCTCCGGCACCATGGGCGCGAAGATCCCCACCGCGTCGCCGTGGCCGACCCCCCGGTCGTGCAGGAGGCGGGCGAGCCCGTCGGCCTGCGCCGCCAGCTGGGCCCACGTCCAGCGCCGGATCTCACTGTCCTCGCCCTCCCACACGATGGCGTCGTCGTCGGGCCGCTCGGTGACGTGGCGGTCGAGGCAGACGGTCGCCAGGTTCGTCCCGCCGCCGGTGAACCAGCGCGCCCAGGGGGCGCCGCCGCTGTCGTCGAGCACCTGCTCGAACGGCGGGTCGAACTCGATGCCGAGTGCCTCGGCGGTGGCGGCCCAGAACCAGGCCGGGTCGGCGACCGACCGGTCGCGCAGCTCGGTGAACCCGGACACGCCGAGGTCCTGCCAGAGCCGCGCCACGCGCGCCGTCGCCACGAGCGCGGGATCGGGACGCCAGGTGCCGTCCGCGTCGCTCGAGCCGAGAGCGGTCACGGCCGGTGGAACGCCGGCGCATCGGGCGCGGGCGCAGGCACGGTCAACGGTCGAGCACCTCGACGAGGGCGGCGAGCAGGGCCGCGACGTTGCGGGGCCGGGCGGTGTGGCCCATGCAACCGATGCGCCAGACCTTGCCGGCGAACTCGCCGAGACCACCGCCGACCTCGATCCCGAACCGCTCGAGGAGCGTGCGCCTGGCGGCCGCCTCGTCGAGGCCGTCGGGGACCCAGACGGCGGTGAGCTGCGGCAGCCGGTGCCCTTCGGCGGCGAAGAGGCGGAAGCCGAGCGCCTCGAGCCCTTTCTGCAGCTGGAGGCCGCAGGCGTCGTGGCGCGCCCAACCAGCCTCGAGCCCCTCGTCGAGCACGGCGCCGAGACCGGCGTGGAGCGCGGCGATCATCGAGATCGGCGCGGTGTGGTGGTACGTCCTGGCCCCGGTGGCGGGACCGGTGTAGCGACCGATCATGTTGAGGTCGAGGTACCAGGAGCGAGGCGTCGGGACGATGCGCTCGCGAGCGCGCTCGCTCAGCGTCAGCGGCGACAGACCGGGCGGGACGCCGAGGCACTTCTGCGTCCCGCTGTAGGCGATGTCGATGCCCCAGCCGTCCGCTTCGAACGGGATGCCTGCGAGCGAGGTGACGCAGTCGACGAGCAGCAGGGCGTCGCCCTTCTCCTGCCCGAGCACGTCGACGTCGGTGCGGGCACCGGTCGACGTCTCGGCGTGGACGACCGCGATGATCGCCGGCGACGGGTGCGCGTCGAGGAGCCGCTCGGCGGGGACCGGCTCGCCCCACGGCACCTCGACGGGGATCACCTCGGCGCCGCTGCGCGAGGCGACGTCGCACATGCGCTGCCCGAAGACGCCGTTGACCCCGACGACCACGGGGGCACCGGGCTCGACGACGTTGACGAAGGCCGCCTCCATGCCCGCCGAGCCCGTGCCGCTGATCGGCAGCGTCAGCGGGTTCGCGGTCCGGAACACCGTCCGGAGCCGCTCGCACGTCTCATCGAGCAGGGCGACGAAGGCGGGGTCGAGGTGGCCGAGCATCGGCCGGGCGAAGGCCTGCGCCACCTCCGGGTAGGGGTTCCCTGGGCCGGGACCCATGAGCAGGCGTTCGGGGAGGGGCACGTCGGGACTCTAGCGACGCTCGCCGGCCGCGATCCTCGGTGAGCGGCGATCGCTCACTGGTGCGGTCAGACCCGCTCGAGGAGCGACAGGGCGAGCCCGTCCAAGATGTCCGCCTCGGAGACGAGGACCTCGTCGAGCTCGAAGAACCGCATCGTGGCGACGAGCGCGCAGCAGCCTCCGACGATCACGTCCGCTCGTGCCTCCTCGAGGCCCGGGTTCTGGATCCGCTCGGGACGCGCCTCGGTGGCGAGGGTCCGGAAGACGTCCTCGGCCGCCGCACGGGTGAGGCGGAAGTGGTGGATCCGGTCCCGGTCGTACGTCGCGAGGCCGATCTCCACGGCAG
>JBBDQT010000029.1:0-1863 GCA_040905815.1 Acidimicrobiales bacterium
GGCGGCGTTCACGTCGATGGTGCTGCTCGCCGTCTTCGTCCCCTGACGCGCGCCGACGCCTCAGTGGCGCTGCGGCACGAGAGCCACGACCGCCGGCTGAAGGCCCGCGTCCCAGGCGTCGCCGTGATCCGGTGCGTCGCCGAGCGGGACGACCCGCCCGTCGCCGCTCGGGATCCAGCTGCCCGCGTCGGTCGCGGTGGCGGCGATGCCGGGGGCGCCGAAGGGCCCGCACGAGCCGCTGCCGGGGACCGAGCCGTGGAAGCGGGCGTCCCCGAAGGTAAAGGCGCCGCCGTCCCCAGCGACGAGCGTGTACCCGTCACCGGTGCGGGTGCGGTCCATCCCTGTGACGCGCTGGGCCAGGCGCTGACCGCCGGTGGAGCCGTGGAACGTGGCGTCGCCGAAGGCGAAGACGCCGCCGTCGTCCGCGACGAGCCAGTACCCGAGCCCTCCGGGGGTGGCGGCCGCGCCGACGACCGGCCGGTTCAGGCGGACCGCGCCGGTGGAGCCGTGGAACCCGGCGTCACCGAACGCGAACACGCCGCCGTCGTTAGCGAAGAGCCAGTAGCCCCGCCCGGTTGGCGTGGCGGTGGCGCCGACGATCGGCCGGTTCAGGCGGAGGGCGCCGGTGGAGCCGTGGAACCGGGCGTCACCGAACGCGAACACGCCGCCGTCGTTAGCGAAGAGCCAGTAGCCCCGCCCGGTTGGCGTGGCGGTGGCGCCGACGATCGGCCGGTTCAGGACCTGTCCGGCCATGTCACCGAGGTGGCTCGCTGATCCGAACGGGAGGACCGTGCCATCCCGCGCCACGAGCCAGTAGCCGGGCCCGGCGGCAGCGCTCGGGCTGTCAGCCGGGTTCTGGTCCGGCGCGCACCGCGAGCCGGCACCGAGGCCGCGGCTGCGCAGCAGGCTCTGGTACGGGTTGATCGCCACGTTGGACGGGGTCCGGATCTCGAAGTGCAGCTGTGGCAGCTCGCCCTCCGCGTTCCCGCTGTCGCCCTGGTAGGCGACGTGCTGCCCGGCGCGGACGAGGGTGCCGACGCCGACGCCCGGCGCCAGCATCCAGTGGCGGGGGTTCGCTCCATCGTCGGTGCCGGGCGTGTCGTTGTTGAGGTGGACGTAGAGGTAGCGCCAGCCGTCGACACCGGTGATCGTGAGCTGGTTCCCGGCGCGCGACGTGCCCGTCACGATGCTCGACACCGTGCCGTCGGCGGCGGCGAGCAGGTGGGTGAGCTTCGGGGCGAAGATGTCGTTGCCGAGGTGGGTGCGGGCGCCGCCGTCCCGAGGCGCGCCGAAGTCGTCGCGGAACGAGACCGGCCCCGCCACAGGCACGTGGATGTCGCGCACCGGCGCCGTCTGCGCCGCCGCGGGCCCGGGCGCCAGCGCTGTCCCCGCCCCCAGCACCACCAGGACCACTGCCAACCACCGCCGTGCCCGCACCGCCGGGATCGTACGCCGTCGCGCCCTACCGTGGCCGCCGTGCGCGCGGACTGGCATCAGCCCCACCCGGACCGCCTCGACCCCGAGCGGCGCGACCACGACCGGATCATGGCCGCCCACGACGCCGCGGTCGCCGCCGGCGAGCCCGGCTACACCGACCCCTCTACGGGGGGCGGCAACGCGCTGCTCGAGCGCCAGGCGAGCCTCGAACCGGACCTGTCGAGCGCGGGTGCGGCTCGCCGCTCCCGGGCGGCGGTCGACGATGCGGGACGCCAAGTGCCGACGCTCCGAGCGCCCATCTCACCTGAGTCGCAGCGCGCCGGTCAGCCGTTCGCGCGGTCGTGGCTCACCCGACGGGCCGGTGGACGTCGCCAGCTACCACGTTCGTGAGCTGCAGGCTGCCCTCGATGATCCGTCGAGCCTGGG
>JBBDQT010000030.1:0-11283 GCA_040905815.1 Acidimicrobiales bacterium
GGAGATCTCGATCGAGGACGTCGCCGACGCGGTGCGGGCGGTGATGCAGGGCCAGTCCCTCATCTCGCCGTCCATGGCGAGCAAGCTCATCGTCGAGTTCTCGGCGCTGTCTCGACGGACCGAGGACGTCCGGGAGCGGGTGCCGGCCCCCCGCCTGACCGAACGGGAGCTCGAGGTCCTCAAGCTCGTCGCCCAGGGCCTCACGAACCGGGAGATCGGCAAGGAGCTCGTCATCAGCGAGAACACCGTCAAGAACCATGTGCGCAACATCTTGGAGAAGCTCCACCTCCACTCCCGCATGGAGGCCGTCCTCTACGCGGTGAAGGAGCGCATCCTCGACCTCGGGTAGCTCCGGGCGAAGAGCGCCACCGGTGCGGCGGTCTTCGCCTACGGTGCGACCGTGCGCAAAACGATGGCGGTCGTTCCCGAGCTCCTGCGATGACGGTCGAGGTGACCGCCCCAGGCCCGATCCGGGTGCTCGTCGTGGACGACCACGCGCTGTTCCGGCGGGGCATCTGCCAGGTGCTCCTCGGCGAGGAGGGCATCGAGGTCGTCGGTGAGGGCGACGATGGCGAGGCGGCGATCGCTATGGCCGACGAGCTCGCGCCCGACGTGGTGCTCATGGACGTCCGCATGCCGAACATGAGCGGCATCGAGGCCACCCGCCGGCTCGCCGAGGCGCTTCCCTCGGCCCGGATCCTGATGCTCACGGTCTCCGACGAGGAGGACGACCTCTACGAGGCCATCAAGGCCGGCGCTGCCGGCTACCTGCTCAAGGAGATCTCCATCGAGGAGGTCGCCGACGCCGTCCGTGCCGTCGTCCAGGGCCAGACGCTCATCTCGCCGTCCATGGCGAGCAAGCTCATCGTCGAGTTCGCGTCGCTCTCGCGCCGCTCAGAGGAGAGCCAGGCGCGGGTGCCGGCGCCCCGCCTGACCGAGCGGGAGCTCGAGGTCCTCAAGCTCGTGGCCCAGGGCCTCACGAACCGTGACATCGGCGTGCAGCTCTTCATCAGCGAGAACACGGTGAAGAACCACGTCCGCAACATCCTGGAGAAGCTCCACCTGCACTCGCGCATGGAGGCGGTCCTGTACGCCGTCAAGGAGAAGATCCTCGACATGGGTGACACTGGCGCCGGCGCACGGGACCGCGACCAGGGCTGACGCGGGCCGCGGCCCGGGGCGCGGCGGTGCTCACCGGTACACTCGCTCGCCGTGGGCATGTTCGACCGGATCCTGAAAGTCGGCGAGGGGCGCAAGCTCAAGGCGGTGCAGGGGCTCGTCCCCGACATCAACGCGCTCGAGCCGGAGATCGAGGTCCTGTCCGACGAGGCCCTGCGCGCCCGGACAGTCGAGTTCCGCCAGCGGATCGACCGCGGGGAGCCGGTCGACGACCTGCTGCTCGAGGCGTTCGCGACCGTCCGCGAGGCGGCGCGGCGCGTCATCGGCCAGCGCCACTTCGACGTGCAGCTCATGGGCGGCGCCGTGCTGCACTTCGGCTGGGTCGCCGAGATGAAGACCGGTGAGGGCAAGACCCTCGTCTCGACGCTGCCCGTCTACCTGAACGCCCTGACGGGCAACGGCGTGCACGTCATCACCGTCAACGACTACCTGGCCCGGTTCCACGCCGAGTGGATGGGCCGGATCTACGAGTGGCTCGGCCTCTCCGTCGGGCTCACCATCCCCGACATCAAGGGCTCCGCCGAGAAGCGGGCGAACTACGGCTGCGACATCACCTACGGCATCAACAACGAGTTCGGCTTCGACTACCTGCGCGACAACATGGCGATGTCGACCGACGCCAAGGTCCAGCGCGGGCACGCCTACGCGATCGTCGACGAGATCGACTCGATCCTCATCGACGAGGCCCGAACCCCGCTCATCATCAGCGGGCGCCTCGCCGACGCCGCGCAGCTCTACTACACCTTCGCCAGCGTCGTCCGGGGCCTGTCTCGCGACGTCGACTACGACGTCGACGAGGAGAAGCGCCACGTCGCCCCCCACGACGACGGCATCGAGAAGGTCGAGGCCGCGCTCGGCATCGACAACCTCTACGACGAGCTCTCGTCGAACCTCGTTCACCAGCTCCAGGTCGCGCTCAAGGCCAAGGAGCTCTACAAGCGGGACCGCGACTACATCGTCACGAACGGCGAGGTGAAGATCGTCGACGAGTTCACCGGTCGCATCCTCGAGGGACGCCGTTGGTCCGAGGGCCTCCACCAGGCCGTCGAGGCCAAGGAGGGCGTGAAGATCAAGGAGGAGAACCAGACCCTCGCCACGATCACCCTCCAGAACTACTTCCGCCTCTACGAGAAGCTCTCGGGCATGACCGGCACCGCGGTCACCGAGGCCGCCGAGTTCGCCTCCACCTACGAGCTCGCCGTCGTGCCGATCCCCACGAACAAGCCCGTCATCCGTGCCGACGAGGGCGACCTCATCTACAAGACCGAAGAGGCGAAGTTCGAAGCCGTCGTCGGCGACATCAGCGAGCGCTACGAGCGGGGCCAGCCCGTGCTCGTCGGCACCGTGTCGGTCGAGAAGTCCGAACGGCTGTCGAACCTCCTCCGCAAGAAGGGTGTCAAGCACGAGGTGCTGAACGCCAAGGTCGGCATGCTCGGGGGCGAGGCCGAGATCGTGGCCCAGGCAGGGAAGCTCCACGCCGTCACCGTTGCGACCAACATGGCGGGCCGAGGCGTCGACATCATCCTCGGTGGGAACCCCGAGGCGCGCGCTCGCCGCGAGGCGCTGGCGGAGGGGCTCGACCCCGACGATGCCGGCGAGGGCCGTGCCCGCTACGACAAGCTCGTCGACGTCTACGAGATCGAGGGCCGCGCCGAGGGCGACAAGGTCCGCGAGCTCGGGGGGCTCTACGTGCTCGGCACCGAGCGCCACGAGAGCCGCCGCATCGACAACCAGCTGCGTGGCCGCTCCGGGCGCCAGGGCGACCCCGGCGAGAGCCGCTTCTACCTCTCGCTCGAGGACGACCTCATGCGGTTGTTCGCCACCGGCGCCATGAACTGGGTGATGGGCAAGGCCCTGCCCGACGACGTGCCGATCGAGGCGAAGATGGTCACCCGGGCGATCGAGAAGGCCCAGACCACCGTCGAGGCCCGCAACGCAGAGATCCGCAAGAACGTCCTCAAGTACGACGAGGTCATGAACAGCCAGCGCAAGGTGATCTACCGGCGCCGCAACGAGATCCTCGAGGGCAAGGACCTCCGCGACGAGGCGGTGGCCAACCTCGAGGCTGCGGTCAACAGCGTGGTCGACGCCACGTGCGTCTCCGACATCCCCGACGAGTGGGACGTCGAGGGCCTCGTCGCCGCGGTCAACGAGCTCTACCCGACCGAGCTCATCGTCGAGGACCTCGCTGCCAAGGCGGAGGTCTCCGAGCTCAAGGAGATCATCCTCGCCGAGGCGCTCCGCCACTACGAGGCGAGAGAGGCGGAGTTCGGGCCCGACGCGATGCGCCAGGTGGAGCGGCAGGTGATGCTGCGCGTCATCGACACGCGCTGGCGCGAGCACCTCTTCGAGATGGACTACCTGCAGGACGGCATCCACCTGCGGGCCATGGGCCAGAAGGACCCGCTCGTCGAGTGGCAGCGAGAGGGCTATGCGATGTTCACCGACATGGTCGACGCCATCGCCGGCGACTTCGTGAAGTACGTCATGCACCTGCAGGCGGTGAAGGAGCCCGAGGCCGCGCCGGGCGCCGACGTCCGGAACATGGAGACGAGCGGACCTGAGGCGCCGGAGTCCGGCGGCAACGGGATGCGCCAGGCGGCGGCTGCGGAGGCGCAGGCGCAGGGCGTCGCACCCCCGCCGGAGGCGGAGGTGCCCGTCGTGAACACCCCGGTGGTCAAGGGCGCTGAGGAGCGCGTCGGTCGCAACGCGCCGTGCCCCTGCGGATCGGGCAAGAAGTACAAGTTCTGCCACGGTCGCTGAGGAGCGGGCGTGCGCGACTTCAGCGACGACCTCGCCGCGCTCCGCCACCGGGTGGGCGAGGCGCGGACCTACCTCCGGGTCGACGCGGCGCGCGAGCGCGTCGTGGAGCTCGAGGTCGAGGCCAGCCGCCCCGACCTGTGGGACGACCAGGACAAGGCCCGCAAGGTCACCGGTGAGCTCTCGACGCTCCAGGGCGACCTCGCCACCCACGAGGGCCTCGAGGTCCAGCTCTCCGACGTCGTCACGCTGTTCGAGATGGCCCGCGAGGAGGACGACGGGTCGCTCGAGCCCGAGATCGCCGACGGCATGGCGCAGCTGGCGAAGCGGCTCGCCGAGCTCGAGCTGCGGGCGCTGTTCAGCGGCGAGCACGACGAGCGGGACGCCATCTGCGAGGTCCACGCCGGCGAGGGCGGCACCGACGCCCAGGACTGGGCAGAGATGCTCGTGCGCATGTACCTCAAGTGGGCGGAGTCCCACGGGTTCTCGACCGAGATCGACGAGGCGTCGGCCGGGCGGGAGGCGGGGCTCATGTCGGCCACGTTCATCGTGAAGGGCCGCTACGCCTACGGCTGGCTCCGCTCCGAGCAGGGTGTGCACCGCCTCGTGCGGATGTCGCCCTTCGACGCCGCCGCCCGCCGCCAGACGAGCTTCGCGAGCCTCGACGTCACCCCGCTCTACGAGGACACGTCGAGCGACGTGACGGTCGAGGAGAAGGACCTGCGCGTCGACACGTACCGGAGCTCCGGTGCCGGCGGCCAGCACGTCAACGTCACCGACTCCGCCGTCCGCATCACCCACCTGCCGACAGGGATCGTGTCGAGCTGCCAGAACGAGCGCAGCCAGCTGCAGAACAAGGCCCGCGCCATGCAGGTCCTGATCTCCAAGCTCGCCGACAAGCAGCGGGCCGACCGCACCGCGGAGCTCACCGCCATCTCGGGGACGACCTCCTCGGCCGCGATGGGGAACCAGATCCGGTCCTACGTCCAGGCGCCGTACCAGCTCGTGAAGGACCTCCGCACCGGACACGAGACCGGCAACGTCGAGGCGGTCCTCGGCGGCGACCTCGACGGGTTCATGGAGGCCTACCTCCGGGACGAGCGGGCGGCCGGCACCGTCACGTGACGCCGCAGCGCCGTGGGACCGGCTCAGGCTCGTTCCCCGTGATGCCGATGACCCACTGGTAGCCTTGACCCGTCCTGCCGGCGCACCCTCCGCCCCGCGCCGCCCCTGTGACGACGGTCCCCGACCGCTCCCCGACACGCCCGAGGACACCTTCCCGTGATCAAGCTCGAGAACGTGACGAAGCACTACAAGGGCGATGTGGTCGCCCTGCGCGGCGCCTCCGCCGACATCCAGAAGGGCGAGCTCGTGTTCCTCGTGGGACCGTCGGGCTCCGGGAAGTCCACGTTCATCCGTCTCCTCAACAAGGAGGAGTCGCCCGAGGAGGGGCGCATCTGGGTGGCGGGCAAGGACATCGCCGCCCTCAGCCGGTGGAAGGTGCCGTTCTTGCGCCGCAACATCGGTTGCATCTTCCAGGACTTCAAGCTGCTGCCGAGCAAGAACGTCTACGAGAACGTGGCCTTCGCGCTCGAGGTGATCGGCCGGCCGTCCCACGTCGTCTCCTCGCAGGTGCCCGCCATCCTCGAGCTCGTGGGGCTGGCCAAGAAGATGAAGAACCTCCCCCACGAGCTCTCCGGCGGCGAGCAGCAGCGCGTGTCGATCGCCCGCGCCTTCGTCAACCGGCCGCTGATCCTCCTCGCCGACGAGCCGACCGGCAACCTCGACCCCACGACCTCGGTCGGCATCATGCGATTGCTCGACCGGATCAACAGGACGGGCACGACCGTCGTCATGGCCACCCACGACCGGGGCATCGTCGACACCATGCGCCGTCGCGTCATCGAGCTCGACCGGGGCACGATCGTGCGTGACCAGAGCCGCGGGGTCTACGCCTGATGCCGAAGTGGCGCTACGCGGTCAAGGAGACGTTGCAGAACCTCCGGCGCAACCTGCTGCTCACCACGGCCTCGATGCTCACGGTGGCGGTCTCGCTCAGCTTCGTGGGCGGCGCGCTGCTGTTCCGCTCCGGCGTCGACAACGCCACCAAGTCGTGGGAGGAGGGCGTCGAGTTCGAGGTCTTCATGAACGTCGACGCCACCCCCGAGCAGGAGGCCCAGGTCGAGCGCGAGCTCTCGCAGCACCCCGACGTCGCCAAGATCGAGTTCTTCTCCAAGGAGCGCCAGTACGAGCTGTTCAAGACGCTGTTCGCGAACCGCCCCGAGTACATCGACAACGTCACCGCCGCCAACCTCCCCACGTCGTACCGGGTGGAGCCCCGGGTGGCCGACGCCGACCTGATCCGCGCCATCGGCGACCGCTTCGAGGGTGAGGCCGGGGTGCGCGAGGTGCTCTTCGCCGAGGACACCGTCCGCGACGTCTTGAACGTGTCCAGGTACGCGCAGCTGGGCCTCCTCGGCCTCGCGGTGTTCGTGCTCTTCGCGGCCGCGCTGCTGATCTTCAACAGCATCCGCATGGCGATCTTCTCCCGCCGCCGCGAGATCGAGGTCATGAAGCTGGTCGGGGCCACGAACTGGTTCATCCGTGTGCCGTTCATGATCGAGGGCCTGCTGCAGGGCCTCCTCGGCGCCGGCCTGGCGTTCGGCGCCGTGTACTTCGGGAGCACGGCGTTCGTGGACTGGGTCGGGGGCTTCGAGCTGTTCAGCTCGTTCGTGCTGCTCGGACGCCAGGTGGCGAGCACCGGCGCCCTCATGCTCGGGGTCGGTGCCGCCGTGGGCGCTGCCAGCGCAGGCGTCGCCGTCACCCGCTTCCTCGACGTCTAGCGCCCCCGGGCAGACCCGATGGCGGGGGGTTGCCGGCCGGGCCCATCTCGGCCCCGGTGTGGCTGGTGTTGCTACTGTTGCTGGTGATGCGCGCCTTGCTGGCGGTCCTGCTCTTCGTCGCCACCCTGGGCGCAGGGCTGCCCGGCGCGGAGGCGCTGACCCCCGAGGAGCGCAAGCGGGCCATCCGCGAGGAGCTCGCCTCGATCAGGGAGAGCGTCGACGAGGTCGCCTCCGCCGAGGTGGAGCTCATCGCCGCGCTCGAGGTCAGCCGGCGGCGAACCGCCGAGCTGGACGCGGTGGTCGCCGGGCTCGACGAGGAGCTGGTCGTGGTGGCAGGCGAGCTGCACACCGCCGAACGCCAGCTCGCCGCCGCCGACGCCCACCACAGGACCGTGCTGGCGGACCTGTCCCGCACCCGGGCACAGCTCCTCGAGTCCCGGCACGCGCTGCGCGACCAGGCCGTCACCGCGTTCATCAGGGGCGGAGAGCGCCCGAGCGCTCTCGACCTGGTGCTGCGGGCGCACGACGTCGCGCAGGCGCAGGCGGTGACGGTGCTCGCCGACGCCGTGCTCCGAGCTCAGGACGACCTCGTGGACGAGACGGGCGCGCTCGAGGAGGACACCGCGCTGCTCGAGGTCGACGCGGCCCGGGCGGAAGCCGCTGCTGCCTCCCAGCACCAAGCCGTCGCCGTCCAGCAGGCGTCGCTCGAGGCGGTGCGCTCGGAGCAGGCCGCGGCGCGGGCCGAGGTGGCCGCGGAGGCCGAGGTCGAGGCGCAGCTGCTCGCCGGCGCACGAGCCGAGAAGCAGGCGTACCAGGCCCGGGCGAGCGCCCTGGAGGCCGAGTCGGCTGCGATCACCGAGCTGCTGAGGAAGCGGGCCGAGGAGCAGGCGCAGCGGGCGGCGCGTGCCGGCTCGGGCGTGCTCGGCTACCCGGTCGCCCGTCCCACCGTGACATCTGGCTACGGCTACCGCACCCACCCCATCTACGGCGGTCGCCGGCTCCACGCCGGCATGGACTTCCGAGCCCCCATGGGCACCCCGATCCTGGCCTCCGCGGCGGGCACCGTCGTGTCTGCGGGCTACAGCGGCGGCTACGGCAACGTGGTCGTGATCGACCACGGTCGCTCGCTGGCCACCCTGTACGCCCACCAGAGCCGCCTCGCCGTGTCGGCGGGCCAGCAGGTCAGCCGGGGCCAGACCGTCGGGTCGGCCGGCTCCACCGGCAGCTCCACGGGACCGCACCTGCACTTCGAGGTGCGCGTCGACGGCACGCCCGTCGACCCGGCCGCCTACCTCTAGCACCCTTCGCCAGCGATAATCCGCTGGCTGGCTCCCGGACGACTGGCAGAGCCAGATCGTCCTCCGCTTGCACCTTCGCCGGGCGCGGGATGGGGAGAACGAGGGGCGGGGTGGCACAATGATGAGCCGTCCCAGCCCCGCAGCAGCTGTCCTGCCGCCGCACTCCAGGAGCCCCATGTCGTTCAACGTCGGTGACCGCGTCGTCTACCCGCACCACGGCGCAGCCGTCATCAAGAAGAAGGAGACGCGCGAGGTCTTCGGCGAGAAGCTCGAGTACTTCGTCCTCCACATGATGCACGGCGACCTGACGCTGTCGGTGCCCACCGACAAGGCCGACGAGGTCGGCATGCGCCCGCCGATCAGCAACGAGGACGTCGAGGACCTCCTCCAGCTGCTCGCCAAGAAGGACGTGCGCGAGCCGTCCAACTGGAGCCGGCGGTTCAAGAACCACCAGGAGAAGCTCAAGTCCGGTGACGTGTACCAGGTGGCCGAGGTCGTCCGGAACCTCGCCCTGCGGGAGGCTGCCAAGGGCCTCTCCGCCGGTGAGAAGTCGATGCTCGAGAAGGCGCGGGTCATCCTCGCCTCCGAGCTGAGCGTGGCGTGGGGCGTCACCGAGGACGACGCCCTCCTCCGCCTCGCCGACGCGCTGGCCTGACCGCTCCGCGCCGGTCGCAGGCAGACCGGGCCTACGCTCGCCGTCGTGGACTTCCTCGACGAGACGGTCGCCGACCTCGCCGGGAGGGTCCGCTCGGGAGAGCTGTCGGCACGCGAGCTCGTGTCCCACGCCCTCAACCGCATCGAGGCGGTCGACACCTCGGTGGGGGCCTTCGTCGCCCTCGACCCCGAGGGTGCGATGGAGGCGGCGCTCGCCGTCGACGAGGCCGTTGCGTCCGGGGACGACCCGGGACCGCTGGCCGGCATCCCCATCGCCGTCAAGGACCTCGAGGACGCCGCCGGGCTCCACACCGGCAAGGGGCTCGCCGCCTTCGGTGGCCGTCGCCCGGCGCGGGCCGACTCCGCGCTCGTCGCCCGGCTGAAGGCGGCTGGCTGCATCGTCGTCGGCAAGACGAACACCCCCGCCCTCGGTCACAAGGCCGACACCACCAACCTGGTCGACGGCGCCACGCGGAACCCTTGGAACCTGGAGCGGTCTCCCGGCGGCTCGTCCGGTGGGTCGGCGGCCGCGATCGCCGCGGGGATGGTGCCCCTCGCCACCGGTTCGGACGGCGGCGGCTCGATCCGGATCCCCTCCGCGCTGTGCGGGCTGTCGGGCATGAAGCCGTCGCTCGGCCGTGTGCCGTCCGGTGGCGACGAACCGCCGGACTGGCAACACCTCTCCACGAAGGGGCCGATGGCCCGTTCGATCACCGACGTCGCCCTCGCCCTCGACGCGGTGATCGGCCCGGAGCAGAGCGACCTCCGCTCGCTGCCGATGCCGGAGGCCTCGTGGGCGAACGTCGTGCGCGATCCGGGGGTGCCGTTGCGGGTCGCCTGGTCGCCCACCCTCGGCTACGCCACGCCGGAGCCGGAGGTGCTCGAGGCCTGCGAGGCGGCGGTCGCGCAGCTCGAGGAGCTCGGTGCGGAGGTCGTGCAGATCGATGCGGTCTTCGACGCCGACCCGATCCTGACGTGGGTGGCGATGACCGGCACCTACCTGCGGCGCACGTTGCAGGCAGCGGGCGCGCTGGGCGGTCCAGACATCGACGACACGCTGCAGGTGCTCCTCGACTGGACCGCCTCGCTGACCGCCGTCGAGCTGGCCGAGGCCGAGGACGAGTGCCACCGGCTGAACCTCCGCCTCGTCGAGCTCTTCTCCGACGCCCGCCTGCTGGTGGCCCCCACGGTGGCGGGGCTCGCCCCCCTGAGCGGCCGGCCCGGGCTGATCGCCGGTGAGGAGACGCCGAACTGGGTGCAGCTCACGTACCCCTTCAACCTCACCCGGTCCCCGGCAGGCACCGTCCCGGTCGGCGTCAGCAGCCAGGGCACGCCCATCGGGCTCCAGGTGGTGGGCCCCCAGCACGCCGACCAGGTCGTGCTCAGGGCGATCGCCGCGCTCGAGGATGCGCTCGGCCTGCCGGATCCGCCCCGCCTTTGAGCGCCGCGGGAGGGACCGCGGCTGGTCGCGCCGCGATCCACCGGCCCTCCGGGGTCGACCTCGTGCTCATCGCCGTCGCCGTGGCGGCGGTGTCCACGTCGGCGCCCCTGATCCGCCAGACCGCCGCCCCCGCCCTCGCCATCGCGCTGTGGCGGAACGTGCTGGCGAGCGGCGTGCTGGTGCCGTTCTCGCTGGTGACTGCCCGCCGCGAGCTGGCCTCGCTCGATCGCCGGCAGTGGCGTCTGGCGGTGCTCGCCGGTGCGCTCCTGGCGGCCCACTTCGCGACCTGGATCCCGAGCCTGTCGTTCACGACCATCGCGTCGTCCGTGGCGCTCGTCGCGACCCAGCCGGTCTGGGCCGCGCTGATCGCCCGTCAGCGGGGCCATCACATCCCCGCGGCGGCGTGGCTCGGCATCGGCGTGGCGGTGGCCGGCGCCGTCCTGCTGACCGGCATCGACGTGCGGATCTCGTCCCGGGCGCTCTTCGGCGATCTGCTGGCGCTGGCGGGTGGGGCGCTCGCCGCCGCCTACGTCACCGTCGGGGCCGAGGTGCGGGCGACAGTGTCCACGACGGTGTACACGACCGTCTGCTACGCCACCGCGGGGATCGTGCTGCTCGGGGTGTGCCTCGTCAGCGGCCAGCAGCTCGGGGGCTACACGGCCGGGACGTGGTGGGCGCTCGTGGGGCTGACCCTCGGCGCCCAGCTGCTCGGCCACTCGGTGTTCAACCGGGTCCTGCGCACGACGAGCCCCACCGTCGTGTCGGTCGCCATCCTGTTCGAGATCGTCGGCGCCGCGGTGCTCGCCCAGCTGTGGTTCGGGGAGACGCCACCGCTCGCCGCCGTGCCCGCCGCCGCCCTGATCGCCGCCGGGGTGGTGCTCGTCGTCCGCTCCGGTCGCGACCCCGCGGTGGCGACGCCGGTCATGGAGTAGCTCCGTGGAGCGCGGCGGGCGTGCCCCGTACTGGCGGTGGATCCGTGGGCCCTGCCACCTGGAGCCCCGCCAGTTCGAGGGGCTTGCGGTCGGGCTGGGTCAGGAGGCGCGCCGGAGGGGCCGCGTCACCTTGGCGGCGGCCTTCGCCTCGCGCGCGGCGAGGCGTGCCTGGCGGC
>JBBDQT010000031.1:0-1821 GCA_040905815.1 Acidimicrobiales bacterium
CGGCGACGCGTTCGATCAGCTGGGCTCGGTCTGGCCCCTCGATCTCGGCGCCGAGTTGGAGGCGCAGGCGTTGAGTGAGCCTGTCGACCTCGGCGCGGAGCCGGCGGATCTCCTCGCGGGCGACCGCCAGGTCGGTCCGCAGGCTGGCTGGTGTCCTTCGCTGCTTGTCGGGGTGAAGGGACGAAGGTCGTGGCGTCGCCTGGTCGTCCTGGCGCCGTCGTGCAGCCTCGACCTGTTCTCGGACGCCCTCGCTGTAGACCAGCCATCTCGACACGTCCGCCGCCGCTGCCACCGCGGTGAAGGTGATCGGCGACCCGGTGGATTCCATGGCCTCGATCGTCGTCAACACCCGTTGACGTTTTTCGGCACTGTCTTTGGTCCTGGCTGCTCTCAGCCTTGCGGTGCGCGCCTCGTGGGCTGTCGATGTGGTCATGCCGTTCCGGTGGCCGAGGCAGCGACGACCGGGATGCGCCGGGCGGCCCGGGCCCGGCGCAGGATCCGGCTGGACTCCTCCACCTCGGCTCGCTCGTCGGAGTCGAGGCCGGCCAGGCGACGGCCCATGGCCTCGGCGACATGGCCGAAGGCATCGATCTCGGCGTTCATGTTGGCGATCACGTAGTCGGCGGCACCGATCGCCCTGGCGGTCTCCCGATCGGCGCGCAGGCTGGCGATGTGCTCCTCGAGCGCCGGAAGACAGGACGGGTCGGGCCGGTAGAAGCCGCAGCCCGCGCACTGGAAGCGGATCGGGCAGTGCCCTCCTCCCGCCCTGACGTTGGACGCTTCGGTGCAGTTGCCGAAGGGCACCGACACCGACGCTCGCTCGTAGGCGAGCGCATCGGCGAACGGAGCGGCGTTGCCGCCGGCGTCGAAGGCCAGGGACCCGACCGATCGGACGGCTTGCTGCTTGCGCTTCAGGCTGATCGAGTAATAGCCCATCGTCGTCTGGATGGCGGCGTGATCGAGGAGATCTTTGAGCACGTCGACGGGAACCCCGGCATCGGCGTGGCGCTGCGCGTAGCAGTGCCGCATCACGTAGGGAGTGATGAGTGAGCGGTCGAAGGGCAGCGGCGCTCCGTCAGGGCCGAGCACCTCGCTGTCGATGACCGGGATCGCCCGCACCCAGGTCCGGAACGCCACACCGACACAGGCCGCTGTCAGGTGACCGAGGGACTGGTGGGAGCGCAGCACCGGGGAGGGGAACAGCCATTGGCGGGTCACCGGCGCGGTGGACAGGTCCCTGCGGCGGCGCTCCCAGGCCAGGATGACCCCGGCCGTCTCCGCGGTGATGGGCAAGCGCCGGCGCAGGCGGGCGGACTTGTGGTTGTCGTAGATCAAGTTGTGCTGACCGTCGATGACCTCGATGCAGCCGACCTTGAGGCTCACCACCTCGCCGGGGCGCCGCCCGGTGTCGCGCAGGATCCGGTAGATGGCCTGGTGCATCTCGCTCAAGTCGACGGCGCTCATCGAACCGAACCGTCCCGATGGGCCCAACACGTCCAGGTGCTGGTCGAGCCGGCGGATCACCGACTCAGGAAGCGCCTTGCCCAACTCGCCCTCGTTGGCGTCCTCGACCACCCGATGACGGCGCTTCGCCGGCCGGAACGGATCGGGCACCTCGGCCATGAGCCCACTGGTGCGGCCGTGCTCGATCACCTCGCAGAACACAGACAGCAACAGGTTGCGATGGCTGGTCGAGTACAAGGTGCCGTCGGCCCGGCGGTGGCCGGAGATGGCGTCGACGACCCGCACGAAGTCCCCGGCGCCCAGGCCGGTCGGGTCGTCGCGACCGCACGCCACCAGCGTCTGGGAGGCGATGCGGCA
>JBBDQT010000032.1:0-1803 GCA_040905815.1 Acidimicrobiales bacterium
GGCGGTTCCCCTGGCCTTGCACGATAAAGATCTTCGCAGAAGCGTCAAGTTCTGCTCCGTCACCCTCCCGAGGGCGGTACGGTCCGCGCCCTCATATGGAGGTCAGGCAGCGCCCGCCACGCCAGAGCGCGGGCACAGCCACCGCTCCCGAGGTCAGCAGGTGCACCTTCGCCCGCTGTTGACACGCGCCGATTCGCGCATCGAGGCGGCCGAGGCGGGCGTATGGCTCAGCGCGAGGACCAGTAGGAGTGCGAGTGCGGTGCCGGTGGCGCCCGCCAAAATACTTGCGACGCCACACCGCCGTCGTCGCGGAACAGTGTCGGCGACACGACGATCCTCGCCGTGACCCCGGGTTCGAACCATGCAGTCGCAGCGGCCCGTTCGGAGTCGGTCGCCGCTAGTCCAGCGACGGACAGGACCACGGCTATCACCACCAGAAGTGCTCCTCGCACCACCTCAGCCGGCTCCGGAGTCCTCGACTGCCGCCAACTGCTCCGCCGGGTCCCAGCCATCAGGCGGCGCTTCAATGCCCTCGCTGTCCCACAACATTCCTCTCGACACCCACTGCTCTCGCAGTTCCCGGTGACGTGCCTGCCGCCGGGCCGCACTCCCGCCGGCTGCGTCGTCGTAGCCGAACTGCGTGCCGCACGAAGGACAGATCTCGTCCGACGGTGCGTCGTCTTCCCAAGGCGGTTCGGTTAGGCCGCCGTAGCCACATACCGGGCAGACATAGCAGTCGGTCATGGCGAGTAGCCGCGCTGCGAGAGCCAGTAGTCCCAGTTCGACGCGAACTCATGATGCGCCGGATCCGGCTTGAAGAACGTCCGCGTCGTACCGGAAGGGTTGAACGATCCGAAGGTGTTCGAAGACGGGTCGTAGACGCGGATGATGCCTGTCTTGGGGTCGATCTTCGTCGGGAGGCCGCTTCGAACGCCCCGCTGGAAGAAGTCCGAGGCCATGTTGGCGTACTCATCTGCGGACCGTGCCGCGAAGTCTGCGCCGTGATCACGGAAGTGCCTCGACAGTGTGTTGGGCCGACCCCACGTCTGCGAGACCGGGAGCCGCATCGTTTGTGGGGCCGAGAGGTCGTCCAGCATCCTCGGCGGGGGGCGGGGCGGGGGTACCGCCGGCTCGATGCCGCGGATGAGGGGGATCGAGCGGATGCCGCCGAACGCTCCATCGAGGAGACCGCCGCCCACAGTGGAGACCGTGAGCTCCTCGAGGTTGTAGCCGGAGAACGGGTCGTGGTTGGGGTTGGTGGCGGCGTTGCGGCCGGTCTGGATCACCAGGTTGGTGGCACCGGCCTCGAGGGCCCCCACGCCGGCGAAGGTCACCACCCGGGACACGATGGCGATCACCCGCGCCGTCAGCGACGTGGCCACGATCCCCGCCCGGGCCACCGCGCCGGCGGTGAACGTCGCGGCGGCGCCAGTGGAGATGCCGGCGGTGAGGATGGCGAGGCCCACCCCGATGGCGATGCTCGCGGCGATCTCGATGGCCAGCTGGCGGATCGTATCGCGGGCGTCCTCCACCGCCTCGGCAAAGTCGCGGCAGGCGGTGGCGAGCTCCCGACAATGCTCGGCCGCCGCGAGCAGGTGGGAGCCGGTCCAGCCGCCGAGGAGGCGGGCGAAGGCGTCGATGGCCGCCCCCTCGTTGGCGCCGGTGACCGCACCCCGGTGGTCGACCAGGTCCTCGGCGGCGGCGTCGATGGCTCCGGCCATGGCCTCCCAGGCGGCAGCGAGGTTCAACAGGCCCTCGGGGTCAGACGCCGGCCACCACAGGCCGAACTCGACTTGGACCTGG
>JBBDQT010000033.1:0-1792 GCA_040905815.1 Acidimicrobiales bacterium
CTCGTCAACAACCTCAACGACGGGCTCGCCTGGGGGCTGTTCCCCCTGCACTTCGCCGCCGCCGGCCTCTCCGTCCGGGCCATCGGCGTGCTCGCCGCCATCTACCCCGCCGTGTGGGGCGTCGGCCAGCTCGTCACCGGCGGCCTGTCCGACCGGCTCGGCCGCAAGTGGCTCATCGCCGGCGGGATGTGGACCCAGGCGGTGGCGATCGCGCTCGTCGCGTCCACCTCCGGCTTCGCCCGGTGGGCCGCCGCCGTCGCCCTCCTGGGGGCGGGGACGGCGATGGTCTACCCGACGCTGCTAGCCGCGGTCGGCGACGTAGCCCACCCCGCCTGGCGGGCGTCGTCGGTCGGCGTCTACCGGCTCTGGAGGGACAGCGGCTTCGCGGTCGGCGCGCTCGTCGCCGGCCTCGTCGCCGACGCCGCCGACATCCCGACGGCGATCTGGGTCGTCGCCCTGCTGACCGCTGGATCCGGCGTCATCGTCGCCGTCCGCATGTACGAGACCCACGGCCGGCTGTCGCGAGCGGAGGCGGCCGGGCCGGTCCCCCCCAGCGCGCTCGTACCCTGAGCACGTCCTACCCTCGACCGGGTGGAGCAACGGGAGCGGTTCGTGCCGCGACGGGTCGGCAAGCTGACCAACGAGCTGGTGGCGCTCCCGTGGGCCGATGCCGACAGCGCCGAGGCGTTCCGGTCGTCGGCGCGGCTCGTTTCCGCGCTCTACCACTTCGAGTTCCACGACCGCGAGCAGGCCGTCGTCGACGCCTGGGAGGCGGCCGAGGGTGACCCGGACGCGGTCGCCGTCGTCACGGACGAGCTTCGGTCTCTGCTCGACCACGCCAACTACGTCGAGGTCACGATGGAGGAGCTCGACGACGCGATGACACGGGAGGCCCTCATCCCGCTCCGGCTGGAGGTCGACGTCGACGAGTACGAGGAGCTGCTCGTGTTCCGGCGCGGCACCCGCCGGGAGGACGTCGAGATCTCGCGGTGGAAGGGCCTGCGGACCGAGGAGCGCACGATCACCGTCGAGGACCGCGTCGTCGTGCTGACCCAGGTGAAGCCGCAAGGGTGGTTCGACGAGCGTGGCATCGACCCCGCGGACCGCAACCTCCACCCCGGCCAGGTGTCACTCAAGGAGTTCAAGGACGTGCCCCGGGCCGACATCGAGATGCTGCTCCCCTCCACCCGGATCCGCTTCCGGCCCATCGACGCCGTGCTCGTCGGACTGCCCGCGGTCTTGTCCGGCATCGCCGTGCTCGCCACCAAGCTCCTCCCGACCCTCGGCCTGATCTTCGTGCTCGCCGGGGCGTGGTTGGGCGTCCGCGACGAGGAGCCCGAGCTCGATCAAGGCGCGCTCGTGGCGCTCCTCGGCGGCCTCATCGCCGTCGGCGGGTTCCTCCTGCGCCAGTGGACCAAGCTGAAGAGCCGGCGCCTGAAGTACATGAAGACGCTCTCGGAGACGCTGTACTTCCGCACGGTCGCCGACGGGCCCGGCGTGCTCCACATGCTGCTCTCCTCCGCCGAGCAGCAGGAGGTGGTCGAGGTGCTCCTCGCCCACCGGTTCCTGCTCGCCTCGCCGGAGGGCCGGACCGCCGAGGAGCTCGACCACGACGTCGAGAGCTGGATCCGGGAGACGTGCCACCACGACGTCGACTTCGAGATCGCCGACGCCCTCGACAAGGTGCGCGAGCTCGATCTCGTCGAGGACGGCCCGCTGCTCCGCGCCCGCCCGCTGCCCGACGCGCTCGCCCGCCTCGACCGCCGCTGGGACGACCTCTTCCGCCACCAGC
>JBBDQT010000034.1:0-2460 GCA_040905815.1 Acidimicrobiales bacterium
TGCTGGAGGCGCTCCTCGCCGACGAGGTCGTCGCCGAGCTCGCCGGCACCCACTGACCCATCCGTTCGTCGACACCCGAAAGCAGGTCTTCCCCATGCAGCTCCCGCGTCGCCTCGCCCTCGTACTTCTGGTTCTCGCCCTCGCCGCTGCCGCGTGCGGCGACGATGCCAACGACGACGCACAGGCCTCGGTTGCGACACGCGAGGTGGCACACGCCATGGGCGCGACCGAAGTGCCGGCCGACCCGGAGCGCGTTGTCGTGCTCGACTCGTCCTTCCTCGACGCCGCGCTCGTCCTCGGCGTCACGCCGGTGGGCGCGACGGAGGCCTCTGCCGGGTTCGGCATGCCCGAGTACCTGGCGGATCGCGTGCCCGACATCGAGGTGGTCGGCTTGACCGACGAGCCGAACCTGGAGGCGATCGCCTCCTTGCGCCCGGATCTGATCCTCGGGGCCAAGGTCCGCCACGAGAAGCTCTACGAGCAGCTCGCCCGGATCGCGCCCACGGTGTTCACCGAGTCGTCGGGAACCAACTGGAAGGAAGGCCTCGCCGTGGCGGCCGACGCGCTCGGGGCCAGCGACGAAGCCGAGGAGTTGCTGGCCGAGCATGAGGTACGTGCGGACGCACTGGGAGATGAGATCGGCACCGAGTCGATGCGGCTGTCGATGGTTCGGTTCCTGCTGCCCGACGAGATCCGCCTGTACGGGCCGAAGACCTTCTCCGGTTCGGTCCTGACCGATGTCGGGTTCGACCTCGGCGACCACCGCTGGGACGAGTACTCCATGGCCTACCTCAGCGCCGAGCAGCTCGGGCAGGCCGACGGCGACGTTGTTCTCACCACCTCCTACGGCGGCACGGAAACGCCGGAGTTCACCGCCGCCTTCGGGCCGGTGGAACCGCTGTGGAAGCGCCTCCCCGCGGTCGCCGAGGGCCGCCAGCACTGGGTCGAGGACGACATCTGGATGCTCGGGATCGGCCCCATCGGCGCCGGGCTCATCCTCGACGACATCGAACGCCTGCTGGTCGAGCAGTGACCGACACCCCGACACAGACCACTCTGCGCCACGTCACCGCCCGCCAACTCCCCGATCCCACCACAAGCCCCCGAACCGAGGAGACGCTCGTGCCCCGCCGTCCGACCCTGCTCGTCCTTTTGCTCGCCCTCGCCATGGTCGCCGCCGGGTGCGGCAGCGACAACGACGCGACCGCGCGAGCCTCAGACGCTGCCTCCACGTCCTCGGTCGACGCCCAGTTCCCGGTGACGGTCGAGCACAAGTTCGGCGCCACCGAGATCGACGCAGGGCCGCAGCGGATCGTGTCGATCGGCTACCAGGAACACGACGTGCTGTACGCCCTCGGGGTGCAGCCGGTCGCGGTGCGCTACTGGTTCGGCGACACCGACGACGTGATCTTCCCCTGGGCGGAAGACGACGCCAGCGGCGCGGATCCCGAGATCCTCAACATGGCCTACGGCGAGCTCAACTACGAAAAGATCGCCGCCCTCCGCCCGGACCTGATCCTCGGCGTGTACTCCGGCATCACCGACAAGGAGTACGAGACGCTCTCGGCGATCGCGCCGACCGTCGCCCAGCCCGACGGGTACGTCGACTTCGGCATCCCGTGGCAGGTCGCCGCCCGCCAGGCGGGCACCGCCGTCGGCCGCCCCGACCGGGCCGAGGAGCTGATCGACGAGCTCGAGGCGAGATTCGCAGAGGTCCGAGAGGCCCACCCCGAGTGGGCAGGCCAGCAGGTCGCAGTCGTCGCGTACCGGCCCGCCGGCACCGGAGTGTTCGCCTCCGAGGACCCGCGAGCCCGGTTCTTCACCCAGCTCGGCTTCGAGGTGCCCGCCGCCATCGACGAGGTGGCAGGCGAGAAGTTCTACGGAACCCTCAGCCCCGAGCGGTTCGACGTCATCGACGGTGACCTCGTCGTGTGGGACCAGATGACCTATGTCGAGGGCGGCCGCGCCGCCATCATCGCCGACCCGGTCGTCGCCGGCCTGCAGGCGATGAAGGAGGGCCGTGCCATCTACATGGAAGGCGACCTCGAGGCCGCGTTCGCGTTCAACTCGGTGCTCAGCCTCGGGTTCGTCCTCGACGAGGTCGTCCCGCTCCTCGAGGCTGCCACCGACGGCGACCCTGACACGACCGGCTGACCCGGTGGCGGACTACGACGTCATCCCCACCCACGCCACCAAGGTGGTCGCCACCGAACAGGTCAACAGGTCGTTCGTGCGGGTGACCTTCGGCGGCGGGCTCGACCGTTTCGAGCCGGCCGGGCCCGACGACTTCGTCTACGTGCTCCTCCCGCCGCCGGGCCAGCGTGACCTGCCGATCGACACCACGTTCCGCTGGACCGACTACTACGCCATACCCGAGCCGGAGCGACCGGTCGGCGCCTACTACACGGTCCGCCGGTTCCGCCCCGACGTCGGAGAGCTGGACTGCGACGTCTTCCTCCA
>JBBDQT010000034.1:2560-10879 GCA_040905815.1 Acidimicrobiales bacterium
CGCCGGCGCGTCGCTCGCCGTCGTCGTGGCGATCCACGTGCTCGGCATCACCGACCTCACCGGCTACGTGTGGTTCGCGTTCGTCGGAGCGGCGGTGGTCAGCGTCGGGGTGTACGCACTCGGGGCGCTGGGACGCGATGGCGCCACGCCCGTGAAGCTTGCTCTTGCCGGCGCCGCCGTCGCTGCCTTCGCGACGTCGATCACCACCGCGGTGCTCATCGTCGACATCACCACCCTGGAGCAGTACCGCTTCTGGGTCGTCGGCTCCATCGCCGGCCGCGACGCCGCCATCGCCGCGCAGGTGGCCCCGTTTCTCGTGCTCGGCGCGGTGCTCGCATTCGCGTCGGCGAGATCGCTCAACAGCATGAGCATGGGCGACGACGTGGCCCGATCCCTGGGCGTGCGCGTCGGGCTCGCCCGCGGTGTCGCCGCGCTGGCGGTCGTCCTGCTGTGCGGCGGGGCCACCGCCGCCGCGGGCCCGATCACGTTCGTCGGGCTGACGGTCCCGCACGTGGCGCGCGCCATCTGCGGGCCGGACTACCGGTGGATCCTCCCGTACTCCGCCGTCCTCGCCGCCGCCCTGCTGCTCGGCGCCGACGTGATCGGCCGCGTCGTGGTGCGTCCCGGCGAGCTGCAGGTCGGCATCGTCACCGCGCTGGTCGGCGCACCGTTCTTCATCGCCCTCGTCCGCCGCCGACGGTTGGCCCAGCTGTGACCGCCAGCACCGTCCCCTCGACTCGACCGCCCCGGCTCACCTCCGCGACATCCAGCGTGACGGCCGGACACCTGTCGATGCGCATCCACCGACGAACGCTCGCGGTCAGCGCCACTCTGCTCGCGGTCGTGGGGATCGCCACGGCGGTGTCGGTGAGCGTCGGCGACTTCGCCATCCCACTGCGCGACGTCGTGCCGGCGGTGTTCGGCTTCGGGAACCCCGACTCGCACTTCATCGTGCGGGCCCTGCGCCTTCCCCGTGCGCTCACCGGCGCGCTCGTCGGCGCCGCCTTCGGGCTCTCCGGCGCCATCTTCCAGTCCCTCGCCCGCAACCCGCTGGCCAGTCCCGACATCATCGGCATCACCGCCGGCGCCAGCGCCGCGGCAGTGGCCGTCATCGTCTGGGTCGGCGGAAGCTCGACACTGGTCGCTACCGGAGCGTTCGGCGGCGCCGCGCTCACCGCGACGGCGATCTACCTCCTCGCCTACCGGCGCGGCGTGACCGGCTACCGGCTCGTGCTCGTCGGCGTCGGCCTCGCCGCCGTGCTGCACGCCGTCACCTCCTACCTGTTGACCCGAGCCGACATCTTCAACGCCCAGCGCGCCACCGTGTGGCTGACCGGCAGCCTCAACGGCCGCAGCTGGGACCATGTGCGCCCCGTCGCCGTGGCGCTCGCCGTCGTCATACCGGTCGCAATGACGCTCGGCCGCCAGCTCCGCCTGCTCGAGCTCGGCGACGACACCGCCAAAGGCCTCGGCGTGCGCGTCGAGCCAGCCCGCGCCGCCTTGATCGCCGCCGCCGTCGTCCTGGCCGCCGTCGCCACGGCATCCGCCGGGCCCATCGCCTTCGTGGCACTGGTCGCCCCACAGATCGCCCGCCGCCTCGTGCACACCGCGGGCGCGACGCTCGTTCCTGCCGCGGTGGTCGGCGCCGCGCTCGTGCTGCTCGCCGACCTCGGCGCCCGCCGTGCCTTCGCCCCCACAGAGCTTCCGGTCGGTGTGGTCACCGGGATCATCGGCGCGCCGTACCTGCTGTGGCTCCTGGCCCGCGCCAACCGCATCGGAGCCGGCGGATGACCCGCGACCACGTCGAGCTGCGCGGCGACCGGCTCCGTCTCGCCTATGACGATCGCGACGTCGTCGCCGACCTCACCGTCGACATCCCACCGGGGCAGATCACCGCGATCGTCGGCGCCAACGCCTGCGGCAAGTCCACCCTGTTGCGGGGCCTGGCCCGGCTGCTCAAACCCAAAGCCGGGGCCGTGCACCTCGACGGCCATGACATCCACCGCCTCCCGACCAAGGACGTCGCCCGCCGGCTGGGGATCCTCCCCCAACAGCCCATCGCACCCGAAGGGCTCACCGTGGCCGACCTCGTAGCCCGCGGCCGCGCCCCCCACCAGGGGTGGTTCACGCAATGGTCACCGACTGACGAGGCCGTTGTGGTCGCCGCGCTGGACGCCACCGCCACCCTCGATCTCGCCGACCGCCCGGTCGACGACCTCTCCGGCGGGCAACGCCAGCGGGCGTGGATCGCCATGGCCCTCGCCCAGGACACGCCACTGCTGCTGCTCGACGAGCCGACCACCTTCCTCGACCTCGCCCACCAGGTCGAGGTGCTCGACCTCCTCGCCGAGCTCAACACCCGCGACGGCCGCACTGTCGTGCTCGTCCTGCACGACCTCAACCAGGCGTGCCGCTACGCCCACCACCTCATCGCCATGCGCGACGGCGCCATCGCCGCCCGTGGCCGGCCCGCCGACGTCGTGACGGCCGCGCTCGTCGAGGGCGTGTTCGGCCTTCCCGTGCGCGTCATCGACGACCCCGAGACCGGCGCCCCACTCGTCATCCCAAAGGCCCGGACCGGCCGAACTCACGGCGACACCGTCGCCGGCAACGGCCACCGCGCCCGATCGCTCTGAACCGCAACCCAAGGAGACATCCACCGTGCCCCTCACCCGCACCCGACAACTCGTCCTGCTGCCGATCCTCGCGATCGTGGCCATCCTCGCTGGCTGCGGCAGCGACGACCCGGCCGACACGGCAGCCGCGGCGGGATCGGCAGCTGCCCCTGGCGACGCCTTCCCGATCACCATCGAGCACGCCTTCGGCACCACCGAGATCGCCGACTCGCCCCAGCGGGTGGTGGCCTGGGGGTGGGGCAGCGCCGACGCGGCGATCGCCCTCGGCGTCGTGCCCGTCGCCATCCCGCACCAGTCCTACGGCGGCGACGGCGACGGCGTGCTCCCCTGGATCCGGGAACGGCTCGAAGAAGACGGGCACGACGTGCCCACGATCCTGCCCGACGCCCAGGAACCGTCCCTCGAGGCCATTGCTGCGGCCCGCCCCGATCTCATCCTTGCCGTGTACTCCGGCATCACTGACGCAGAGTACGACCTGCTCTCGAAGATCGCGCCCACCGTCGCCTATCCCGACGAGGCATGGGCCACGCCGTGGCGCGACACGATCGAGATCGTCGGCCAAGCACTCGGGCGGCGCACCGAGGCCGAGGAGCTTCTCGACGACATCGACGGGGCGGTCGCCGCCGAGGCGGAGGAGCACCCCGAGCTCGACGGCAAGACCGTCGCCATGGTCTGGAACACCGCCGACACCTTCTACGTCTACAAGCCCGCTGACGCCCGCGTGCAGTTCACCCTCGACCTCGGACTGAAGAGCCCGCCGAGCGTCGAACAGCTCGCCTCCGGCGGTGAGACCTTCTACTACACGCTCAGCCACGAGCGACTATCCGAGCTGACCAGCGACATCCTCGTCAGCTACGCCGACACCAAGGACGCCTCCAAGGCGTTCCTCACCTCCGCTCCGGCGAAGACCATGACCCAGGTGCAACGCGGCGCGGTGGCCGAGGTGACCGGCACCGAGTTCATCGCCGCCGTCTCACCACCGACCGCGCTGTCACTCACCTGGGGCCTCGAGGAGTACATCCGGGCGCTGTCGGGCGCAGCCAAGGCCGCCGATGCCGTTCAGTGACCCGATCGGATCCATCGAGACACTCCGCTCGGTGTACCGGGAACCGCACGAGCTTGTCCTCCGCAAGCAGATCGACCACATCGACCCCGCAGCGCGCGGTTTCATCGCCGCATCACCGTTCGTTGTCCTCGCCACCGCGCACGCCGGCGGCGCCGACGCCTCGCCACGAGGCGGCCCGCCCGGGTTCGTCAAGGTGCTCGACGACCACCGCCTCGCCTTCGGTGACCTATCCGGCAACAACCGACTCGACAGCCTCACGAACCTCTTGGCCCAACCAGATGTCGGGCTGCTGTTCCTGGTGCCCGGCCTGCGCGAAACGCTCCGAGTCAACGGCCGTGCCACGCTGACCACCGACCCGCAGGTGCTCGAAGCGACGAGCCTCGAGGGCACACGGCCACGAGCGGCGGTCGGCATCGACGTCGAGGAGTGCTTCATCCACTGCGCCAAGGCCTTCCGGCGGTCGCGGCTGTGGGACCCCCAGGCGTGGCTGGACGCTGGCCTGCGCCCGTCGGCGGCGTGCGCGCTGCGCGACCACCTGCAGCTCGACGTCGACCCAAAGGTGATCGAGGACGACCTCGAAGTGGCCTACCGGGAGACGCTCTGGGAGCCGGGCGGCTGAAGCCCAGTGCCACCGAGCAATCCCGGGGAGGCGGGCAACGACCAGCCCATCGCGGCGGCGCTGCGTCGGGCCGACTCGGCGGCGACGTCCTTGGAGAAGGTGTCCACGTTGATCCTGCGCAGCAGGGGCACGCACAGGGCGAGGCCGACGGCTTCGATGGCGAAGACACTGGCGTAGGCGACCTCGAGGGAGGCCACCCGCAGGGCAAGGTCGTGGAGGAGCCCGCCTCCGGCGGTGGCAAGCCCATCGGCGATGGCATGTGAGACGGTCCAAGCGCCCATGAACAGCGCGATCCGCTCGGGCACCGACATGGCCATCATCAATGCGAGCACGGCGACGTTGAAGAGCCCGGTGGTGAGACCGACGAGGAGGATGGCGAGCCAGCTCGCCTCGACCGACCCGCTGAGCGCTGCGGCGGAAAGGGCAGTGAAGGCGACGGCAGAGCCGACGAGGCCGACGGTGGCGGTGTGCTTGTGCCCGGCGCGGTCAGCGATCCCGCGGCCGGTGATGAGCATGCCGACGAGCACGCCGATGGTTTGCACGGCGTTGAACCCGGTGGTGGCCCGCACTGACAGGCCGAGGACGTCACCGCCGAAGGGCTCGAGCACCGCCTGTTGCAGGAAGAGGAACACGGTGGCGACGAGGGTGAAGATGAAGAACCGGCGTGCCGCTCCGATGGCTGCGACCTCACGGACGGCCGTCCAGGTGCTGGTGCGCTCCGGTAGCTCGTTCTCATCGACCTCGCGTGGGTCGAGTCCCCACACCGCGGCGATGTTGAGCACGACCACAAGCAGGGCGACGATGGCGAACAGCGAGTGGCGGCCGTTGGCGTCGTCGTCGAGGATGCTGGCGGACAGGGCGGCGCCGGACACGATGCCGGCCATGAGCATCAGGTGGACGACCGACGCCGCGTGTCCGCGTTCCTCGCGTGGGGTGATGTCGGCGATGAGGGCGAAGTACACGGTGCCCGCCCCGTACATGCCGACCCCCATCACCACGAACGCGGCGACGGTGACGGCAACCGACACGGGGTTGACCCCGCGGGCGAGAAGGTCGGCGAGATGCGGCGCCGCCAGCACCATGAGCGCAGTGACGATAGAGCCGCCGACGATGTAGGGGGCGCGGTGGCGGCCGAAGACCGGTCGCTGGTCGGAGCGGTGCCCGATGGCGAGCGCGGCCGGTGCAGCAAGGTTGTAGGAGGCCAGCACGGTGGCCACCACGAGCAGGCTGATGCCCAGCTCGACCTTCATGACCCTGTTGAGGACACCGAGGATCACCACGGACGACATGCCGGCGGCGAACTCGCGCAGACCGAGGCGGAGCTTGGTCCAGGTCGAGATCTCGTGCCGGACTCGCGGGGGCGCAGGGACTCCGGCCTCGGCGATGCGGGCGAGGGTCGGTCGCAGCGCCGGGCGAGCGGGGGCGACGGCGACAGCTTCGATAGGGCCGTCGCCGGTGTGCTCGTGTGCGTGCACGACGTGACCGCGGTCGAGGGCCACCACCCGGTCGGCGGTCTGCTCGACGAGGTAGCTGTTGTGCTCGACGAGGAGTACGGCGACTCCTCGATGTCGGCGGTGCGCGTCGATGAGCTCGGCGAGGTGGTCGATCTCGGCTTCGGCCAGTCCGGATGCCGGTTCGTCGAGGAGCAGCAGGTCGTGGTCGCCGTAGGTGGTCACGGCCAGATCGGCGATGCGGCGCATGCCGGTGGAGAGGTGAGCGATGCGGGTGTCGAGGTGCGCCTGGAGGCCGAACGCGGTGGCTTGGTCGGCGGTCTCGTGTGGGTTGCCGGTGGCGAGGTCGAGCAGCTCGCCGACGGTGAGGGTGTCGGGCAGCGGTGAGCCCTGGAACATGCGGGCGATGCGGCTCGGATCCGGTGCGTCGATGACCCCTCGGGCGGGGACGTCGCCGGTGAGGACGTCGAGCAGCGTCGTCTTGCCGGCGCCATTCGGCCCGACCACGGCCACGATGGTGCCGGCGTCGAGGTCGAGGTCGATCCCGTCGAGCGGCCGCGTGCCGCCGAGGTCAACGACGACATTGCGAAGGCAAGCCGTCAGGCCGGTCGCGCTGTTGTCCGAGGCGTGTCCGGTGTCGATCGCCGTCATCGGATGGTCCCGACGAGGTAGCGGGCGGGAAGCAGGTTGTCCTTGACCTCACGAAACGCCGCGGTGTCGTCGAAGTCGACGACGGCACCGTCGTGGATGACGGCGACGCGATCGGCGATGCCGGTGAGGGCGTGCAGGTCGTGGTCGACAACGACGACACCAATCCCGTTGTCGGCGAGCGCGCGGAGCAGCTCGAGCACCGTCTGCTGGGCGGCGCGGTCAAGGCCGAGAGTGAGCTCGTCGGCGAGCAGTAGGGTCGGGCGCCGGAACAGGGTCTGGGCGATGGCGAGCTGTCGTTGCTCGCCGCCAGACAGGAGCCCGGCGCGGGTGTCGAGGCGGGCGGCGAGGGCGGGGACGGCGGCGAGGACGTGGTTGAGTGCACGCGTGAACGAACGGCGGTGGCGATGGGTGAGGTAGCCACCGACGCGGAGGTTCTCGCGCACCGTGAGGTCGGGGAACGCCGGCCGGGCGCCGCTCACGAACGCGACGCCGGCCGCGGCGCGCTCATCGGGGCGCAACGTGGTGATCTCCTCCCCGGCGACATCGACGCGGCCCGCGGTCACCGGGGTGAAGCCGGCGACGGCATGCAGCAACGTGGACTTCCCGGCACCGTTGGTGCCGACCAACGCGACCACCTCGCTGCTGCGGACCTCCAGCGACACGCCGTCGAGGACGCGGTGGGCGCCGAAGTCGACGGTGACGGACTCGACCCGCAACGGCGCCCACCGGCGGCGGCCGACAGCGGCGGGCACCGCAAGGCGCTCGCGCGTCCGGCGGCGGTCGGTGCCGGCCCGCGCTGACGCGACACCGGCCGCGATACACCCGGCGGCCAGGTACAGCGCCGCCCACCGGGCTGCTTCGAGGATGGTGTTGCCCGACGCCAGGGCAGCGAGGTGCACGGCGCCGGCGAGGCCGGCGACACCGGCGGCGGCGACCACGCCTGCTCCCGCCGATCTGGTGCGGGGCACGCAGACGTCGGCCGCGGTGCGTGCAAGTCCAGCGAGCACCCAACCGCCCGCCGCGGGACCGGCGATACACAGGAGGCCGAGCATGAGCGGGTCGTCGCTGACCACGAAGGTGACCAGCGTCACGGCCGCGCCGGCGGCGATAATCGGTTCTGCCGGGGTCGAGCCGGCGGGCACCGAGCGCCGTGCCCAGCGCATCACGGCGGCCGCGGCGGCGCTGGCGCCGGCGGCGAGCGTCAACCACGGTGCGAACGAGCCGGCATCGATACCGGTGTGGTCTCGCAACACCATCGTCACGCCGAACAACGCCGCCAGCGCGGGGGAAGCGACAAGGAACCCGCCGGCCATGGCGGCCCGGATGGCCGGGGTGGACAGCGCCTCGCGGGTGTCGGCGCCGGCGACGACCAGGACCGGTCCATCGTCGTCGCCAAGCGGGCCACCATGATCAGGGGCCTCGGGAGGCACGGGGCGCGCCGGCGTCAGCTCGGGTCGGATCGTCCGTGCCGCCAGGTCACGCCCCCAGACCACGACTTTGGCGAGGCCTCCCGGGGCGAACAGCACAACCCAGAGCACGCCGGCCCCGGTGGCGACCGTTCCCCACGGCGGTGGCAGCAACACGCCCGCCACGACCAGCAGGGCGGCGCCACTCCCGGCACCGATGGCCGAGCCGAGCCCGCCCACGACGGCGAAGGCGACCACGTCGAGGGAGCGTGAGGGATCGAAGGCGCCAGGCGCCACACCGGCGGGCACAGCGGCGAGGTACAGGACGCCGGCGAGCCCGGCGAGGCCACCGGACACCGCCATGCCGATGGCGAGGGCGCGGGACGTGTCGACGCCGAGGCCCCGGGCTCGACGCGCCTCGTCCCGGGCGGCGACCGACACCCCGTCTGCCATCCGCCTCATCGAGGAGGCGCTCGTCGCCTACCAGTGC
>JBBDQT010000035.1:0-3663 GCA_040905815.1 Acidimicrobiales bacterium
GTACGACGACGACGGCCTCGTGCCCGCCATCGTGCAGGACCACGCCGACGGGCAGGTGCTGATGATGGCGTGGATGAGCGCAGAGACGCTGGCCCAGACCCTCGCCTCGGGCCGCACCGTGTTCTGGAGCCGCTCCCGCCAGGAGGTGTGGGCCAAGGGCGACACGTCCGGCGACCGCCAGTGGGTGCGCGAGGCCTATTACGACTGCGACGGCGACACCCTGCTCTTCCGGGTCGAGCAGGAGGGCGCGGGCGCGTGCCACACCGGTGAGCGGTCGTGCTTCTTCCGGCCGTTCGGGGCCCCCGAGCCAGCGTGATCCGACCGACCCGCGAGGCGTTCCGGGCCCTCGCCCGGGAGCACACCGTCGTCCCCGTGTGGCGCGAGGTCCTCGCCGACCTGATCACCCCCGTCGCCGCCTTCGCGCGCGTGGTGGGGGAGGAGGACGGCTTCCTCCTCGAGTCCGTCGAGCACGGCGAGCGCTGGAGCCGGTTCTCCTTCGTCGGGCGCCGCCCGCTCGCAACGCTCGTCGCCCACGGGCGCGACGTGACCGTCGACGGGCCCCTGCCCGACTCGATCCCGCGCCACGAGGGCATCCTCGCCGCCGTCGAGGCGCTCCTCGCCGTGTACCGGTCCCCGGCGCTCGCCGAGCTGCCGCCGCTGCACGGCGGCCTCGTCGGGTACCTCGGCTACGACGTCGTGCGCGAGGTCGAGCACCTGCCCCACGTGCCCCCCGACGACCGGGGCGTCCCCGACGCGATCCTCTCGGTGATCGGCCAGCTCGCGGTGTTCGACCACTGGCGCCAGCGGGTGACGCTGCTCGACAACGTGCTCGTCCCCGACGGCGCCACCGACGCCGACCTCGACGACGCCTACGACCTCGCCGTCGCCCACATCGACGAGCTGGCGACGGCGGGCTCCCGGACCGGCGACGAGCCGGTGTTCGACCCCCCGGAGCGGGGGGAGGCGCTGCCCGACGTCCGCTCCACCATGGGGCCCGACTCGTTCCAGCGCGCCGTCGAGATCGCCAAGGAGCACATCCTCGACGGGGACGTCTTCGAGATCATCGTCTCCCAGCGCTTCGACCTCGACCTCGGGGCCGACCCGTTCGACCTCTACCGGGTGCTGCGCCAGCTCAACCCGAGCCCGTACATGTACTTCGTGCGCCACCCGGCGCTCACCCTCGTCGGCTCCTCGCCCGAGCCGCTCGTGAAGCTCGTCGACGGCCGCATCACCTCGCGGCCCATCGCCGGCACCCGGTTCCGGGGCCGGACCGAGGAGCACGACCGGCGCATGGCCGCCGAGCTGCTCGAGCACCCCAAGGAGATCGCCGAGCACATCATGCTCGTCGACCTCGCCCGCAACGACGTCGGCCGGGTCGCCGAGTTCGGCACCGTGGGGGTCGACGAGCTCATGACGCTCGAGCGCTACAGCCACGTGATGCACATGACCTCGCAGGTCTCGGGCCGGCTCCGGGAAGGCGCGACGCCCGTCGACGTGCTGCGGGCCACGCTGCCCGCCGGCACGGTGTCGGGGGCGCCCAAGGTGCGGGCGATGGAGATCATCGACGAGCTCGAGGTCCGCAAGCGGGGGGTCTACGCCGGCGTCGTCGGCTACATCGACTTCTCCGGGAACCTGGACATGGCGCTCGCCATCCGGACGATGGTCGTCGTGGACGGCATCGGTTCGGTGCAGGCGGGCGCCGGCGTCGTCGCCGACAGCGACCCCGCCGACGAGGAGCTCGAGTGCCACAACAAGGCGGCCGCGCTCCTGGCGGCGGTCCCTGCCGCCCGTCGCATGACCGCGGCGAGGGCCGCGGTGGCGGAGGTCGTGGGATGAGCGCGCTGTGGGCGGTGCCGCTGGCCCGGGACGTGGTGCTGGCCTCCGGGCCGGACACGTTCACCTACCTGCAGGGCCAGCTGAGCCAGGACGTGGCCGGCCTCCCCGTAGGCGGGTCGGCGCACTCGCTCGTGCTCTCGCCGCAGGGCCACCTCGTCGCCCTGCTGCGGGTGACGCGCACGGGCGACGAGGAGGTCGCGCTCGACACCGACCCCGGCGCCGGCGACGCGATGCTGGCCCGGCTCCAGCGCTTCCTGCTGCGGACGAGGTGCGAGCTGCAGGCCGTCGACTGGCCGTGCGTCGCGGTGCGCGGTGACGGTGCCGGGACCCACGACGACGTTCCCGATGACGAGCTGCCGTCGGGGGTCTGGGCCGTCGTGGCCGACACGCCTGGCGTCCAGGGCTACGACCTGCTCGGCCCCGGCGCCGCGGCACCTGACGGTGCCGCGCCGGGAGATCCTGCCGACTACGAGGCCCTGCGCATCGAGCAGGGGGTGCCTCGAACCGGTGTCGAGCTCACCGAGAAGACCATCCCCGCCGAAGCGGGCATCGTCGACCGCACCTCGAGCTTCACGAAGGGCTGTTACACCGGCCAGGAGCTCGTGGCCCGCATCGACAGCCGTGGCGGCAACGTTCCCCGCCGCCTGCGGGGCGTCCTCGTCGAGGGCGACGTCGTCCCGCCGCCCGGCGCCACGGTCGTGGTCGACGACGCCGAGGTCGGCCACGTCACGAGCGCCGCCGCCTCTCCCCGCCTCGGTGCGCCTGTCGCCCTCGCCTACGTCAAGCGCAAGGCCGAGGTGCCGGGGCCCTGCACCCTCCGCTGGGACGGCGGCCAGGCCGTCGCCCGCGTGACCGAGCTCCCCCTCAGCTGATCATGTGGCGTGCCCGCGCGGTGGTCCTGGCGACGTCGATCGCGGTGCTCGCCGCGTGCGCGGGCCCGCAAGGGTCGTTCCCGCCGCTGCCAGACATCGGCGAGGTCACCACCGTCCCCCCCATCGACCGGAGCAGGGAGGACCGCACCGGGATCATGCTTCCCGCGGTCGGGGGGACGACGACCACCACGGCGATCGCGATGGGACCCGGCCGGTCGACGCTCGTCGGACGGGTCGACACGCCGACGGGGCCCCTCACCGGCGGGTTCGTGCGCCTCGAGCGCCTCGTCGGTGACGCCGTCGCCCAGGAAGACGTGCTCATCGCACCTGACGGGACCTGGAACCGCGCCGACCTGCTCGGCGGCCGGTACCGGGTCCGGGCGTTCTCGGTGCCCGACTTCGCGATGATCGAGCCAGAGATCTTCTTCCTCGAGGACGGCACCCAACAGCTCCTCTTGCAGGTGGAGCAGTTCGGCGATCACGAGGTCGAGGCGGGGATCGCGCCGGATCCGCCCTTCGTCCGCGAGCGGGCGAACCTCGTCGTGCGGGTCGCGTCCCGACGGGTCGACATCGACGGCGTGGTCCGCACGACGCCCCGGTCCGGCGTCAAGGTGGCGCTCTCCGGCAGTGGCAGCTGGTCCGTCCAGGGGAGCTCGTCCGGCGTGACCCGCGACGACGGCTCGGTCCTGTTCGAGGTCGTCTGCGAGCAGCTCGGCGAGCAGCCGCTCACCGCCCTGCTCGACGACGGTGAAGCCGCCGTGTCCCTCGGCCTGCCGCCTTGCGTGGACCGCCCACCGTCCACGACCGACACGACCGACGAGACCACGACGACCGGCCCCGACGGCTCGACGACGTCGACGTCCTCCACGACCTCCACCTCGTCGACCTCCACGACGTCCACGACCACCCGTCGCTGAAGGTCCGGCGGTAGGGTCGCCGGGTGCGCGCCGTCACC
>JBBDQT010000035.1:3763-10798 GCA_040905815.1 Acidimicrobiales bacterium
CGACCACCCGTCGCTGAAGGTCCGGCGGTAGGGTCGCCGGGTGCGCGCCGTCACCACGTTCCTCGAGCGGCCCGCCGTCGCCGCACGGGGGTGACGCACTACGAGGTGCTCGGGGTGGCGGTCGATGCTCCGACGGGCGCGATCCGCGACGCGTTCGTGGCGCTCGCCCGCCGCCATCACCCGGACTACTTCGTCGCCGCGTCGCCGAAGGCGCGGACCAAGGCCGAGCAGCGCATGCGCGACATCAACGAGGCGTGGGCCGTCCTGTCCGACCCGCAACGGCGCACGGCCTACGACCGCGAACGGGGGCTGGCGCCCGAGGCGGCGACCTTCCAGCCGTTCGAGCCCGACGACGCCTCGGATGTGGACCCGCGGGATGAACCGGACACGCCCTACCGCGTCGTGGCTCCCCGGGAGGAACGCCAGACCCGCATCGCCACGCTCGCCCCCATCCTGCTGTTCGCCGCATCGGTGGCGCTGTTCGTCTTCGGGCTGGTGCTGAACGTGGCCTCCGTCCTCGCCCTCGCGGTGGTCGTGTTCATGCTCTCGTGCGCCGGCTTCGTCCTGGTGCCGCTCCTCCAGCTCTCCCGCGCCACCAGGGACGAGGGCTGAGGCGAGCCAAGAGCAGGGGAGCGCTGGTGGCCACGGCGTAGGCTCTGGGCTCGTGGGCACCTATCTCGACACCATCCTGGACGCCCACCGCGCCGCCGCAGCCGTCGACGAGCGGCCGCTCGAGGAGCTCCTGCACCGGGCCGAGGCGATGGCGCCGACCCGTCCGTTCGCCGCCGCCCTGACCGACGACGACGACCTCGCCGTGATCGCCGAGGTCAAGCGACGCTCGCCGTCGAAGGGCCCCCTCGCCCTCCACCTCGACCCGGCCTCGCTGGCGGTGTCGTACCAGTGCGGCGGCGCCGCGTGCCTGTCGGTCCTCACCGACGGCGAGTTCTTCGGTGGCTCCGCCGCCGACCTCGCCGAGGCTCGTGCCGCGTGCGACCTCCCGGTGCTGCGGAAGGACTTCACCGTCGACGAGCGCGACGTCGTCGACACCCGCCTCATGGGCGCCGACGCCGTCCTCCTCATCGTCGCCGCCCTCGACGACGAGCTGCTCCGCCGCTGCCTCGACCGGGCCGCCTCCCTCGGCCTCGCCGCCCTCGTGGAGGTCCACGGCGCCGCCGAGCTGGCCCGGGCGGCAGCGCTCGGGGCGACCCTCATCGGCGTCAACCAGCGCAACCTCATGACGTTCGAGGTCGACCGGTCCCTCGCCGCCCGCCTCGCCGCGGAGATGCCCGCCGGGGCGGTCACCGTCGCCGAGTCGGGGGTGCGGGGCGCGGAGGACGCCGTCGCCCTCGCCGCCGCCGGGTACGACGCCGTGCTGGTGGGCGAGACGCTCGTCACGAGCGACGACCCCGGTGCCGCGGTGATCGACCTCCGCGCCGGAGGGTAGGCGCCGTGTTCGTGAAGATCTGCGGCACCACGAGCGAGGAGGACGCCCTGCTCGCCGTGGCGATGGGTGCTGACGCCGTCGGCTTCATCTTCGCGCCCTCGCCCCGCCAGGTCGCGCCCGACCTCGTGCGCGACATCGTGCGCCGGCTCCCGCCCGAGATCCTCACCGTGGGCGTCTTCCGCGACGAGGCACCCGAGCGGGTGATCGACATCGTGAACAAGACCGGCCTGCGGGCCGCGCAGCTGCACGGGCGGGAGACGCCCGAGCAGTCGGCGTGGGTGCACGCCCGCGTCCGGGTGCTCCTCAAGGCGTTCTCCGCCGGTGACCCCGGCCTGGCGCAGGCGCTCGACCACGGTGCCGACATGGTCCTCGTCGACGGCGCCGACCCCGGCTCCGGCGAGGTCTTCGACTGGTCGCTGACCGAGGGCGTGCCCGCCGGCGTCCGTCGTCTCGTGCTCGCCGGGGGGCTCGACGCGGGCAACGTCGCCGCGGCCATCAAGCGGGTGAAGCCGTGGGGGGTCGACGTGGCCTCCGGTGTCGAGTCGCGACCGGGCCACAAGGACCCCCGAGCCCTGCGTGCGTTCGTCTCCGCGGCCCGCGAGGCGCTGCCCCCCGAGGTCGAAGGGGACGAGGGGGACAACGCGGTCTACGACTGGCAGGAGGACGGCTGATGAGACGGACGCCATGAGGGAGCGGACAGCATGACGATGATCGAACCGGATGCGACCGGGCGCTTCGGCGAGTTCGGGGGTCGCTACATCCCCGAGTCGCTCGTGCCCGCCTGCCGCCAGCTTGAGGACGCGTTCCGGGCGGCGTGGGCAGATCCCGCCTTCCACGCCGAGCTCGACGCCATGCTGCGCGACTACGCGGGCCGGCCGTCGCCCACGACCGAGGCGAAGAACCTGTCGGAGCGCCTCGGCGTGCGGGTGCTGCTCAAGCGCGACGAGCTCAACCACACCGGGTCCCACAAGATCAACAACGTCATCGGCCAGGCGCTGCTCACCCGCCACATGGGCAAGCGGCGGATCATCGCCGAGACCGGCGCCGGACAACACGGCGTGGCCACCGCCACCGCGGCCGCGTTCTTCGGGCTCGACTGCGTCGTCTACATGGGTGAGGTCGACACCGAGCGACAGGCCCTGAACGTGTTCAAGATGGAGCTGCTGGGCGCGGAGGTCCGCCCGGTCACCTCCGGCAGCCGCACGCTGAAGGACGCCATCAACGACGCCATGCGCGACTGGGTCGCCTCCGTCGAGGACACCCACTACTGCATCGGCTCGGTGATGGGCCCCCACCCCTACCCGTGGATGGTGCGCGAGCTGCAGCGGGTCATCGGCGACGAGGCCAGGGCGCAGTGCCGGGCGCTGCTCGGCGGCGCAGACCCCGCCCTCGTCGTGGCGTGCGTCGGGGGCGGTTCCAACGCGGCGGGGATCTTCGCCGGGTTCGCCGACACCGAGGCGGACCTCGTCGGCGTGCAGCCCGAGGGTGGCGCAGCAATCGGTCGGGGCCTCCCCGGCGTCGTGCACGGCTCGAAGAGCCTGCTGCTCCAGGACGAGGAGGGGCAGGTGACCGAGGCGCACTCGATCTCCGCCGGGCTCGACTACCCGGGCGTGGGCCCCGAGCACGCCCACCTCGACGCCATCGGGAGGGCCCGCTACGTGACCGTCTCGGACGCCGAGGTGCTCGACGCCTTCCAGCTCCTCAGCCGCTGTGAGGGGATCATCCCCGCCCTCGAACCCGCCCACGCGGTGGCGTGGGTGGCGCGGGAGGCGGGCCGTTCGATCCCCGCCGGCACCACCGTGCTGATCAACCTGTGCGGCCGGGGCGACAAGGACGCCGCCCAGGTGATGGAGATGCTGCGGCGATGACCGGCGCGGCGCTCGAGCCGAGCGAGGTCGCGGCACCCGGCCTCGAGGTCGCGCTGCGCGCCGCGCGCGACGCGGGACGCAAGCTGCTCGTGCCCTACATCACCGGTGGCTTGGGCGGCGACTGGACCGAGGTGCTGTCCGCCGTGGCCGCGGCCGGCGCCGACGCGGTCGAGATCGGCATCCCGTTCTCCGACCCGGTGATGGACGGCCCCGTCATCCAGGAGGCCTCCGCCGCCGCGCTCGCCGGCGGCGCCACGCCGAGCTCCATCCTCGACCAGCTGGCGGGCGTGGACGTGGAGGTCCCCACGGTCGCCATGACCTACTACAACCTCGTGTTCCGGGCCGGGGAGCTGCGCTTCGCCCGCCTCCTCGCCGGCGCCGGCGTGAGCGGCGCGATCATCCCCGACCTGCCCCTCGACGAGTCGGCCGGCTGGGAGCGGGAGGCCGCCGCGGCGGGCGTCGCCACCGTGCTGCTCGCCGCGCCCGTCACCACCGACGAGCGGCTCCTCCAGATCACGGATCGGAGCAGGGGTTACGTCTACGCCGTCGGGCGGATGGGGATCACCGGCGAGCGGGTCGACGTCGCCGACTCGTCGGCGGACATCTCCCGCCGGCTCAAGGCGGTCACCGACCTGCCCGTGCTCGTGGGCTTCGGCGTCTCCACCGCCCGCCAGGCCGTCGAGGTGTGCGCCGAGGCCGACGGCGTCATCGTCGGTTCGGCCCTCGTGCGCCGGCTCCTCGAAGGCGGCGGACCGGATGCGGCCGCCGCCTTCGTGTCGGAGCTGCGCCACGCCCTCGACGCATGGTCCTGAGCGTGCTCAGCTTCGCCGGGTGACGCGCTGGTTGCGGTCTCGCTCCTCCTCGACGCTGCGGCGGGCGGCGGCGGTGCGCTCCTCCTCGGTGAGGTCGACCGTCTCGTGCTCGTCGGGCTGGTCGGGCCGGTCGGAGGACGAGGTGGGACCGATGTTGTCGAGCGCCCGGTCTCGGTTCATCCCCTCGGAGCGCTTCCCGTCGTCCGGGGTGGCGTGGTCGTCCGGGTCCTCGGCGCCCCGGGGACGGACCTCGGGGTCGAGTGCCCTGGTCACGAGCACGCCGTGCCAGCGCTCGCCCTTCAGCCCACCGAGCAGCGAGCCGACGAGCATGGCCGCCAGCACGCCGATGCCCCCGAAGATGCCGATGTCGCGCCAGTCGTCGGCGCCGGTCGGGATGCCCTGGTTGCGGAGCTCGGCGCCGATCGTCTCGCTGTCGGTCCCGACCGACGTGGCTGCCGCGGCGACGGCCACGACGAGGAGGCCGAACAGGAACACGAGCGCCCCGTGGGCGAGTCCGGCGCGGCGACCCATGCGCCCCGCCACGTAGCCGCCGAAGAAGTACGACAGGAACAACACGAGGCCGACGGCGACGACGGCCCCGATGCCGATGTCTCGCCACTCGTTCTCGCTGATGCTGCTCGTCTCGAAGCCGAGAGCGTTCCCGATGCCACCGGCGACGGCGAGCAGCAGGAGCACGGCGCCGTAAGCGCACAGGACGCCGGCGAGGGCGCTGACGAAGGAGATCGAGCCCAGGCCGGCCTCCCGGACGAGCTCGGTGCGGTCTTTGGATCGTTCGACGGTGCGCATGGCCACCCTCCTGGTTCGTGTGGAATGAGGGTGCCCGCGCACACGACCGGGGAAACCACGGAACGTGGCCGCTCAGGCGGCGATCAGGACGACTCCCGCGAGCGCGAGGACGAGGCCGATGACCTGGAGGCGCACGAGGCGCTCGCCGAGCACGATCCTGGCCAGCAGCACCGTCGTCGCCGGGTAGAGGGAGCCGAGCACCGCCACCAGGGAGATCAGGCCTCGCCGCGACGCCAGGAGGTAGAGCCCGATCGCGAGCACGTCGAGGAACCCCGCTGTCGAGACGGCGACGCGGCTGCCGGGGGTGATCGAGAGCCGTCGGCCGGCGATGAGGCAGCCCGCCAGCACGAGCGGCAGTGACACACCGCGCGCGGCGGCGACGGGCCAGAAGCCGCTCCCCTCACCGGCCTCGGCGAGGAAGATGAACCCGAACCCGAAGGAGGCGCCGGCGGCCGCGGCGAGGGCCACCTCCCGCCGGTCGACCCGTCCCGCCTGCGAGCCCTCGTGCGGCACGACCGATGCGATGAGCGCCACCGACAGGAGCGCGAGGACGATCCCGACCAGCGCCGGACCCGACGGTCGCTCTCCCGTCGCCAGCCCGTAGGTCACGGGGACGACCGCGGCGCCGACGGCGGTGATGGGGGCGATGACGCCCATGGCCCCGAGCGACAGCCCCCGGTACAGCAGCAGCACGCCGAGCAGCCCGGCGACGCCGCTCCCCGCCCCGAACGCCAGCGAACGCGCCTCCGCCACAGGGGAGGCGTCCACCGCCAGGAGCAGCGCGAGAGGGACGACGCTCGCCACCTGCGACATCGCGACGACGACCGCCGGGTGGTCGCCGCGCGAGGTCCGCCCGCCGAGGAAGTCGGCCACCCCGTACGCAAGTGCGACCGCGAGGCCGAAGACGATCGCCACGTTCCAGGAGCCCTCCCGGGCCGAACCTAGAAGACCATGACGTCGACGTCCTGCCGGGCGAGGATCGCTCCCGCGGTCGTGAGCGTGTCCGGCTTGACGAGGAAGTGCTGGGTGATGGCGTGGAAGCGCCGTTGGAGGGGGCACTCGGCGTAGATCGAGCTGCCGCCCCCGGACCGGTACGCCGTGTCGACGACCGCTGCGGCGCCGGACCATCCTCGCTCACCCTTGCCTCCGCGTCACCACCTGGAGCGGTCGAGATGAGTAGCCGTTGCCCATGACACCGGGGGGCGGAAGTGGTCAAATGGGACAGGCCGGAAACGGCCGCCGGGCGCCCGTGTGGGGCGGGCGTCCGGAGTCTCTCAGCCCGCGCGAGCCGGCTTGCCGGCGGCGCAGATGTTGGCGATCGTCTGACGGCTCAACCCGGTCGCCTCGGCAAGCGCCCGGAGCGTCGCACCCTCCCGCTTCGCGATCCGGATGACGCGATCGCGATCGGTCGCCTCTTGTGCGGCGCGCTCGGCAAGCAGGGCCGCAGCGGCGACGGCCGCGCCGACTGCATCACCGCTGGGGCGCGCGGCCGACAGCTCGGTGAGCGCCGAGTCAGCGATCCGGTCGAAAGCACTTGCGGTCCTCGTCATCCGGCCTCCAGAGCATCGATGAGCTTCGCCTTGATGCCGGTCAGGATCGCCGCGCCGACGGTGAGATCGTGGCTCCGCGCGATCGCGTTCAATGTTGCTTGCACGACCGCCAGGAGCTCAAGGGCTTCGGTGCGCTCGAGCTCGAGGTTCAAGTCGTCCGGCACGACGGCAGTGTAGTCCAGAAGTAGTCCACTCCTGTCAAAGACTTGGACAGCCCTCCCGAGCCCCCTCCGCGCCGCCACCGGCGATCTCCGATGCTCATCGACCTAGTCTCGGGGGATGCCCCTCGAGCCAGCTGACAAGGCCCCCGACTTCACCCTGCTCGACCAGCGCGGGGACCCCTTCACGCTGAGCGAGTCGTCCAAGGACCGCAAGGTGCTCGTGTACTTCTACCCGAAGGCCGACACGCCGGGTTGCACGACCCAGGCGTGCGGGCTGCGGGACATCGTGGGGGACGTCGGGGGCACCGCCATCGTCGGCATCAGCCCCGACCAGCCCACCGCCCTCGCCAAGTTCGACGCCAAGTACGAGCTCGGGTTCACGCTCCTCTCCGA
>JBBDQT010000036.1:0-2668 GCA_040905815.1 Acidimicrobiales bacterium
TTCGCCGCCCTCGCCCGGCGCGGCGAGGTGGGCCGCGCCGCGGTGATCCCGGCGGACATGCCTCCGGGCAGCGACGTGGGGAACATGAGCATCCTCGGCTACGACCCGCACCGTTTCCACACCGGCCGTGCCCCGATCGAGGCGGCCGCGCTCGGGCTCCGGCTGTCGCCAGAGCAGGTCGCGTTCCGGTGCAACCTCGTCGACGTCGGCGACGACGGCACGATGCGGGACTTCGCCGGCGGCCACCCGTCCACCGAGGACGCCAGGAAGGTCATCGACGCGCTCCAGGCCGAGCTCGGCACCGACGAGGTGTCGTTCCACCCCGGGTTCCAGTACCGCCACATCGTCGTGGCGCCGAAGTCGTGGGCCGACGCCGTCTGCGCCCCGCCCCACGACCTCTCCGACAAGCCGGTCGTGTGGCCGTCAGGACCGGCCGCCCCCCGACTGCAGGCGCTCATGGATGCGAGCCGCGCCATCGTGCCCGAGCTCGTCGGCACGGCGAACCAGGTGTGGCTGTGGGGTCAGGGCACCCAGCCGGTCATGCCCCGCTTCGCCGACGCGTACGGCCTGCAGGCCGGCCTCTGCACGGCGGTCGATCTCATCAGGGGCCTCGGCGTGCTCACCGGCATCGAGGTCGTCGAGGTCGAGGGGGCCACGGGCTGGTACGACACGAGCTACGAGGGCAAGCGGGATGCCGCGCTCCGCGCCCTGGCCGAGGGCACCGACCTCTTCGTCATCCACGTCGAGGCCACCGACGAGGCCGGTCACGCCGGCGACCTGGAGGAGAAGGTCAAGGCGCTCGAGGCGTGGGACCGCCGCATCCTGAGCCCGCTCGTCGACGGACTCGACGAGCTGGGCGCGTGGCGCCTGCTCCTGCTGCCTGACCACGCCACGCCGGTCGCCAAGAAGACCCACACGATGGACACGGTGCCGTGGCTGCTGGTCGACAGCGCCACCGACGGGTCGGGCGGCTCCTACTCCGAGTCGGGGACGGCACACGCCATGCCGGTGGCGGGCCACGAGCTCATGGCGCGCCTCACCGGGCGCGAACCGAAGCTCGACGGCCGAGCTCGATGAGTGGGAGTGACGATGCCCGAGGCTGACGGTGGAGCGGGCGAAGGTGCGCCCGCGGCGCGCCCCGCCGCTGACTGGAGCTGCTACCGGCACCCCTCCCGGACCAGCGGGGTGCGCTGCACCAGGTGCGAGCGGCCGATCTGCCACGACTGCATGATCACCGCTCCCGTGGGCTTCCAGTGCCCGGAGTGCGTCAAGGGAGGGCCTGAGGTCCGGACCCTCCGGTCGCTCGTGACCCCGCCCCGGCTCACCCAGGCGATCATCGCCGTCAACGTGGCGGTCGCCGTCTTCGCCTTCGTCGAGGCGGCCCGCCAGGGCGGTACCGCGTCGCTCTTCGGAGGCGGGAACGCTCTCGCCCTCGACTTCGCGCTGCACGGCGGCGCGGTGGCGGCGGGGGAGTGGTGGCGCCTGTTCACGAGCGGCTTCCTCCACTACGGGCTCATCCACCTCGGTTTCAACATGCTCATCCTCTTGCAGCTCGGGATGATGCTGGAGCCCGCGCTCGGTCGGGTGCGGCTCGGCGTGCTCTACGTCACCGCTCTCCTCGGCGGGTCGCTCGGCGTCGTCCTGCTCCAACCGAACGCCCTGACCGCCGGCGCGTCAGGTGCGGTGTTCGGCCTCATGGGGGCTGCGGTCGTCGGCATGCGCGACCGTGGCGTCGATCCGATGGCGTCCGGCCTGCCGATGCTGCTCGGCATCAACCTCCTCCTGACCTTCGCGATCCCTGGCATCAGCATCGGTGGGCACCTCGGCGGCCTCATCGTCGGCGCGCTGGCCGGCGCCGTGCTGTTCGCCACGGAGCGCAACAAGGTCCGGGCCGTGCAGGTGCTCGGCATCGGCGCGTGCGTGGTCGTCGCCATCGCCTGCTTCCTCGTCTCGCTCGTCCTCGTCGCCCGCTGACGCTCGCTCACGCTCGCCCTCGGGGTATGCTGCGGTCGCCGGTCATCCGCTCCGGTTGTGCATTACGACCGCGTGGTCGCTGTGCGCCACGGTGCGTCATCCGGTCTCCGCCCTGCTGGTGTCCGACGGCACGGGAGGTCGACCCACCCGATGAGGGGAGGGCGACGGACCGGCCGGTGCCTGAGGGCGGATCCCCTTTCACATCCCGTGGTGCCCGCATGGCGACCGACCACCGCCCAGCTGGCACCGGAGAAGAGGTAGGTCATGAGCGAGCCCGTCCTGGAGCGGTCGGTCCTCGAGCGCAAGGAGCGCGACGAGCTGCAGACCATCGCCAAGGCGCTCGGCGCCGAGCCGGCGTCGCGGATGAAGAAGGCGGATCTCGTCGATCTCATCCTGCGTGCCGCCGGCATCGCACCGGACGCGGCACAGGCGGACGCGGCACCGGCGGACGCGGCACAGGTCGAGGCGACACCCAGAGCTGCGACCCGTGGCCGTGGCCGTGCCGCCTCGACCGCGGTCGCCGACGCGGGCGGCGATGCCGCTGGGCGGGCGGGCGACTCGCCTGCCCCGGCCGAGGGGGACCGCCAGGCATCGAGGTCCGGCGATGACGGTGCTGGCCCCGGGGCGGGCGAGGACGCTGCCGACGGGCGTGCACGGCCTGCCTGCGAGGCCGAGGACCGGTCCGACGAGGGCC
>JBBDQT010000036.1:2768-10700 GCA_040905815.1 Acidimicrobiales bacterium
CAGGCGAACCAGGACCGGCAGGCGAACCAGGACCGGCAGGCGAACCAGGACCGGCAGGGGAACCAGGACCGGCAGGGGAACCAGGACCGGCAGACGAACCAGGGGAACCAGGGGAACCAGGGGAACCAGGGGAACCAGCCCGGGTCCGGCGGCCAGCAGGGGGACGAAGGTGAGGGTGGGAACCGCCGCCGCCGCCGCCGAAACCGTGATCGTGGCGAGGGCCAGGGCGACCGTCCCGAGGGACAGGGCGACGAGGCGTTCAACGGCGAGCCCGTCGAGTGCGCCGGCCTCCTCGACCTCCGCGACGAGGGCTACGGCTTCCTCCGGGTCAAGGGCTACCTCCCGCACCGCGACGACGTCTACGTGTCGGTCCGCCAGGTCCGCCAGCTCGGGCTTCGCAAGGGCGACCACCTGTCCGGCGCGAGCCGGCCCGCCAACCGCCAGGAGAAGAACCCGGCGCTGCTGCGCATCGATCAGGTGAACGGCCAGGATCCGGAGGCGGCCCGGCGCAGACCCCGCTTCGAGGATCTCACCCCGCTGTTCCCGGACGAGAAGCTCCGCCTGGAGACCCAGAACGACCCGACGAACATGACGGCCCGCATCGTCGACCTGGTGAGCCCCATCGGGAAGGGCCAGCGCGGCCTCATCGTCTCACCCCCGAAGGCGGGCAAGACAACGATCCTCAAGCAGATCGTGAAGTCCATGGAGCGCAACAACCCCGACGTCCACCTCATGGTGCTCCTCGTCGACGAGCGCCCCGAGGAGGTCACCGACATGCGCCGGTCGACCCAGGGCGAGGTGATCGCCTCGACGTTCGACCGTCCCTCCGACGAGCACACCTCGGTCTCCGAGCTCGCCATCGAGCGGGCCAAGCGCCTGGTGGAGGAGGGAAAGGACGTGGTGATCGTGCTCGACGGCATCACCCGCCTCGCTCGCGCCTACAACCTCGCGGCCCCCGCGACGGGCCGGATCATGTCCGGCGGCATCGACACCGGCGCGCTCTACCCGCCGAAGAAGTTCTTCGGCGCCGCCCGCAACGTCGAGGAGGGCGGTTCGCTCACGATTCTCGCCACCGCTCTCATCGAGACCGGGTCCAAGATGGACGAGGTCATCTTCGAGGAGTTCAAGGGGACCGGGAACATGGAGCTGCGCCTCGACCGCAGGCTGGCGGAGCGCAGGATCTACCCGGCCATCGACGTCGACGCCAGCTCGACGCGCCACGAGGAGCTGCTGTTCAGCCGTCAGCAGCTCCAGCAGGTCTGGCGGGTCCGTCGTGCCCTCCACGCCCTGTCGAGCGACGCCGGTTCGCCCACCGCCGCCCTCGAGCGCCTCATGGACGGGATGAAGACCTTCAAGACGAACGACGAGTTCCTCGCCGAGGCCGCCAAGGCCGGCGGCCCCGCTGCCTGACCCATCCCTCTCTGTCGCACCGGCTGTGATGGCGACTGCACCTCCCCGTACACTGGAGCACCTATGAAGACCGAAGCCCACCCCCCCTACGTGAACGCCACCGCCACCTGCGGGTGTGGCTCCACCTTCGAGACCCGGTCGACCTCCTCGGACCTCCGCGTCGAGCTCTGCAACGTCTGCCACCCGTTCTTCACGGGCAAGCAGCGACTCGTCGACTCCGGTGGCCGGGTCGAGCGCTTCCAGCGCCGCTACGGCGAGCGCAAGGGAGCCCAGAAGGCCACCGACGACGCGGCGCCGGACGACGCGCAGCCCGCCGACGCGCAGCCCGCCGCCGAGTAGCACCCATCAGCGCGACGCCCTCTGACGACGGGCGCCGGGCCGGCCTCCTCGGGGCCAAGCTCGGCGCTCTCGTCGCGTCTCGGCCAGGTTCCGAGACCTCCGCGCGCCGCCAGGTCCCCTTCGCCACGGGGGCGGGGCTGATCGAGGATGCACCTGACGGGCCGGTCGGCTGGGTGCTGGCCGACGACCACCAGGCCCGGGTCCTCGGCCCCGCCCTGCTGTGGGGTGCCCGCAACGGCGTCGCCGCGCTCAACATCGTCGTCGACGACCCGGACGCAGCGGCGCTGCTCGCCCGCCGCGCCAAGCTCTTCGTCCTCACGCCGGCGGTGTGGCTCGTCGCCGGTCGTGCCCTCGAGCCTGCGCGGGCTGCTCCGCACCCGGTCGAGCCACCGACCGATCCCCGGCTGCTCGACGCCGCCTCGCTGTTCGCCGCCGCAGGCTGCGACCGGGTCGTCGAGCACGGGCGGGTCGTCGCCGAGGTCGCAGGCCTCGAGGTCGCACGGGTGACGATCGGCCAGGACGGCGAACCGCTGCTCGAGGTCGGCGTGGGTCGGTTCGACCGTGAGGCGCACGGCATGATCAGCGGCGGTGACATCGACGTCGCACGCCTCGAGAAGGTGGCCACGCTCGTCGGCGGCCACCGCCGAGCGGGCGCCCCGCCGCACCCGCTGAACGCCCTCGTGCCGGAGCGGGCGCTGCGCGTCCGCGTGGTGGCCGACCCTTCGCTCGTCGGCGCGGCGCGCCTCGTGGCCGTGCCTCCGGTCGTCGAGCCACCAGACCTGCGCACGACGAGTCCCGCGCCTGCGGTCGGGGAGGACGCCGACGGGTCGACGGTCGTCGTCGTCTGCTCCACCGGCATCGATCTCGACCTCGTGCCGACGGCCGCCGACACCCGAGAGCGCGACGGCCGCGGCGGACGTCTCGTCCTCGCGGTGCCGCCCCGGGACGCGCACCGAGCGACCGCCGAGCTCGCCGCCGCCCTCCTCGACCCAGCCGAGCTCGTCGCCATCCCCCCCGAGGTCTGACACCCGACCTCCCTCCACCGAACTGGCGGTTCCAGACCACCGCCACTGTCGATTCCAACCGCCAGTTCGGACAACACCTCCAACTGGCGGTTCCAGACGACCGCCACTGTCGATTCCAACCGCCAGTTCGGGGGAGGCACCGACGGGCAGCCGTAGGCTCGGACGCGATGTTCGACCGACTGGCTGCCCTCGAAGACGAGCTGCAGGTGGTCGAGGCGCGGCTGTCGGACCCTGACGTGCTGGGGGACCAGGCGCTGCTCCGCGAGCTGTCGATGCGCCACAAGGAGCTGGTGCCGCTCGTCCAGGCGAGCGCCGCCCACCGTCAGGCGACCGCCGACCTCGCAACCGCCAGGGAGATGCTCCCCGAGCTCACCGGCGAGGACCGCGACATGGTGCGAGCGGAGATCGAGGCCGCCGAGTCGTCCATCGCCCGCCTCGAGGACGAGCTGCGGCTGCTGCTGCTCCCCAAGGATCCCAACGACGGCCGCAACGTCATCGTCGAGATCCGCGGCGCCGAGGGCGGGGAGGAGGCCAACCTCTTCGCCAAGGACCTCCACGACATGTACCTCGCCTACGCGTCCCGGCAGGGCTGGAAGTCCGAGCTGCTGAGCAGCGCCCCCACCGAGAGGGGCGGCCTCTCCGACGTGACCCTCGTCTTCAAGGGCGAGGGTGCATGGTCCCATCTCAAGCACGAGGGCGGCGTCCACCGGGTCCAGCGGGTGCCGGTCACGGAGAGCCAGGGCCGGGTCCACACGTCGTCGGCGACGGTGACCGTGCTGCCCGAGGCGGAGGAGGTCGAGTTCCACATCGATCCCAGCGACCTGCAGGTCGACGTGTACCGCTCGTCGGGCCCCGGTGGCCAGAGCGTGAACACCACGGACTCGGCGGTCCGCATCACCCACAAGCCGACGGGGGTGGTCGTCGCCATGCAGGACGAGAAGAGCCAGATCCAGAACCGGGCCAAGGCGCTGCAGGTGCTGCGGTCCCGGCTGCTCGCCGCCGAGCAAGAGCGCCAGCAGCTCGAGATGTCCGGCCAGCGCAGGGCGCAGGTCGGCGGGGGAGGCCGTTCGGAGAAGATCCGGACCTACAACTTCAAGGAGAACCGGCTCTCCGACCACCGGATCGGCTTCACCGCCTACAACCTCGACAAGGTGCTGGCCGGCGAGCTCGACGCGATCGTCGACGCGCTGCTCCAGGACGAGCGGACGCGCCAGCTCGAGGCCGCGGAGGGAACGCCTTGACGGGAGCGGCGGGCAGCGGCGACGTCGTCGCAGGCTCCACGATCGCTTGGCGGGTCCTGTACCGGGAGGCCGTCGACCGGCTCGGCGCCGCTGGTCTCATCTCACCCGAGGTCGACGCCCGGCGCATCGTGGAGCGGGCGTCGGGCAACGAGGGCGCGGCGTTCGCCCTCGGCCTCGAGGACCTCGTCACCGTGCGGGGGGTGGCCACCTTCGACGCGCTGCTCGCACGCCGGGAGGCGGGGGAGCCGCTCCAGTACGTCCTCGGCGGGTGGGGCTTCCGCCAGCTCGACCTCTTGGTCGACCAGCGCGTGCTGATCCCCCGGCCCGAGACCGAGCAGGTCGTGGAGGCCGCGCTCGGCGAGCTACGCCGCATCGGCGGCACCGGCTCCGACGCCAGACCCGTCACCGTGGTGGACCTCGGCACCGGCTCGGGAGCGATCGCCCTGTCCGTCGCCGTCGAGCACGTGCACGCCTCGGTGTGGGCGACCGACGCCTCGCCCGACGCCCTCGCCGTGACCCGGGCGAACATCGCCGGCATCGGCCGCCCCGGCGGCCGGGTCCGGGTCGCGGAGGGCGACTGGTTCGGCGCGCTCCCCGAGGACCTCCAGGGTGAGGTGGAGCTCGTCGTCTCGAACCCGCCCTACGTGGCCGCGGGGGACGGCCTCCCGGCGGAGGTGGCGGACTGGGAACCGACGACCGCCCTGATCGCCGGGCCGAGCGGGATGGAGCACCTCGAGCGCATCGTGGCCGACGCGCCCTCCTGGCTGCGTCCCGGTGGCGTCCTCGTCGTCGAGCTCGCGCCGTGGCAGGCAGCACGCATCGCCGACCTCGCGCGGCAGGCCGGCTTCGCGAGCACCGAGGTGGGCCAGGACCTCGCCGGCCGGGACCGCTACGCCGTCGCCCGTCTCGCCACGTGAACGTCGATCGCGCTCGTCAGTGTGCGGCTAGCGCCGGAAGCCGTCGCCCACGGCACACAGGCGTTCTGGTGGTGGTCCGGTGACCGAGGTGGACGCCGCGGTGGAGGCGCTGCTCGCCGGCGGCGCGGTGGTCCTCCCGACCGACACCGTCTACGGAGTCGCCACGGCCACCGCTGTGCCCGGCTCCACGGCTGCGCTGTTCCGCCTGAAGCAGCGCCCGGCCGATGTGGCGCTGCCCGTGCTCTGCGCCGACGAGGCGTCTGCCCGCGGCCTCGCCGGCGACCTGCCACCGGGCGCTGAAGTCCTCATGACCTGTTGCTGGCCGGGGCCGCTCACGCTCGTCGTCTCTCGTCGCGCCGGGCTCGACCTCGACCTCGGCGGTCCGGATGACACCACGATCGGCCTGCGAGTCCCCGCTGCAGACGTGGTGCGCACCATCGCCTCGCGCGTGGGCCCGCTCGCCTGCACGAGCGCGAACCGCCACGGCCAGCCCACGCCGACCACGGCCGCTGCGGCCGCCGCCGCGCTCGGTCCCGGCGTCGCGGTCGTCGTCGACGGCGGCCGCTGTGACGGTGCGCCCTCCACCGTCGTCGGCTGGTCCGAAGACGGGCAGCACCGCATCCTGCGAGAGGGTGCCGTCAGCGCCGGTGAGGTCGCCCGCCTCCTTGGCGGCGGGTGATCCCGTCCGACCCGCTCGCGCGCGTCCCCGTCGGTGACGAGCCTCACCCCGCTCCGGCACCCGAGCGCACATCCAACGGGCGCTCCCGATGTCACGAGGGCCGTTGCGCAGGGTTGTCGCCCTGCCGCCGAGCGCGGCGAGCGTGGTGCTCCTCGGCGGCGGCGTAGGCCTGCTCGAAGCGGGGGACCCGGCCCGACCACGACAGCTCGGCGCGGGCATGGGCGAGCGCGGCCGCACCCCTGGCTGTGACCTCGCCGGGATCGTCGATCACGTCCACGAGCACGTCCACGAGCGCGCCGAGGTCATCGGGCGGCACGAGCCACCCGGTCGGCGCAGCGGGATCCAGGTTCACCATCGAGGGGAAGCCCCCGCTCGACGTGGCCACGACGGGCAGACCCGTGGCCATGGCCTCGAGCGCCGTCTGGGCGAAGGAGTCGTTGACCGACGGGGTGAGCAGCGCGGCGCACGCGGCGAGGCCCTCGGGCAGGTCCTCGTGCCCGCGCCAGCCCGCGAAGTAGATGCCCTCGCCGCCGACCTCCTCGGCCACGGTGACGGGGTGCTCGCCCTCGTGCTCGCCGGGGTGGCCACCCCACACCAGGAGCGAAGCTCGTCGTCGGGCGCGCTGGCGGGCGATGGCGAACGAGCGGATGAGCAGCGGGACCCGCTTCGCCTCGGTGAACCGGCCCACGTAGATGAGCACGGTCCCGTCGCCGTCCTCGCCGAGGAGGCGGTCGAGGTCCGCTTCCCCGTAGCGGATGGAACCGGGCTCGCCGCCCTCCCGCCAACCCCGCGGGTCCTCGACGAGCCAGCGGCGGAACCTGGTCCTCCGCTCGCCCGGTGCGGAGGGGCGGGGGTGGAAGCGGTCGGTCTCCACGCCGTTGGGGATCGCGGTGACGTGCTCGGGAGCCACCCCGAACGTGGCGATCACGGTGGCACGGTCGGGCGGGGACACGACGACGACGTGGTCGGCGGCCACGGCCAGCTGCCGGAGCCGCGCCGCCCAGTGGTCGCCGTGGCGCCACTGCGTCCAGCGGGTCGTCGTCAGCAGCTCCTGCTCCACGGCGCTGAGCCCGCGTACACCAAGGCTCCCCGATGCCACCGCCCGAGGCATCTCAGGTAGGGAGCTCCCGAGCCGGGCGGCGAGCATCCGTCGCGCCTCGATGGCCTCGAGCAGCTTGATCTCCGTGCCGTGGAGGTGGGCGAGGATCGGCACGTGCGGCCACGTGGCGCGGGCGGCGTCGTGCTGGGAGGTCAGGTGGTGGAGGTGGAGCACGTCCGCACCGGAGGCGCCGGCGGCGGCGAGAGGCGCCTCCCAGACCGCGGCCAGGTGGGCCTCGAGGCCCGGATCCACGGCGGCGAGGACCACGTCCGGTGCACCCTCTCGGTCTTCGTACGAGGGGTGCATCGGGATCGGCGCCGCGAGGGCGCTCCCGTCCGGTGCGGAAGCTTCGAACGTGGCGGTGTAGTCGACGTGCTGGAGCTCGATGCCGTCGAAGAACGTCGGCGCGTGGGTCTCGTCACCCGGGACCCCCAGCGAGCCGGCGACGAGCGACACCGACGACCCGGCGTCGCCCAGGGCGACGGCGAGGTAGCGGGTGACCTGGGCGGAGCCGCCGCGCGGGAAGAACAGCAGTCCCATGACGACCCGCCGTGTGCCCATGGCGGCGACACTACGGCGCCCGGCTGAAGAGGCTGAGGGTCCACCGTCGGCGCGCGCGGCGGTCGTACCGTCAGGGACGTGCGCCAGGCAAAGCAGCCCGCAGAGCGGCTGACGGACCTCGTGCGAGGACGGCTGGGCCCAGCCCTCGCCGAGCACGGGTTCCGCCGCCGCACCACCGCTTTCGTCGCCGACCGGGGCGAGGTCCGCTGGCTCGTCGACGTCGAGCTCGCGCCCTGGAGCAGGCCGGGGTCGCTCAGCGCCACCCTGGCGTGGGGCGTCCACGTGCCCGGTCTCGCCGACGTGCTCGACGACCGCGTCGGGACACGCGGCCCGACACCGTGGAGCTGTCCCGTCCACGGCCGTGCCGGTGAGGGAAAGGGCGACCTCGCGGCCTCGTGGCACACGGTGCGCGCCCACTGGTGGCCGCTCGATCACGTCGCCCCGCTGCTCGACGTGATCGACGCCCGCACCGCGGCCTCCATCGTCCAGGACGCCACGATCGACGTGCTCCCCCGACTCCGGGCGTTGAGCACGATCGGAGACGTGCAGGCCCAGCTCGCCAGTGGCCTCGACCGCCGCCCGAGGTCCACCTCCACCTCGGACCTCGCGACGGTGCGGACGATCTTCGCCCTCAGCGTGCTGCAGGGCGAGCGGGAGAACG